>DASWRC010000014.1:0-20737 GCA_036403375.1 Pyrinomonadaceae bacterium
AAACCACAATTCGCCGTCAAAATCGGATTCCTGCGTCGCCATCGGGCGCGACCGTAAAATGCCTTTATCGATGGTCGTAAGCATCGCGATTTTGATGTCTTTTACCAAAAGATTCAGTTTTTCAATCGTCTCTACCCGTGATTCAGCCATAAATTTTATTCCCTCTATATATAAAAAAATAATGTGTCTTAAAATAAAACAGTTCGCTTGCCGTAATAGCAAGTTTTGTTCCATCTGAAATTTTTCGCCAAAATAGTTTTTCCGATACGTCGAAAAGGTTCGCGATTCGGCAAAATTCTTAACCGGCGAAGAATTTATAAAGCGAAAATAAAAATTAGAAACATTACACCGCGAGGAGATTTTTTTCACCGTCTTTAGTCGAATTGGCTTTATGCTTTAAGCAGGGTTTGGCATAACAGCCAATAAAAGAGCCGGGACGTGCACGCGCGCGCGTCCCGGCTTTTTTTAGTTTGGAGTGAGTTTCTATTTGAGCGTGAAAACGTGTAATTAAAAATCGGTATTAGCCGCGCTTCAATTTGATAACTTCCGAACCGGCGAGAAGATACGCGCCCGCGCCGTAAACTTCCCAGCTTTCGGCGTCGAAATTCTTGCGCGGGTCGGCGCCGATGGGCTGTGTCCAGCCGACTTTGCCGTCCGGCGTGACGAGCGAATTCAAACCCGTCCAGCCTTTTTTGACCGCCGGGAGAAATTTGTTTCTATCGAGCAGTTTATTATTGATGCCCCATGCCATTGCGTAAAGATAAAAACCGCTGCCGCTCGCCTCGCCGCCCGGATATGAATCGGGGTCGAGAAGGCTCGAACGCCAGAGTCCGTCCGCCTGCTGCAATGTCAAAACTCTATCCATCATTTCCCTGTAGAGACTTTCGTAAAACGCGCGGCGCGGATGATTTTTCGGCAGTTCCTTTAAAAGGCGGACGAGTCCGCCCGCAACCCAGCCGTTGCCGCGACTCCAGAAGACTTTTTTGCCGTTTGCTTCGCGTTTTCCTTCGCTCTTTTCGTTGATTAAATACGACGCGTCGCGGGCGAAAAGATGTTCCTGCCGGTCGAAAAGCAGGTTGTAGGTTTCCGCGAAAAACTTATCGTTCAAATCGAGATAAGTTTTGTCGCCCAAAGTTTTGCCGAGTTTAGCGAGTGTCGGCGGCGCCATAAAAAGCGCGTCGCACCACCACCAGATAATGCCGTGTTTTTCGACTTCCGCGCTTTTTTCGGTTTTGATTTTCTGAATCGCGTCAATCGTCGGCTGAATCATTTTGCGGTCTTTTTTCAAACGGTAAAGGTCGATGTAGGTCTGCGAAATCGCGATGTCGTCGGCGTGGTCGAAGCGTTTTCCGGTCCGCCAGTTGTTCTTTTCGCCCATCTCCATCAAAGCCTTCATTATTTCCGGCGATTTCGTGGTTTCATAAGCGGCAAAAACCCCGGCGTAAAACGCGCCGTTCGTCCAGTCAACGAGGTCGTGTTTCGGATTTTTCAGCTGCCAGCCGGCGACTTTGAGCATTCGCGCTTTGATAAAATTTTTGTCAAAAACATCCGCTGTCTGCGCCCTGAGATTGACGAAACACGACAGCAGGATTAAAGCGAGACACAATTTTTTCATAATTTTATAAATTTATTTTAAGCCTAACGCTTTCAAATATTCATCATTAATTTTGCAGTTGGCAAATTTAATCTGTTCAAGATAATCGCGCAGAGCCTTGTCTATCTTGTTTTTGTCAGGGCGCGCGCGTCTGACCTCTTCAAACGTCGTGCGCGGATTTTCGGCAAATTCGACGATTTCGTCCCAATCTTCCGGCTTTTTGATTGAGGCGATGGTTGCCTTTGCGTCCAATCGTTTGAACGTCCAGAAACACCAGCCGATTTGATTTTTTTCGAGCAGTTTTCTGAACGAATCGATCCATTCGTAACTGTTTTCGCCCGATTCGCCCATCCAAACCGGCACGTTGTATTTATTGCCGAAATCGACGTATTCCTGAATGACGGATTGGTCGGTCGCAGTCCAGTATTTGTGAAAAGTATAAGCCGATTTTTTGTCGAACGGCGCGTCGAAAACCTTAAAATTGCTGTCCCATTGCGCGCCGCCTAAGAAGATTACGTGATTTTTATCGACGCTGCGGATTGCCGCCGCAATTTTTTTGTAAAGCGGTTCGAGCTTCGGGTTGAAATAATCCTTGTCAAAGTAATGCGCGATGGGTTCGTTCAGTAAATCGTAGCCGATGATAATCGTCTCGTTTTTATAGCGCGCCGCCAGTTTGTGCCATATTCTAACGGTCAGTTCCTGATCTTCGGCGTTCTCGAAAAGAAACGGATAACCATCGCCGTCGTCGATATTGTCGCCCGTCTGCCCGCCCGGTGCGGCGTGCATATCGAGAATAACGTACAGATTTTCCTGCCTGCACCAGTTAACAACTTTATCGAGCAGTTCATAGCCGTCGCCTTCGAGTCCCGGCGGATTGTTTTCCGAAACCAGCAGGCGGTAACTAAACGGCACGCGAACCGAATTAAAGCCGGATTTCTTGATAAACTTGATGTCTTCCTCAGTGATGTATCTGTTCTGAAACTCTTTCCAGAATTTTCGTGCCTGCGCTTCGCCGACGAGCTGATTAAAAACCGTGTAAATCCTCTGCGCGGAGTTGGCTTTTTTGAATTCAAACATATAGCCTTCGGGCAAAAGCCAGTTCCCGAGATTAATTCCTTTCAGAAAAAGCGGTTTGCCGCCCGGCAAAACGAACTCTTTGCCGCGCACGGAAACAAAGTTCGAAGGCTTTTGTCCGGGCACGGTCAAACCGCAATTTATCAAAAGAAGCAGAGAAAGAACAGCTATTTTGTTTTTTACTGAATTCATCCGCTAAGACTTTAACAAGGCGCTCTTGAAGGACTATTTCAACTGGCAAATATCCAGAACATTCATATCCGTGTAATCCAGATTTTCACCGCCCATCGCCCAGACGAAGCTGTAATTGGTCGTTCCGACGCCCATGTGGATTGACCAGGGCGGCGAGAGAACGACTTCTTCGTTTGCCATGATAATCGTGCGCGTGTCTTCGGTTTGTCCCATAAAATGCATCAGCCGCGCCTGCGCATCCAAATCGAAATACAGGTAAACTTCCGAGCGGCGCTCGTGAATATGCGGCGGGCAGGTATTCCAGACGCTTCCCGTATTGAGCGACGTCAAGCCCATCACAAGCTGCGACGATTGACAGATGCCGGGGATGATTAATTGATAAACCGTGCGTTCATTCGACGTTTCGAGCGAACCGAGATACAGTTTGTTAGCCTGTTCGGTAGTGATTAATTTCGTTTCGTAACGCGCGTGAGCGAGCGTCGAAAGCAGATAAAATTTCGCCGGATTCCCGGCGTCGACCGATTCAAACGAAACATCGGCGCTTTCTTTGGGAATGTACAGGCAATCCTTGTTGCCGAGCTCGAAGCTCTCGCCGTCAACCGTAATTTTCCCGCGTCCCGCGCCGATGTTGACGGCGCCCATTTCGCGGCGTTCGAGAAACGGCTTGTCCTTTGCTGATTCGGGTTCGGTCTGTACGGGCAGAGTTAATTTTTCGCCCGTCGGCACCGCGCCGCCGACCGCGATACGGTCGAAATGCGAATAATTCAGACGAATTTCGCCGTCGGCAAAAATATCGCTGACCAGGTAAAGCTCGCGCAATTCGTCGTTCGATGCGCCGTAGATTGAATATGGATGCGTTGCGTAATAAGTTTTTCGATACATAATTTCCCCCAAATGATTTTTTTGAGTATTATCCCACATCCTCTGCGCGGGCGCAGGTTGACAGGTTCATTAAAATCATCCGGCTTCGGTTTACTTTTTTGTTAAAAAATCTTCCCTGATGGGCGAAAAAATATCGATTAAAATCACTTCTTCGTCGAGCATCGTCGCGCCGTGCCGGTTGTGCGGCGGAAAATGCAGAACGTCGCCTGCCGAAACGATACGTTCCTCGCCGCTGATGTAAAATTTCACTCTGCCCTGCATGACAAGCGTCATCTGTTCGTGCGGGTGCGTGTGTTCGGGCGTGACGACAAAAGGCGCGAAACGAAAGCGGCACATCATCACGTTCTGCCCGACGACCATTTGCCGCTCGATGCCTTCGGCGGTTTGTTCGACCGGAATCTTACTCCAATCTGTTACTAATGCGGAAATCTGTATATTCTCGGCAATCATAATTTATAATCCGTTAAAAAGTGATTTCGAAAAATCAATTAAATGTATTTATTTCACCAATTCAAGAACAATTTGCCAAGTCTTTTTCTCATTTTTCCTGAGCTGCAAATTGCTCGTCGAATAAATTAAATGAAAGGGAATCGCGCCCAGCACGCCTTTTCCAAGACGGCTCTCGCCGGTCGCCTGCAAATCTTTTTCTAAATTCCAATCCGCTTTTGCGGCGACTTTCAAAGTTCCTTCGCGACCGTCAAAAACATCGGCGCGCTCGCCGCCGCTCATTTCGACGCGTGCTTTATCGGCGGTCGCCGGCAGCGTGACGCGCCAGTTTTTAATCGTTAAATCGCGGTCGGCGGTCAAAGTTTCTTCGCGAATCAATTTGTTTCCCTCGATGCGCCAGCGAACTTCGCTCGTGATGCCGTTTTCGAACGTTTCGCCCGACTTGCTTCCGACCCGCGCCCATTTTTTCCATACGACGCGCAAAGATTGACCGTCGGCGGAAGGGTCGATCTGGTCGGCGCCTTCCGATGCCGCGTAAGTTTTACCGTCTTCGAGGGTGAGAAACGGCACGAGCGACGGGTAAACTTCTTCGACCGGCGCGGAAAATCCCGAAAGTCCGTGCGGCGCGGGCAGATAATCGGCAATTGCCGGTTTCGTACCGGTCGTGACGGGCAGCGCAAACCGCAAAGCGCCTTGCCGGACGAGCCAGACGCCAAACTCGCGGTCAGTCTTTTTCTCGAAAAACTCGAATCGCGCCACCTGTTCGAATCGCGGGACTGCCGGAATCTGAGTAATATTTTCGCGCTCCAAAGATTTCATAAACGAATTGTGCGCGATGATAATCTTGCCGAAACCCGTGCCGGTCTGCTGCCATTCGCGGTCGCGGCTGATATAGGAATAATTGCCGCGCCCGAACGCGAAAACCGTAAACATGTGCGTTTCGTCCGAGTAATCCTTGCGAATCCAGCGCCACGCGAGATTATAAACGCTCGCGATGTCTTCCAGTTTTGCCGGGCGAAACTCCGCGTGTTCGCCAAGAAACGCGGCGATTTCGAGCGTGTCCAGGTAACTGACCAAACCCTGACTTCTGCCCCAGTTGTAGCCGTAACCGGCGGGCGAAACCAAATCCCACCAGAGCCGCATCTGCTCTTTTAAAGTTGGTTTCAATTTTTCCAAAATATCTTTGCGACCCGCGATTTCCGCCGCATCCCAGCAAAAGCGCGCGTATTCATTTGAATAGCGGTCGTAGCGTCCGGTCGGCGGATTGTCGTCCGAGTAAAGCTTGCCGCTCAAAAATTGCTGCGCGGCGCGCTCGACAACCGAATCGAGAAAAGCGCGGTCTTTCAAAACGCCCATCTGAAAGCTCATCGCCGAGACGCGCGCCGCGACGCCGAGATAATTTTCGGGCAGATTGATGACCTCGCGCTTTTTCGCGTCGTAAAACCGCGCCGGGTCGAGCAGCTCGTGCCATTCCCTTTTTTCCGCTTCGCTGAGGCTTTGCCAGACGGCGTTTTTCGACAAATCCGTGCCGTAATGCCGCAAAGCTAAAGTCGAATAAAGCTGCGCGAACGACTTGCCGCCCTTGCGCGCTTCAATCAAACCGATTTCGGCAACTGCGCGCGCCGTGTCTTTTCCGGCAATCGTTTGACTGCCGCCGATGTCCGCCTGCGCTGCGAGCGCCCGCGCAAAGCTGCCCCACGAAAAATCGCCGGTTGTTAAAGCATTAAAAACTCTGTCGGGCGGCGGGCTCAAAGTTTTTATATCGGCGAAATGCGCCGCCATTTCGCGTGCCATAAATTCGCGAACTTCCGCCTTTAACGCGGCAGTCGAAACACTTCCCGCCGGCGGAACGTTTTGCGCGACCGCCAGGTGTTGAAACGTGACGCACCACAGCACGGCGAAAAACAGAGCATGAAAATAGAGTTTTTTTACTGACATTATGGATTGTCTGATTACCCGAAAGTTGACCTTTAGAGTTAGGTGCGTATTTTTGTCTCAAACAGAGCTCGCCGCAAATTTTCGCAGAGCGAGCGGCAAGCTCTGTTTGAGACGGTTTCAGCCGTTAAAAGCCGAATTTGATGCCGAGCTGGATGCTCCTGCCGGGACCGGATGCGGTCAGCGTGCCGAAGCCGCTGCTGGTGCAGCCGGCGCTCGGCACGGGACTGCTCGTACAGGTCGTGTTGATTCCGTTGAAATTATTGCGGTTAAAGGCGTTGAAAACATCGCCCTGGAGGCGCAAATCTCTTTTTTCACCGAACCTGAAGCGTTTGCGAATCGAAAAGTCCGTAATGAAAAAGTCGGGACCCGTGACGATGCCGACACCGCTCGAACCCAGCCGCGCGCCCGGAGCACCGGCAAAAGCCGCCGGATTAATCCACTGCCGACCTTCTTTGAGATAAATGTCGATGTCCGGACTGACTAAATCGGCGCGGCGCGTGCCGCCAATCGAGGACGCCGCCGTGACGGTGAACGGTCTGCCCGATTGAAAGCGCGTGATGCCGCTTAATTCGTAGCCGTCGAGCAAAGCTTTAACAAATCCGCTCGTCTTTTTGAAAAACGGAACGGTAAAAGTGTAGGTCGCGACGAAAACGTGGCGGCGGTCAAACGTCGCCGGTCCGTAATTGAACCGCCGGTTGTTCAAGCCTTCTTCCGCCTGCTCGGTCAAAACGTTGGCGTCCGAGAGAACCTTCGACCACGTGTAGCTCAACGTCGCCAGAATATTGCCCTTGCGTTTCGCCGCGTAAAGCTGCATCGCGTAATAATGCGACGACGCATCGCTGACGCGCTGCAGGATTCCCGTGTAGCCTTTGTAGGGACGAAGCAGCGCTGTCGCGACGCCCGGGTTGGCGAGCTGCACGCCGAGCGGAATCGAGTTAAGGTCGATTTGCCGCGTCAGATTGCGCCCGAGATTGCCGACGCCCGTTGCTTCGGCGAAAATTCCCCACGGCAATTCACGCTGCACGCCGAGACTGAAATTCATCGTGTACGACGTTTTCATGTCCGGGCTGATAGTCGTGATGTTCGCAAAAGGCGCGAGCGCCGAAGTCGCGCCGCCGCGAATATTCGAGAGATTTCCGTTTTCGTAGCTTGCCGAATCGACAAACGGCGGATTGTTTTCGAGCGGGAAAATGATGTTGCCTTCGATGCGGTCGTAATACATTCCGAAACCGCCGCGAATCGCCGTTTTATTGTCGTCAAACGGCGAGTAGGAAAACCCGACGCGCGGCATAAAGTAATGTTTCGGGTCATAGAGCCCGCGCGGCGCTGCCGCCGGAACATTGGCTAAATTCGGATTGCTCGAAAACTGGTTGGGAAGGCTGCCTTCGGGACGCACCAAGCCGTTGTAGCGGTTTGAGTTCGGACCGAGAATGACGACCGTGCCGGTCGAATTAAGCGTAACCGCCCGCGCCGGGTCGTAAAACGCCGGGTCGAAGTTCACGATTGTGTTTTCAGCGGCATAAAACGGCGTTCCGTACTGCCAGCGCGCGCCGAGTTCGAGACTCAGCTTGCGGCTGACTTTCCAGCTATCGAGCGCAAACGCTTCATACTGCTCGAAACGGAAATGCGACCCCGGGTCAAGACTCGCTTCGGTGTAAGTTCTGAAATTTCCCAAAAGCGCGTCGGCGAAGGCGTTGCCGCTCGAGTTCGGATTTTGTCCGGTGTTGTAGTTGATGGTTCCGGCGTAAGTCGAGCGACCATTCTGGTAAATTTCGCTTTTGTTGGCTAAGCCGCCGAACTTGAGCGTGTGGTTGCCCTTCACCCAGGTCAGCGTGTCCATCACCATATAATCGCGTGCGAGCGCCGTCAGCGCCCGCGCCACGCCCGCAAAATTGGCGACCGTTCCGGTTCCGCCGAAAGAGATGTCGGGAATCGAGTTTTCATACTGTCCGCCGTTCGGGAAAAGCTGCGGAAAGGTGAATCCGTAGGTTTCGCGCGCCCAGAATTCCGTGCTCGGAACGATGCGCTGGTCGGTCCACGAAGCGTTGAATTTCGCGTCGTTGGTGATCGTCGGGCTGACGTTCCAGAGATAGCCGAATTGCAGACCGTTGCCCGGACGATTGCGAAACTGCTGCGAAGTCGGCAGCGGCGAATTGATAAACGTTCCGTACGGTTCGACGACGCCGTTTCTGTCGTGAATGTACCGCCCGTAAATGCTGCTGTTTTTATTGAAAAGATAGTCGATACGAATAAATTCCTGCCGGAAATCGCTCGCAATCGGCGGCTGGAACGTGATGTTGTTGCCGACCGGCGAATCGATATAAAGCGACGACAGCCCAATCATCGAGCGGTAAACGTTAGCCACCGCGACGCCGTTCGGCGAGATTCGGTTCAACGGAATTTTATTGCGTAAATTGACGTCGCTGCCGCCGAAACAGCCCGTTCGGACAGCCGGCGTATTGCCATTGCGGGCGGTGCAGGCGCCGGTCAAAGTCGGGTCGCGCAAAACGCCGTCGTCGTCCGTCCCGACAATGCCGTCCGTGCCGCGCAGGCGAAACGAAAAATCGCCGTTCAGTTCGGCAGTCGTCGGAATTGTCTGCCGGTTCGCCGCGCCGACCCGGTGGATGGATTTCCATTCCTGACCGAAGAAGAAATAAAGCTTGTCTTTGCCCGATTTGATAAACGAATCATCGGGGTCGCGCTCGCCGAATCTCAGGAACGGCAGCGGACCGCCGATGGTGTAGCCGTAGTTGTGATAACGCAAAAACGGCTTCGCGGCGTCGAACGCGCCGCGCGCGTCGAAGCGGTCGTTGCGCAGGAATTCAAACATTGAGCCGTGATAATGATTCGTGCCGCGCTTGGTAATGACGTTGATTTGCGCGCCCGAATTGCGACCGTATTCGGCAGAAAAATTCGACGTTTGCAGTTTTACTTCCTGAATAAAATCGATGCCGACGTTGTTGATCTGGCTCGCGTTGCTGCCCGCATTGTTGTTGTTTCCGCCGTCAACCGTCAGGTTGTTGGAAACGCCCCGGTTGCCGTTGATGCTGATGGTGTTCGTCGCCAGATTCGTGTCGAGCGCGTCGTCGGTCGTCGCGACCGCGCCGGGAATCACGGTCATTAACTGGTAATAATTGCGCCCGTTGAGCGCGAGGTTATCGACCTGCTGACCGTCGATGACTTTACCGACTTCGCCCGACGTTACGTTGACCGTCTCGCCGCTTTCCTGCACGACTTCGACAACCTCGGAAATCTGTCCGGTTTCCAATGTGAAATCGACCGTCAAACGCGCGTCGGCGTTAATCACGTTGCCGGTCTGCACGGATTTCTTAAAATTCGTCATCTCGACCGCGACCGTGTAAGTGCCGACCGGCACATTCGTTATCGTATAAAAGCCGCTTTCATCGGCTTGAACCGTCTTCGAAAAATTCGTCGCCGGGTCGGAAACCGTGACGTTCGCGTTCGGCACAACCGCGCCGGTCGAATCCGTAACGGTGCCCGAAATGCGCCCGAAGCTCGTCTGCGCCGAGACACTCGCCGCACCGATTAACATTAAAAGAAGCAAGACCGGGAAAAGTCTCTGCCACCCGAAAAACTCAAAACCCTTTTTACTACTCATTTAAAACAATCCTCCAAAATAATCGTCTTTTTTATTTTTGTCCCGCTTAATCTTTCAAAATCGACCGCCGAATTTTGAGCAAAAACCACCCTACGCAAAGCGCGGATTCTTTTGAAATCGACCGCGTTTGCCGGGAAAATCTTGTTTATTTACTTTTTCTCTAAGCTACTTTCGGAGCGGCAAACGCCGGTGCCGTAACGAGCGCGACCGCGCCGCGCAGGCGCGGATGCTCGCTTGCCGGAACCGTTCGCACGACTGTCGCCCCGAGTTCTTTCGTCAAAGTCCTTTCCTTAATCGCATCGTGAACTTCGCGTTCGATTAAGTCCCAGGCTTCCGTTATCTCGCCGCCGATGTAAACGCACGAAGGGTCAACGGCATTGATAATCGAAGCCAAACCTAAACCAAGGTAGCGCGCCGTCGAATGCAGAGCCGTCAAAGCCCGGCTTTCGCCCTCGCGCGCCTTGGAGATTAAATCGCCAATCGTAAATTCCGCGGTTTCGATCGACTGCGGCTGGCGCTTTAATAAATTTTTACCGAAATAGCGTGAGAGCATCGCCAAATTTGAAATATATGCTTCCCAGCAGCCGTTCGCGCCGCATGAACACGGCGGACCGTCGATGCTTAAGGGAACGTGCCCGAATTCGCCCGCCGTATTATGCCGCCCGCGAATCAGCTCGCCGTTAATGACAATCCCGACGCCGACGCCGTCCGAAACACTCACGAAAACCAAATCGTTATAACCGATGCCGTCCGTGCGCGTCGTCCAGATTTGCGAGAGCGCGCACGCCTTGCCCGAATTTTCCAGATGAACTTTTATGCCGTCGAATTCCTTTTGCAAAGGCGCGAGCAGATCAACGTCGCGCCAGCCAAGAGTCGGCGCGTGGAGAACGACGTTCGATTGGCGGTCGAGCATTCCGGGGACGACGATGCCGATGCCTTCGCAGTTTGAGGCTTCGAGCTTCGTGCCGACAATCGCGCGGATCCGCGCGGCTAAGGATTTGACGAATTTACTCGGGTCAAGCTCGGTCGCAAAGCTTGTAATCTCGCCGATTTGTTTGCCGAGCGCGTCCGTTATCATCAAAAAAGTCCGGCTCGCGCGAATATCGACCGCGACCGCGAAATGTTTCTGCGAATTCAGATAAAGAAAAGTGGGTTTTCGCCCGCGCACTTTTTCGCTCCCCTGCGCGCCTTCGCGCACCAGGTTTTCTTCCAAAAGCTCATTTACCAGAAACGTGACGTTCGCGCGGTTCGTATCCATCAGTCGCGCCAAGCCCGCGCGCGAAATCGGCTGATGAGTGTGAATCAGCGTGAGCGCAATCTGACGATTGATTTCGCGCGACGTACCGCGTTTCGCCAGGGTAAAATCTTTCGGATTAATCTTTCTCACTGTTTTGTTAAAAACTCTAACAAATTAACCGGAACAAAGTCGGTAATTCTTATTTTGTAGATAATTAAAGCTTGAAATATCTATGAATCAGAAACTATTTAGGTTTTGTACTGCTAATATGTTAGAACTTTTAACATATTACATCAAAAAATTAAATCGTCAAGCAAAAAAATTAATGTCGGCGATGATTTTATTTAATGTTTGGAAAATTATGAAAGTAAACCGCTTAACTGGCTGTTAAAGTAAAAAAGGCGGCGCGCAATTTAAATTGCGCGCCGCCTTTTTGAACGGTTGGGGATTATTTGATTTCCAGTTCATAAGGCATCATCGTCATCGCTTCGCCTTTCTGCATGCGGTCTAAAATCTCGGCGTAACGCATTGCGCGGCGCACGTCTTCGGGCATCGAATCGGCTAATGCTTTTTTCGCTTTGAATTCTTCCGTCTCGGCAAAAGTGCTGTCGTCGCTGCCGAAATATTCGTCAAAAAACGAGCGCGGTTCGGGAAAGGCGACGCGGCGCACGTCTTTGTCGGCGGGCAGATTTGCCAGCTGTTTGGCGATTTCGATGGCTTTTTCCAGACCGCCGAATTCGTCAATCAAGCCGTTTTGTTTCGCCTGCGTGCCGGTCCAGACGCGACCTTGACCGAGCGTGTCAACTTCCGCATCGGTTTTACCGCGACCCTTTGCGACCTTCGGGACAAAATCGCCGTAATAAACTTTGTTGGCAAGACTTCTCATTTTGGCTTTTTCGTCGTCCGTCCACTTTTCGGTTTCGCGAAAGATTCCGGCATTATTGCCGCGCATCACATACTCGTTCGAGACGCCGAGCCAATCGTAAAAACCTTTCAAAACGGGTTTGCCGAGAAACATTCCGATTGAGCCGGTAACGGTTGTCGGTTCGGCGACGATTTTGTTGGCGTTGCAGGCGATGTAATAACCGCCCGAAGCCGCGACGTCAGCCATCGAAACGACGACCGGTTTTTTGCCTTTCGCGTTTTCGAGCGCGTGCCACATCAAGTCGGACGCGAGCGCCGAGCCGCCCGGGCTATCGACGCGCAGGACGATGGCTTTGATGGAGTTATCGTTTGCCGCGTCGTTGACGGCTTTGACGATTGTGTCGGCGCCGACCATTTCGCCGCCGAACGGACTTTTGCTCGAACTGCCCATATTGATTGCGCCCGAAGCGTAAACGATGGCGATTTTTTCGCCTTTGTTGAGCCCGAGCGAATCAGACGGAATTTCGCGGTAATCGGTTCCCGAAATGGTGCGCAGTTTATCTTCCGTTTTATAGCCGAGCCGCGTTTTTAACTGGTCGTAAGCCTGGTCGCGGTAGAGCGCGTCGTCAATCAAGCCCTTTTCTTTGGCTTCGTCGGCGTGATACGGCGCGTTATTGATTAATGCCTCGACATCTTCAGGCGTCTTGCTGCGCGCTTCGGCGATGCCGTTTTTGAGACGTCCGAAATATTCGTCTAAAAGCGCGTCGAGAACTTCTTTCTGCCCTTCGCCCATCTTTGTTTTCGTGTACTGGTCGGGCGCGTTTTTGTATTTCGGTCCGATTTGAATGACTTCCGCTTCGATGCCTAATTTATCGAGCGAGCCTTTATAAAACATCGCTTCCGCCGCAAATCCGTTGACGTAGATGTCGCCCGACGGCGGGATATAAATCTTTTCGGTCGCCGACGCGATGTAGTATTCCTTGTTCATACCGATTTCCATGTAGGAATAAATCGGCTTGCCCGAGGTACGAAAATCCTTAATTGCGTCGCGCAGCTCGTCGGCTTTTCCCCAGCCGATTTGCGGGAAATCGATGTCGAGCAGAACGCCGCCGACGCGTGAATCGACCTTTGCCTTGCGAAGCTGTGTCAGAAGACTTGTAAAAGATTGCGGCTGTTTGATGCCGAAAATCCGCGCCGTCGGGTCGTCCGGCGAATAATCGGGCAAGCTTCCCGAAACGCGTAAAACGAGAACGCTGTTGTCCGGCACACTCGGTTTACCCATTGATTCAAACATTAAAGCAATTCCGATAATTGCTACTAAAATAAAGGCGAAAATCAATCCGCCGACGATGAGAAGAACTTTTTTTGTTTTTGACAATGCCATTTTTCCGTTATTTCTCCACGAAACTTTTATTGCTCGAAAAGCAATCTGTGATAGTTATTTTACGATAAAACTTCCGAAAAGGTTTGAATTGGTAAGAACGATAAAAATTCTCTTCAAAAACGAGCGCTTTGAACAGCTCGCGAAAATCGCAAATTGCTGTCTTCGAGACAATAAAAAAACATTTACAAAAAACTCGATGCCGTCATATAATCACTCACATTCAGGCGCTTATCCTGAATGATTCCTTAAAAATCCGCTTTTGCATACCTTTCTGTTCTAAATAAAATATGAGCCAAACTAAAACTATTAAATGTTCCGCCTGCGGTCTTACCAATTGGGCAGCCGAGCCGCGCTGTAAACGCTGCAATAGTGAATTGCACGACCAGAACGGCGCCGCCGCATTTTCTTCCACATCTTCAACGAGTGACCAGCCGCGCAAAATTCCGTTGGCGATGTACCCTTTGTTCTTTTTACTTTACGTTCTCGGAGTCGGACTTTCGGGCGCGGTCGTCTTTCTGCTTTTTTATGTCGGAAACAGTTTCAAAATTGTAAGCGTGACATACGCGATTGTCGCCGTTGTACTCGGTTTTGTCGTTCCGCTGGCAGCCGTTCATTATCTTATCGAAGACTGGAAAACGCGGATTACAGGAAAGCCTTACGAGGTTTCCGGCGATGCCGGAGTTTTTGAGCCGATGGAAGAATACTCGGCGGGAATACCTTTATGGCTAAAGATTATTCAGGCATTTATCGTTTTGACCGTCGCCGGTGTTTCAGCCGCTGTTTCCGGTCAGATACTTAATGCATATTTGCCTGAGGGCGCATACCCGGCGCTATTGCTCGGGCTGCCGGCGCTGGTTCTGGGCTTGGTCGCACTGGTCGTTTCGAGCGTTGTTATAAAATCTTTCACGACAAACAAATAATTGTTGGGATTTTTATCAGAAAGCCGTGGATTTATAAACGGGTTCGTAAATCTCAAAAAAGCGACGCTTGATTTTCCAAATCGCTCGCTTCGGTAATCTCCTGCCCGAGAAGTTTTTTTAGTTTATTGACGCTCGCCGGCGCGTGTCCTTCGTAGAAATTGCTGAAATAAACGAAGATTTCACGTGCCGTGATTCTTTCGATTTCCTCTTTCCACATTTCGAGATTCGCGTCCTGCGGGCGATAAATTTTATCGAAAGCCGTCAAATCGCGCTCGCCCATAAATCGAATGTAAGCAAAATCGGTTTTTAATTTCTCAATCGCGCCGAACGTTAATTCACGCGGCAGCCATTTTCCTTCGACGAGCGCGAGCGCGACCGAGTTTTTTTCCAGTTCCTGAAACGTCCAGTCAATCAGCCACCGCCGGTCGCGAAACTCGACGGCGAAGCGAATCTCACGCGGCAGCCGTTCTAAAAATTTTCGTAAATTCTGCGCGTTTTCCTTCGATGCTTCAAACTGCGGCGCGAATTGAATAAGCACGACGCCGAGCTTTTCCTTTAAACCTTTGATGCGCTCGCAAAATTCGTCCACGATTTCAAAAGCGCTCGGACGCAGCGCGTGTTCGTGCGTGATTTGCTGCGGCATTTTTAGCGAAAACGTAAAATCGGCGGGCGTTTTTTTATACCAGCCTTCGATGCTGGGCGCGGACGGAATCGCGTAAAAGGAAGAATCGACTTCGATGGTGTCGTAGATTTTCGCATAATGCGCGAGCATTTCACCGGCGCGCGTTCCGCGCGGGTAAAAAATGCTCGCGCCGCCTGCGCGGGTTGTCCAATCTTCGTAATTCCAGCCCTGACAACCCGTGTGAATTTGCGATTTGCGATTTGCGATTTGCGATTCCATTTTCTAAATTATCTTGTTTTTTAGAAATTCAGGCAATTTTCTGCAAACCGGCGCGCCCGAAAAAAAATATTTTTAGAAAATGTAACCGAACCCGCCGCGCATTCGTCATTTCAGGTGAGACGCAGCTTTTTCAAGGAAAAATTTATGGACCGAAAACTTTCCGACGAACAACTGGATAAAATCACAAAAAATCTTTTAAAGGATTTTGCTCCGGACGATAAAACGCTCGACGAGATTGCCGAATCGCCAAAGCTTTGGTGGAACGTGCGAAGCCGCATCGAGGCGGAAAAAGCGCGCCGCGAAAAAAGCTGGCTTGCCGCGTTTCGCCCGCAAATTCCGGCTTTCGGCGTGCTGGCGATTCTGATTTGCGGCGGTTTGACGATTTTGCTTTTGAATTCAAATAGAAATTCGGACGCGCGGATTGCCGCCCAAAAACCTGTCAAAAATCCGCCCGAAGAAATCATCAAAAAAACGGAAGAATCAGCAAACGTCGCGCCGCTGTTCAATCCCGAAACTCCCGAAGCGCGCGTCTCGAAACCTGTTACGGCAAAAGTTTTAGCAAAAAGTCTTCAGCCGAAACCGAAGTTCATCGCAAAAAACCAAAGAAGCGAAACGACCGTCAAATCGCCCGGTAACTCGTCGAAACGCGAAATTTCTCCAGCGGTCGCGGTCGCCGAAACGAAGACGGATTTTATCGCTCTGACCTACGCGGCAAATACGGACAGCGGGCAGATTGTGCGCGTTAAAGTTCCAAGCTCGATGATGGTTTCGCTCGGGCTGAAGACAAATGTTGAAAAGGAATCCGAACTCGTGAGCGCCGAAGTGGTTATCGGCGACGACGGTCTGGCACGGGCAATTCGTTTTATTCGTTAGATTTCGAGATATTTTATGGAAAAGAAAAAATTTTATATCATCGCAATTATTTTAACTTTGGCGACGATTCTCACCTTTGCTTTTTCGTCCTATTCGCAGCCGCCGCAGCGCCGCCCGCCGCGCGATGGCGCAGAATGGTTCGAGCGCGTCGACGCGAACAAAAACGGGACTATCGAAGCGGAAGAATATAAATCCGCGACCGCCGAAATCTTCAAACGGCTCGACCGCAACGCGGACGGCGTGATTGACGAACAGGAGCGACCGCGCCGACCTTTGCCGCCTGATGGACGCGGGCGCGGGCAATTTTCGCCGGTTCAAGGCGACGGCGAGCAACTGCCGCGCTCCGAAAATCAACCGCCGCCGATTCCGTTTTTCGTCATGGGAAGTCTGAAAAAACCGGGCGACGTATCGCGCGCGGAATTTGACGAAAACACGAACGAGCAGTTTAAGTCGATGGACAAAAATGGCGACGGCGTCGTCGGTGTGGAAGAAGCGCGCGCGCGGTTTGAAGAAGTCGATGCGCGTGTGAAACAAGAGCGCCGCGACGATGATTTTAAGCCGCTCGACTCGCCGACCGCGCAATTTATTGGTGCCGAAATGCGTTTTGGTGATAAATTAGTTCAAAACGCGCCGTTTTCCGCCGAAATCGTTATCGAAGACACGCGGCGTTTGTTTGACGGCTCGACCGTCACGAAACAAATCAAAGGCGCGGTTTATCGCGATAATCAGGGCAGAACTCGCCGCGAACAGCCGATTGACAACATCGGCGGCTTCCAGATTGTGAGCGAAGACGGCGCGCCGCAAAAGTTGGTTTTCATCAACGATTTTCCGGGAAAAATGCATTACTTTCTCGATTTGAACCGCAAAGTCGCCCGCAGGAATCCGTTGCCGGACAACCGACCGCCGTTTACCGAGAAAGACCCGAAAGACGCGAAAACCGAATCGCTCGGCACGAAAACGCTTGAGGGCGTTTCGGTTGAAGGCACGCGGACGTCGTTTGTCATTCCGGTCGGTCAAATCGGCAACGACAAGCCCATTACGGTCTTCACGGAAAAATGGTTTTCGCCCGAGCTGCAGGTCATCGTCTTTTCGCGTCACCTCGACCCGATTGCCGGCGAGCATATTTTCCGGCTTGTGAATATTAAACGAAGCGAACCCGGCGCCGATTTGTTCATCGTTCCGGGCAGTTTCAAAATCGAAAATCCGCCGCCGCGCCCCAACGGCAGGCGAAATGATTAATGCAAGCCGCAGGACAAAAGGGTTTTGCCTAAAAAGCGCGAGATTAGTTCTTTATAAATTTTTAAGGTGTTTTGAGTTCCGCTTGCGTCCGATTGTCGTACCCCTCAAAGTCGGTTCTTTCCGGGGCGCGAGCGGAACTCAAAACTTGAATTTTCGCCGAATTTGCCGTAATGATTGATGACACGATTAGAATTAATCCAATCCAAAACGTGAATCGAAGCGCCGTTAAAGTAAGCGCGCCGTCCGAATTCGCGGACGACGAACTCGTGAAGCTCGCGCTCGCGGGCGACGAGACGGCTTTTGCCTGCCTATTCGAACGTTACCGCCGCCTTGTCATCCATCTCGTGAGCCGCTTTTTCCGCCAGCGCGCGGAGGTCGAAGACATCGCGCAGCAGGCATTTACGAAAATCTATTTTTCGTTGAAAGACTTTCGCGGCGGGCACGAAAAATCGTTTTCCGCCTGGGCTTCGCGCCTGACCATCAATGCCTGTTACGACGAATTAAGGCGGCGCGGGCGGCGCGCGGAAAATCTTTTCAGTCAGGTTTCAAACGAAGAGCGCGAATGTTTGGAACAAATCGCGGACGACCGCGCGGCAGACGCGGAAAAATCTCTGGTCGCCCGCGATTTAGCCGAAAAAATTCTTTCCGGTCTCGACGCCCGGGAGCGTCTGGCGCTGACGCTTCTGCACGGCGAGGATTTTTCGGTCGCGGAAGTCGCGCGCATTACGGGCTGGTCGGAAAGCAACGTCAAGACCAGACTTTTCCGGTGTCGCAATAAGTTAAGAAATATTTTCAGTCATCTTTTTAGTTAAAAAACTCCCGGTTGTAAAACTGTCAGAAATTTATGCAAAGAATAAAATTACTCGTCATTTTTGTCTTCGCGTCGTTATTAATCACGTTCAAATTTTCATCATCGACGACCGTCAGCGGACAGACATCACTGCTGGCACCGACCGGTTTTGCGGCAACGGATGGAATTTATTCGACGAAAGTCGGTTTGCGCTGGGACCCGATGCGCGGCGCGACGAATTACCGCATCTTTCGCAATGCGACCGATAATCCGGTCGGCGCGACCGACATCGGAACGACCCCGGCAAATACTTTTTTCGACGTTGGCGCGCCGCAGGGACAGACGTTTTTCTACTGGATTCGCTCTGAAAACGCCGTCACGACCAGCGGTTTCAGCCAATCAGACACGGGCTTGCGCGCCAACGGCGCGCTCGGCGGCGGCATTCAGCCGCTGACACCGCCGCCGGCACCGCCGGGCAATCCGATTACCGCCGCCAAAGCCGCGCTCGGAAAAGCACTTTTCTGGGACGAACAGCTTTCTTCGACACGTACCGTTTCGTGCGGAACCTGTCATTCCGGCGCGGGCGGCGGAATCGATAAAAGAACCGCCGCGCAGCGAACGCGTTCGACAAATCCGGGGTTAGACGGCGTTTTCAGTACCCCGGACGACGTTTTCGGCTCGCCCGGCGTAACGGCGAACAATTTGGACGGCACGTATAATTGGTCGAACACCTACGGTTACCGCGAACAGGTGACGGGCAGGCGCGCGGCGCCTTACACGGATTCGGCGTATCCCAACCTGCTTTTCTGGGACGGACGCGCGACCGGAACTTTTCGCGACCCTTTGACGAATCAGGTTGTCCTGCAAAACGGCGGCGCGCTCGAAAGTCAGGTGTTGGGACCGCCCGTTAGCGATACGGAAATGGCGCATGGAGGCAGAAATTGGCAGCAGGTCGCCGACCGCATAACAGGCGCGAAACCGCTGGCGCTGGCGACAAATATTCCGTTGGGTTTGAAAAATTGGATTGACGGCAGAACCTACCCGCAGCTTTTCGAGGAAGCTTTCGGGACGCCGGAAGTGACGCCCGTAAGGATTGCGCTGGCAATCGCGACCCACGAAAGGACGCTCTTTAGCGACCAGACGCCGTTCGACCAGGTTAATCAGGGCGTCGGAGTTTTAACCGCCGCCGAGCAGCGCGGAGCAAATCTTTTCGGTTCGGGTGTAACTGCCTGCGGTTCCTGTCACACCGGAAATCTTCAGAGCGATAACGGCTTTCATTATATCGGCGTGCGTCCGGCGAATGAAGACACCGGAAGGCAGCAGGTGACGAACAATCAAGGCAATGCCGGACAATTTCGCACGCCGACCTTGAGAAACGTCGAGCTGCGCGGCGCGTATTTTCATAACGGAAATTTCACGACTTTAAGACAGGTCGTCGATTTTTATAATCGCGGCGGCGACTTTAATGCGCCGAACAAAGACCCGCAAATTAGCCCGAAGGGATTGGGCAACAATCAGCTCAACGATTTGGTCGCCTTTTTAAGCCGACCTTTAACCGACCCGCGCGTCCGCAACGAGCTGCCGCCGTTTGACCATCCGACGCTTTACACGGAATCAAACCGCGTACCGGTTTTGACGGGAACGGGCGTCGCAGGCGCGGGCGGAATTGTTCCGTCGGCGATGGCAATCGAGCCGCCGCTGGTCGGAAATCCCGCTTTTACCGTTGCCGTCTCGACTGCTTTAGGCGGCGCGCCGGCTGTTCTGGTTATCGATTCCACCGACCCGGGAACCGATTCGATTCCGTCGTCCGGCTCATTCACGCGCCGGCAGATTGCTCTTGCCGGGTCAGGCTCAGGCAGCGGCTGGGGGTCGGTTTCGTTAGCGATTCCCGACAATCCGGCATTAATCGGTCAAACATTCTTCGGTCGCTGGTATGTGACGGACGCTTCCGCCGCCAGCGGCTTTGCGGTTTCGCAGGCTTTCAAATTTACAGTCTTCGGCGAAGCGAGTGCCGCGAATGCGGCGGCGCACGTCGATTTTGACGGCGATAGAAAAACCGATATTTCCATCTTTCGCCCTTCCGCCGGTCAATGGTGGTATTCAAAGAGCAGCGATTCCCAGGTTTTGGCGCTGCAATTCGGGGCGGCGACCGACAAGATTGTCCCGGCGGATTTCACGGGCGACGGCAAAACCGACATTGCCGTCTGGAGAGAATCGACGGGCGAATGGTTTATTTTAAGAAGTGAAGACAATTCGTTTTATTCGGTTCCCTTCGGACAGGCGGGCGACATTCCCTCGACGGGAGATTTCGATGCGGACGGCAAAGCCGATTTAACCGTTTTTCGTCCGGCGACCGGCACGTGGTTTATTCAAACCCTAACGCAGGGCACAATCATCACGAATTTCGGTCAAAACGGCGATGTTCCGGTGACGGGCGATTACGACGGCGACGGCAAAACCGATACGGCAATCTTCCGCCCGTCAAACGGACAATGGTGGCTGAATCGTTCAAGCGCGGGCGTGATTGCGACCGCCTTCGGAGTTTCGACCGACAAGCCGGTCGCGCAGGATTTCACGGGCGACGGCAAAACGGATATTGCTTTTTACCGACCCGGAACGGGCGAATGGTTTGTCTTAAGGTCGGAAGATGCTTCGTTTTATTCGGTTCCGTTCGGCACCGGCGGAGACCTGGCGGCACCGGGTGATTATGACGGCGACGGGCGTGCGGACACCGCTGTCTTCCGTCCTTCGACGGCGACCTGGTATGTTAACCGCTCGGCGCA
>DASWRC010000015.1:0-6647 GCA_036403375.1 Pyrinomonadaceae bacterium
CAATAAATGGGGCACGATGTTCATTCCGCGGATCGGCATGGAAGTGCTCGTCGATTTTCTCGAAGGCGACCCCGACCAGCCGATTATCACGGGCTGCGTCTATAATCCGCAGACGATGCCGCCCTACACGCTGCCGGACGAGAAGACGAAATCGACGATTAAATCGAACTCATCGAAAGGCGGCGGCGGCTTTAACGAGTTTCGCTTTGAAGACAAAAAAGGCGCGGAGCAGATTTTTATTCACGCCGAGAAAAATCAGGACATTCGCGTCAAAAACGACTGCCTGGAAACAATCCTGCACGACCGCCATTTGATTATCGAAAACGACCAGTTCGAGAAGGTCAAAAAAGATAAGCACCTGCAGGTCGGCGGCGACCATAACGAAAAAATCGACGGTACGATGTCGCTCAAAGCCGGTGTCGATATTGAGGAAAAAGCAGGCACAAAATTTGCGGTTGATGCCGGGACGGAAATTCACCTCAAATCGGGGACGAGTTTGACGTTGGAAACCGGCACGAACCTGACCTTAAAAGTCGGCGGAAATTTTATCAACATCAACCCGTCGAACGTCACGATTTCCGGTACGATGGTTTTGATTAACTCGGGCGGCGCAGCAGGCTCAGGGTCGGGCAGTAATCCCGAAGCGCCGAAAGACCCAAAGGAAGCCGACAAAGCCGACCCGGGACAAGTGATTCAGCCTAAGCCGACGGTTGCGCCGCCTCCGAAACCGGAATTTAACAGTTTTGCCGCGCAGGTTTTGATAAACGCGGCGCAAACAGGAAGCACGTTTTGCGAGATTTGTGCGCGGATGAGGATTTCGCAGTAATTGGACGACAGATCGATGAAAGAGCAACTGGGAAAATATTTATTCAGGGACGGCACGCATAGTTACGCCATACTTGACGGCGCATCCGTGCCGGATTTACCGGTAAGGCTCTATGAGATGAACCCGACAAATCTTTGCCTGTATCGCGGCGAACTGCCTCCTGACCTCGTGTATGCCGCGCCGTACCTCGTCTATTTGTTTCCCGGCACCGCATTTACGGACTGGCTTTTAACGGAATGCTGGGGGAAACACTGGGGGATTTTCGCACAAAGCCCGGTTTCAATTGCCGCGATGCGGAAACATTTTCGTTCGCTTTTGACCGTCGACGATGAAAACGGTAAGCCGCTACTCTTTCGTTATTATGATCCGAGAGTTTTGCCGCCATTTTTGTTGACCTGCAATTATAGCGAACTTGAAATATTGTTTGGAGAGGTTAAATATTATTTTGCCGAATCGTTTGACGCCAAGGAATTATGCCGGTTTCATCTGGCGAAAGAGAAATTGAACGAAACAAGGCTGAAAATTGATGTTGATGATAAAAACTGAAGCCGCTTCAATTAACAAATTAAATCAATGAGATTAGCAATTCGTCCCGAACAAATGTCCGTTATCAAGGCAGTCGCCGAGGAGAATTTTGTGCGCCGCATCGCCGCGCATCTCGTCTCCGAATATCCGAAAGCGATGGTCACTTTGCCGGATGAAAGCAAAGTGTCGGTTGATGAATTGCCGGAAGAAACTCTGCATTCGCTTGTCCGAACCGGAGTCCGGCGCGCCCGCGCGCGCGGGTTCGATTTGGAATCTTCGATTGCCGCTTTTGTCGCTGTGATGTTTGAAGTTTGTCCTAATTTTGCCAATCATCGGTTGTGTGAGCTGATGCTTTCCGATGAAGACGTCGAACCAAACGAGCGACTCGATGAATTGCTGAGTGTTCTGACCGAAAAGAACTGGGAATCCATCCGAGAAACCTATGACCCGCAGGCGTGGAATCCGGCGGAAGAAAATATTGATGACAGTAAAACCGAGGAAAACAATCAACCCCAAGCCGACAAGCGCGGACCTGATGAAGCTGATTTTCTGGAAACGGTAAAGATATAAATTTTGTGGAGTAAAATGCGATGGCTTCGCCTTTAACCGATAAGATCAAACAAACACAAAGTTCCTTTCCAGCGCAATCACCCGGCGCGGTTTCCCCCTGTCCGTTTGCAAAAACGGTATCCGAGACCCCAACAGCGCCTGTCGAAGTGAAAACCAATTTCGAGTTGACCTCGCAAATTCTGCAAAAAACGATGGGCGGAGGCGGTAAAATACCGGCAGAGCGGACGAAGGAGAAAAAAGCCTGGATCGAGATTTTATTGGTTGACGCGGAAGGTAA
Source organism: Pyrinomonadaceae bacterium (assembly GCA_036403375.1). Classification (GTDB taxonomy): domain Bacteria; phylum Acidobacteriota; class Blastocatellia; order Pyrinomonadales; family Pyrinomonadaceae; genus JAFDVJ01. The sequence continues at coordinate 2,199 of DASWRC010000015.1, forward strand.
ACCGATGCCCGGCATCAGATACCGCATCACGCCGCCCGGCGGCGAACCAGTCGAAGGTAGACTTAACGAGCACGGACAAGCCGGTCTTTATCAAATCGAGCCGGGAAACTGCAAAATAACGTTTCCCGATTTAGACAAGGAGACTTGGGATTAAAATTAAAATTGCGCGCTTGACGGCTAATATATACCGGAAATCGAATGGTTTCAACAATTCTCTCGACGAATATAAATTAGGAAATTGCTTGATATTACAAAATCGGGATACGAACCTCAGAGGAGGACATTGCCAGTTTAGAAGGCATATTTTCTAAGCCATAGTGCGCCTATGGCTTGTTTATGTCTTATTTTATAATTCTCAAACATCTTAAAGCGGAAAAAATGTGCCCAAGATGTGCCAAAAAAACTCCGCATAAATAAAGCAACTATGCCGAAGCGTAGTTGCTGGTGTTTTTCTAAGTGATGATTTTGCTTTTATTTAAGCCAAATCTGGAACAAAGAATTTTAATCTGTCACGTTGGAGGTCGCGGGTTCGAGCCCCGTCGGCTCCGCCATTAATTTTTTTAGAATCAGTGTTTTCCAAGCCGTCCGAAAGGGCGGCTTTTTCGTTTTCGTCGCCTTTCCGGTCGTATCGACTTGGCAGATAAAAATCCGAAATGGCTTTGACTTCGGAAATTTTGTCGCCGGCGTTGCTGTCGTTGGGAATAAAATTCTGTCACCCAAAATTTTTGCTGCTCTCTTTTGAAAAGTCTTCCGCATTTATTGATAATAGTGCCAAAAAATCGAAGGACGGTGTAACATTTTCTCGGCTTTTTTCATATAAAAGTAAAAATCAGTAAATGCTTGGAGGATATACAATATGTGGGAAACAACTAATTCACAGTGGACAAAATACAAGGCGCGCCAGGTCGAGAATACCGTTTACGTAATTGCTTACGGAGTGTATCCGAACAATCAATGCGAAGCAAAATTGGAAGAAATACCCGCCGCGGATTTTCCGCCGGAATACCGGCTAAGTCACCAACTGGCAACCGGAAAGCGCATCGCGGTTGAAACTAAATTCGCCGTTTGGCAGAATTTCCATTCTGAAAGTCCGGTTGAAGCTGTAAAAATTTATGATGCCGACAGCAACCCGCTGGAGGTTCGCGTGGAACAAACGCCGGATTTCGAAATTTGCAGGGAAATCAACAAACTGCTCGAAAAAAATATCAAATATGAAAAATTGTCTGCCGGTCTCTTATCTATTATTCGCGAATACGAAGAAATCGGGGTTAATGCCGGAGTCGTTAATTCATCGCGAGCGTCGATGACGCCGCTTTTTATACCGTCCGACGGCGGAACCCCGGAAACCATCGTTTCCATCCGGTGCGATGAAAACGCGGACCTCAACCTGCCTGGAGTTAATGTGAATTCTCAAAAAGGCGAACTCCGGACAGCCAAAGTTTCGCTTGACGCTTTGTCGATATTAAGCCGGCGGGACGGCGTTCACCGAATTTCCTCATCCGTTAAATTAAAACCTTTAAATGACATTGCGGCGGCGTCAACGCAGCTCGATAACTTTCGCCAAAACAACAATTCGGCACTAACCGGCAAAGGCGTCGTTATCGGTATCGTCGATACTGGAATCGACAGCTCGCATTCCTGTTTTACGGAACGTATTTTGAGTATCTGGGACCAGAAAATCGAAGGGCACGGCTGGGGAGAAAAGGATTACGGGGTGATTTTAACCGGCGATTTGCTCGCCGCCAGCGCCGACGTGCGGGGACACGGAACGCATGTCGCGGGGATTGCCGCCGGGCGCGACGACCGGTTCGGCGGGGTCGCGCCCGAAGCAAAGTTGATAATCGTTAAGACCGACTTTATTGAGTCCCACATAATGGATGCCATTGAGTATATTTTCGCCGAAGCTGATAAACTTCCCGGCAAACCGCCGGTTGTCGTGAATCTTAGTCTGGGCGGTCATATCAACGCTCACGACGGGTCGGACGATTTATCGCAATGGATTGATAAGCATACCGGGGCAGGTAGATTAGTGGTTGCTGCTGCCGGTAATGAAGGCGAGAAGGATATTCACGCGGCGGCGAATATAGCGCCCGGAGAAACGGCGGAAATAGGCTTTAAAATTTCTCAAAACCAAACTCCGCCCATAGTTTTGTTTAGCGGTTGGTATGATGCAGACGGGAGCTGTGAAATCAGCATCAAGCCGCCGGTCGGGGACGCGACGCCGCCGCAGAAGGTGGTCAACGACAAGGATGCGACGCAGACACGGGACGTTGACGGTATGCTTGTTATTTTAACGATGCCGCCGTCGATAGCATCACATAACGGCGACCACGAATTTGAACTAAAAATACAAGCCGGCTCGAAGAATGTTCAAACCGGGCAATGGCACATTATTATTCGCAATACGGGCAATACTCCCGTAAATGTTCATATCTGGTCGACAGTTCCCGATAATTTTAAGGATGCTGAATTTACCGCGCCATTTGCTCAGAAAGATATGAAAATCGGCTCACCCGGCTGCGCCCGGGCGGCAATCACCGTCGCCTCATTTGTAACCAGGACGGAGTGGAAGAATATAGAAAACAACTCGTTTACTGATAATGACCCGACAACCTTAAATCGCATGGCAGCTTCGAGTAGTCCGGGTCTGACCCGCGACGGTAGAAAGAAGCCCGATATAGCCGCGCCGGGAGAATTTATTGCTTCGGCGCTGTCGAATCAGTTAAAAGCTCCGCCGATCGGTCAATTGCTGACTAAAAACTTCATAGTAAACTCGGGGACCAGCATGGCGTGCCCGTTTGTTACCGGAATATGTGCGCTCTTGCTGGAAGCAGATCCGAATTTGACCCCTGACGAAATCAGGGAATTTTTGAAAGGCAAAGGACGAATTCCGGGAGTCCCGCCAATGACTCATAAGCCGAAATGGGGATTCGGATTAGTGAGGTTTTAAATTTGTGATAGACTCAAGCGGTAATCCGCGCGTATGAATTACCAAAAAATAAATGCATCGTTGTCGGCGGCGTTGAGCGGAAAACCGCTCACCGATGAGAAGAATTTAAATGTTTCCATCAAAACGGCAGCACCGCCGGACGCCGAACAGATAGAAGAACTAAAAAGGCTCGGTGTAAAGGGCGCGTCCGCTTTGACAGATAAGTTCACCGCGGAGATTTCATCACGCGCCGCGGCGGAGCTTTCAGATAAGCCGTGGGTGATTCTGCTTTCGCTCTCCCCGCAGCTTAAACCGCTTATTTGAGCTTGCCGGGCGCAAAGAGAGAGATATTTATATTCCGTTCACAGGTTTTTATCCTGGTCTATTTCCAAAAATTAAGAAGCCGCGCGTTATAATGCGCGGCTTCTTAATTTTTGTTTAGAAAGTCGCGTCGTCGAACAAATATAAAACCGGCAAACGGTATTCTATGTTTTGACGTTGCTTGCTTTAACGACGTTACACGGCAGACCTTCTTTTCCGGGAGCGACGTTGTCAAGGTCGCCAAAACCGGTGAAATTCGGATCGACAAGCAATGCTCCGGGCTTTTGTGCCGGGTCCCGGTCGATGGTAAATTGTTTGCCCGGTTCGGAGGCATCTTCAATCACATCATATAACAGTTTCATGTCGCTGACAGGCTCTGTCCCGTCACCGGGATTCAGGCAAATATTATCGAAAAGAATGATAACGTCATTATTGAAAGTTTGCTGAAACTCTCCGTCATCAGTTTCGACGGTAATCTCGCCGGCATCTATCTCGGCTTTACCGGAGTAGGCGATTTCCCTGGGATGTGTCAGAACCTGGGTGTTGCTCAGCAATTGATACCGGCAAAACGTGTGACTGGCAACTGAAAATTCAGCGTTTTCAATTGTCAGCAAAACCGTCGGAAGCTCGCCTGCCGCCTTTAGCCTGATACCGTCCTTGTGGGCGACACATGAAGTTATGTCGAGAAAATCATCAAAACGCGCGCCAACCTTAAAGACCGATGCCGGCTGCGCGGCTCTGATTCGCACCGTTCTGCCCGGCGCTGCCAGTGAAACGGCGTCTTCACTTTCGGAAGTTTTGTATTTGACGGTGTGGCAATCGTCAAACGGAAAAAGAATTTTCCATTCATTCTCTTCGCTATAAATCATACCGATGCCTTTAATAAAAATTGTTGCTTTCATTATTCTATTTCTCCCTTTTAATAAAATTAAAGATTATTTTCGAGTCTGCCGGCTCATATCGACTGCACATTTTCCGTAAAGAATTCTCGAATGCGCCGTCTGCTTTGTTCAATATTTTCGGGCAAACACTTTTTCACTCATTCACGTTAGTTAAAACTAACGTCAGTATTGGATAAGAATTAAAGCACAATCGCCGGAACCGTCGTTTTGAAATTTAAGTTCAGCGACGGTTTCTTCTCTTTCCAACTGTAGGCAATCAGCCCGGCTGCCAGATTGCCCAGAAAATTCCATAACGAG
>DASWRC010000016.1:0-11886 GCA_036403375.1 Pyrinomonadaceae bacterium
CGCCAAGGTCGATTTTCAGAGTGTTTCCGCTCACCGAATAACGCCCGCGCGCTTTCTGGGTTTCCTTGATGCGGCACTGCATAATCGAAAGCACGTCTTTTTCCCTGGTGTACTGGACGCTGCCGTCGGCGAAAAATTCAAAGTAATAATTTTCGCCGCTCTTGTACTGCGTTTTTCCCGTCCAATCAACCGAACCGCCGCCGACCGTCCGAAACCATTTGCCGTTTATGCTCGAATCGCTCGAACTGCTTTTCGGCTGAACTTGCGGTTTTTCCTGCGAAACCGAATTTTGCGCCGCGTTTGCGCCGCTTTTCAGCATTTCCGAAACGGCGAAAATAAACGCGTCTTCGGACGGCACGAAAAAACCGACCAGAGCGCGCGGCTTCGGCTCTGGTCGAAACACGGCAAACGTCGTAAACTCGTCCGTGCGCGCGCCGGGTTCGTATTGCCAACCGGCATTTTTCAGCGCCGTTTCGAGATTTTGAATCATCTGCGCGCCGCGCGCCTTTTTATAATTTCCCGCCCAAATCACGACTTCCCGCTCACCTTCCGAGATTCCTTCGCCGCCCGATGCGACTAATTTCGAGAGCGTGTCTTTTATTTCGCCCGGAATTTTCTCATCATTTACGCGCCGCGCGCCCGACGGCAGAGTAATCGCCGCGAGCTGCGCGCTATTGACCGAAACCGTTTCGGCGTCGAGCGTCTGCGCGCTTGTCGAAATCGCCAGGACACCGGCGCATAAAAATAATAAGCCAACGTAACTGATTTTTTTTAACATTGCTTTATTCTCCTAACTTCTTATTTTTCCGGGCTGAAACAGGTTTCGTCCTTGCCGGTCAGGCAAAGCTGGCGCTGACCGTAATCGGTTTTGAATTTGATTTGAAATGTTTCGGTTTCCGCCGGCAGAGTCTTTTTGTAGTCCTTCGACGGGCTGCACGAATCGGCGCGGCTAAACGCGGCAGGCGACCAGTTTATCGTTAAAGTATTGCCGCTCAAGGCTGCTTTTCCTTTCGCCGATCTAAAAACCTGCATATTGCAGCCCGCGGTCATGACGTTCATAATTCCCGTATATTCGACCGTGCCGTTTGCATAAAACTGATACGTAAAGCGCGAGCCATTGCTGCCCATATATGAGCCGCCCGAAGAATATGTGCTGCTGCCCGAACGTCCCCAAATCCATTTTCCGACAATCGCCGAAATGTTCCCGACGCCTTCCGCCGCATCGTTCGATTGAACGTTTTCGCGCTTATTGTCCTCGGCAGCATTCGAATCGTTTCCGCCGTGTGCCGCTTCGTAAATTCCGACCAGCATCTCAGAATTTTCGTCCGTATTTTTACGTGCCTCAATCAAAAAAACATCTAAGAAATTCTTGCGCGTTTCCGCCTGAACGTCTTCCGCCGCCGCCAGTATTTTCGGCAGCATTCCGACAATATCGTCAATCGTCGCACGCGCGTTCGATGGATTATCGCGAAATTCCTGCGCCGTGTGCCCGGCAAATCGCGCGCGCTGTTCGGCAGAAAATTTCGCTTCAAACGCCCATTCGTAAAATTGAATCATTGTGTTGACGTCCGAACCGCGAAGCTGCTTGCCGTCTGCCGAAACCAGCACTTTATCGCCGGTTTGCGCGGAGACATTTGAGATAGCGCCGACCAAAAAGGCGCACAAAGCCAATAAGAGAAGGTATTTTAATTTGTTCATGATTGCTCTTTTTCCTTTATAAATTGAGTATTGAATTAACCTGCGAGAGTTTTTCAAAGCCTATTTGTTGACCATTTTTTCCGCCTGGCTGCCTACTATCGGGAGCTTGTACATTTCGCCGCGATAGGCTTTGACGAGACACAAAACCCAGAGCCCGACGAGCGCAATCGCGATGACCATCCAGACGAGCAGCGACAGCACCGACACGATTATTCCGGCATACGGCGAAACCGCGCCCGCGACGAGCGTCAAAATGCCGATAATGATGCTCAAAATAATCGTAAAAGCGAAAATCCCCAAGCCGAGGAAAAGCGATTGAAAAGCGTGAAAACGCACCAAACGGTTTTCTTTTTCCGTGACGAGAACGATGATGCTCGTAATCGGAATCCAAAGGTAGCTGATGAGCGCCGCCGCGTTCGGCGACAAGCCGAAAGTCGAAGTTTGATTGTTTGCGAAATTGTATGACATTAAAAAAATTACTCCAAAATATATAAAAAATTTCTACTTTTTAACGCGCAAAATTTGCCGGGCAGGTATCAGCCGGAACGATAAAATTCTGAAAATTAGTTTTGGAATAATTCCATGCCGACGCAGGACTTAAATTTGTGAGCTGAAAGCGCAGGGATTTTACGGCAGCGGCGCGTCTGCGCCTTGGGGAACGATAAAAATTTTCGTAAGGTAAGCGTCTGAATCCGCCAGCACAAAAACAATTCTATTTCTCGGAATTTCGTGTTTTTCCACCAGATATTTTTCAATGTTCGCCTGTCGCGCTTCTAAGACGGCTGGTTTTTCTCTATCCGTCGAGTAGATTATGAAATAAATACTCGCCGCTTCATTTTTCGCAAGCTCGTCGGCAACATTATCAAGTTTCATCTTTTCTTTGGTAAACGAAATTTTGCCGTACTCTTCGAATAATAAGGAATGAAGGCAACTACAAACCGCACCGGTTTCTGATTTTGTATCAGGACAGCCGTCAGCTAGTCCTTTTATCTTGACAGCCGCCGTAATATTTTCGTCTAATCCCGTTGTATCGACCTGTATGACCGGCATTCCCTGCCCCGACACAATTGTTCCATTTGAAACCGTCCATTGATATGAAATTCTCTTTAAATCGATTCCTTGAACATTTGCGGTAAACGTCATCGGTTCTCCCGGACGAATAACTCCGCCGCCTGAGGCATTAATTGCTGAGACATCAATTGTCGGACACGCCGGATTTTGACTCGTTTGCGCCGAAGCGCTGACCGCGAAAAATAAAGCCAAAAACAAAAGCAGCGGAAAAATTTTCATTTCCGCTACTTTATAACAAAACGCGCCCGATTTGAAGATTTTTATCTGCTCCCAGGATTTACAACCAATTTTCGTTTCGCCAGGATTTCCAAGCCCGGACGCCGCGACGTGACTTCGATACTGCGTTCTTCGGTCGCCCGCACCTCGCTCAGAGCGCGTTTCGGGATGTAGGTCAAAACGTAACTCGAATCGATGTTGCTGGCGAGAAAATCGGTTTTTTCAATCATCTCCTTGCGCGTTTCGGGCAGAAAAAGCAAGCCGTTCGTGTTTTCCGCCAAACCGGTCAGAGCCTTTTCCGATTTCGACAGATTTTCGCCGCGTTCACGGATTTTGCGAATCATCGCGCGGTCGAGATTAATCGTCATAATCGGGTAGGTTTTCGTTTGTCCCTGCACGGGAATATCGGCGCCCGGCGGCAATTCCTTGCGCTGCGTGCCGCCGCCGCGTACCGATTTCGTGCGCTGCTCAACGACCGCCTGCTCCATTTTCGTGTAGCTCATAATGTGGACGTTGATGTCGGTCGCGAGCAGATTTTTTATCACCGCGCTTCTTTCCGCGTCGTCCGAAGTGCTGTCCAAACCGTCGGTGATTAAAACCAGGTGACGGTTTTCGAGCTTCGATTTATCGAAAAATTTAACGGCTGTGTTCAACGCTTCGACAAACCGCGAGCGCTTGCCCAAACCCAAATTTTTGTCGAGCGCGGCGAGCAGCTGCGTTTTGTCGCTTGTCCATTCCGCGAGGATTTTCGCACTGTCGTTGTATTCCAGAAGCGCGACCGAATCGTCCGCCTGAAGATTATTTATCAAGGCTTTCGCCGCGTCGCGCGTCGTTTTAAAGTCCTTTGCCTGACGGTCTTCGCCGCCCGTATCGAGAACAATCAAAACGGTCGCCGGAAGACGGCGCACGCTCGAAGCCTGATGCAGAACGCCGTCTTCGTTAATGACCAAATCTTCCTTTTTGACGCCCGCAAAAAACTTTCCGGCTTCGTCGAACGCCGTCACGTTGAGCTTGATTTCTTCGGTGAAAACCCTTTCCGCGTCGTCGTCGGACGGCGGCGTCGGGCGCGGCGTCAGTTTGCCCGACTGCGCCGCGCCCGGTAAGGCGAAGCTCAGGAAAATAACGAGAAACTGCAGAAAAAATTTTATTCGCGTGCCAAACATAAAACCTCTCGAAAACTCTTCAAATTTGGTTTTATGATGCCGCCGCGCCGCCAAAATTTGCTTTCCCGTCAGGAAAAGATTTGTAAAGAGTTTGTTAAATCTCAGAGCTTCGGATTTTTTTCGACAAACTTAACGAGATTTTTCGCGTAGCTGCCAAAGTTCGGGCACCGGACGCCGTGCGCCGCCAGAAGCGCTTCCGAAATGTGCGTGTTGTAAGTCTGCACGAGAAAAAAATACGGCACGCCGTGATGCGGCAAGCCGGTCAGGGGCGGCGAAAACGGCAGGTTCAAAGACCATTCAACCAGCGACGGCGGCGGCGTAATTACGGATTTTTTGCCCGTCATCGCTTCCGCAATCGCGTCGCAAATTTCGGCGGTCGAAAGCGGATTCGGGTCAGCGAGCGCGACGGTTTTGCCGACGGCATTTTCATCTTTTGAAAGCACCTCTAAACCCTCGACGACAAAATCGACCGGCACGAGATTGAGTTTGACATCCTTATTGCCGACGTTTACCAGCCGAAGCAGCGACGGGAATTTTCGAAGGTAAAAAATCACCGAATAAATCCCGTCGTACTTTGCCGTTTCGCCCGTCCGGGAATCGCCGACGACGACCGACGGGCGAAAAATCGTGACCGGAAGCGTGCTTTTGAGCTTTTCGACTTCCATTTCAGCAAAATATTTCGTTTCCTCGTAATAATTGCGAAAACCGGCGTCATGCTCAAGCTCGGTTTCGAGAATCTCGCCCGTGCGCTTGCCGGCGACGTAGCAGGTCGAAACGTAATTATAACGCCTTAAGTGCGGCATTTTTTTGACAAGCTCGTTGACGTGGCGCGTGCCTTCGACATTGACGCGATAAGCCAAATCCTTTTCGACCGCCAAATCGTAAACCGCCGCCAGGTGAAAAACGTCCGTCGTTTCCGCCAGAACGGTTTCTAAATCCTCATCGGAAATCCCGAGGTTTGCCTGCGTGATGTCGCCTTCGACGAGCGCGAAATTTTCAAGCGGAACGTTTGATTCGGCGGCGATTCTTTCAATATCGTGCGTCGCTTTTTCGATAAACTGCCGCTGCACAAGCAGAAAAAACTGTGTCTGGTCGCTGCTCGCCAGACGCTCGACCAGACGCCCGGCAATGAAGCCGGGAAAACCTGTCAGAAAAACGGTTTCGGTGAAACTCATAGACTAAAAATTATAACTGAACGGATATTCATTTTGAAGGCGTGAATGAGCATTCATTCAGCGGCGCGACTTAAGTTTTTGAAAAGCAAGGGTTTTGAAACTTTTACAATATGAGAAACATTATGCTATGTTTTGAAAAACCGCAGGGTTTTAATTTGAGCGAAAGAAAAATGTCGGTCAAAAAAAAAGAAAAACAAACAAAAGCGCAAACCGGCGCGCAAAGCGAACCGCCCGCCGAAGCGGAAAACGCTTCGGCTGAAGATTTTCCGCGCGAATTGCGTCTGAATGTCTGGTCGGTCGTTTCGTTCGAAAAATGCGAAGCAGGCGGTTTGACTTACGCGGAAGCCGAGCAGAAACTAAGCTCGCTCAAAGCGCAGAAAGTCTCCGGTCTGTGCATCGTGACGGACGAAGCCGCCGCGCGAATTCACAAAAAAAATTAAATCTAAAATTCCAGCACGACTTTGCCGAAGCTCGCATTCGATTCCAGATATTCGTGCGCCGCGCGGATTTCTTCCGGCTTAAAAATCCTGTCAATATTCGCCTTTAATTTTCCGCTTGAAAACAGCGGCATGACCTGTTCGGCAAATTTCCCGGTCGCTTCCGCCTTTTCCGCCGTCGGACGCGAGCGCAGAACCGTACCGATAATTCGCAGGCGTTTTGCCATCACCTGTGAGAAATTCAGCTCGCTTTTCGGACCGCTCGGCGTGCCGACCAAAATTATTCTGCCCTTAATGTTCAGGCTTTCGACATTTTCCTGAAAGTATTGCGCGCCGACCAAATCCAGAATCACGTCAACGCCCGCGCCGGAATTTTTTTCCCTGATGATTTCGGCGAAGCGCGTTTCTTCGCCGGTTAAGACGCCTTCGTCAAGCCCGAAGGCGACGCATTTTTCGAGCTTATCCGAAGTGCGCGACGTGCCGAAAACTTTAATGCCGCGCGACTTTGCGAGCTGCAGCGCGGCAAGCCCGACGCCCGAACCGACCGCGTGAATCAGCAGCGTTTCGTTTTCTTCGAGATTTCCCTGCGTAAAAATCGCGTCGTGAGCCGTGATAAAAGCTTCGGGAATCGCGGCGGCTTGCACGAAACTCAAATTTTCGGGAATCGGCACGAGCAGCGACTCGTCCGTCAAGAGAAATTCGGCTTGCGCGCCGCCCGCCGTGATGCCGAAAACGCGGTCGCCCGCCTTGAAGTTTGCCGCCCGGTCGCCCGTTTCGGCAACTTCGCCCGCAAACTCCAAGCCTAAGATTCGTTCGGGAAAACCGGGCGGCGGCGGATAAAAACCTTTTCGCTGCAAAAGGTCGGCGCGGTTTAAGGCTGAAGCGCGAACGCGCACTAAAACTTCTCTACCCGAGGCGCGCGGCGGGTTTTCGACCTCGCGAATTTCCAGGTTTTCCGCGTCTCCGAACTGTTTTATCCAGACTGCTTTCATAGATTAAAAGTAAGTAATGTAAAAATATTCCGCAAGCGTTTCGGACAAAAAACCCGACCGTACACAAAAAAATAAAATTTTTGTGTGTCGGTTTTCGACTAAAAAAGTCATATATAATTGAGAGAAACCCTGAACTAAATCCTAAGGAGAAAATTATGAAAAGGAATTCGCCGATTCGTCGGAACTTTAAATCGCTTTCGGTTAAAGATTTACTGGAAGCGCGAGATGTTTATCACGTTCACCTGGCAAGTCTGGAGAATGTTGTGGCGACCGCTATCGGACTTTACCGGATTCGCCTGAAAGACCCCGATATTAATAATCCGAGTGCGGCTAAATCCCGAAAGAATTCGCCTGAACGAACGCTCGCCAATTCGGTTGTCAAGGAATGGTCGTACCCGTGCGTTCTGGTTTTCGTCAAAGAATGGATGACGCAGGAAGAACTGGTCAAACAAGACCCCGACCAGGTTGTCCCGCGTTATCTTTATCTGCCGGACGGAAGAGTTGTCAGAACCTGTGTGATTTTGGCTGAAAAGGACGAATTTGCGCCGCCGCCTTTGCAGAATCTGTCATTTCCGGCTCACCTTGTCGGCGGTGGTTATCCTTTGATAACCGATACGCAGGGGCAGGAGCACATCGGTTCTATCGGGTGTCTCGTGACGGACGGCGATTCGGTCTATGCTCTGACAAACCGCCACGTCACGGGAATCCGGCGCGAATCCGAATATAAAGGGCGTGATATTTTTACGATTGTTGACGGCAAACGAGTCAGAATCGGCGAAACCGACTATAACCAGACGGGCAAAAAGGCTTTTTCCGACGTTTATCCGGGCTGGGCTGGAACGCAGGCGTTTTCAAATCTGGACGCCGGTTTAATTCGTGTTAATGATGTCAGTCAATGGACGGCGCAGGTTTTCGGCATCGGCGAAATCGGCGAATTAATCAGCTTGCACCGCAATAATATCACGCTCGATTTAATCGGCTCGCCCGTCCGCGCGTTCGGCGGCGCGTCGGGCGAACTGGTCGGCAAAATCGAAGCGCTTTTTTACCGTTATAAATCGGTCGGCGGGTTCGATTACATCAGCGATTTGCTGATTGGACCGCTCGACCAGAAGACGCCGCTGCGAACTCTGCCCGGCGATTCGGGAACGGTCTGGTTCTACGACCCGCAGCTTTTTCCCGAAGACGACAAGAAATCTTTGAAAGACCAGAATCCGAATGCGCTGAAGGTTGAAAAAGGAGTGCGGGCGCGGCGTTTTCGCCCGCTGGCGCTGCAATGGGGCGGACATACTTTTCTTGATAAGGACGGCGAATCGCAGTTTCGTTTCGCGCTCGCGACGTGTCTGAGCACGGTTTGCCGCGAGCTTGACGTTGATATTTTATCGGATTGGAATATCGGGCACAGCGAATATTGGGGGAAAGTCGGGCATTACAAAATCGGCGCGAAGGCGTGCGAGCTGCCGACGACCAAAAAGCTGAAAAACTTTTTGGTCGCCAATCTGAAAAACATCGCATTTGACGACCAGGCGATACAAGACGGCGTGCTCGGCAAACTTTCCGACGGTTTCGCGCCGCTCGCGGACGTACCGGATTTGGTCTGGCGAACGACGCGCAAAAAGGACGAGGCGAATCATTTTGCCGATATGGATGAAATAGATGACGGCACATTTCCCGGAAAGACACTCTTTGATCTGTGCCGGGACAAAGCCAATGTCGAGATTGACGTTTGGAATCGGTTTTACGATTCGCGCGGCACTAACTTCAAACGCGGCGCGCTGCCGTTTCGCGTCTGGCAGCTTTACAGCCAAATGGTTAAGTCGCTCCAGAGCGGCAAACCCGAAGAATATATCTGCGCCGCCGGTGTTCTGGCTCATTATGTCGGCGACGCCTGCCAGCCGCTTCACGTTTCGCACCTGCACCACGGTCGTCCCGGACATCCTGAAGAAGAAGACGTTCACTCGGTTTATGAAACCAATATGCTCGACCGTTTTGCGGCGGAATTGGTAGTCGGGGTCAACAACGCATTAAACGGCGAAAAATTTCCGTCGAAAGTTACCGGCGGAAAAGAGGCGGCAATTGCCGTAATCGAACTGATGCGCCGGACAATGAGCCGGATTCCGCCGATTGAAATAATCGAAGTTTATAACGAAGTCAGTCCGAGCCGAACCAAAAATATGTGGCAAAAGCTCAGCGGCAGAACCTTTGAATGTATCGCGGACGGCAGCTTAACCCTCGCAAATTTATGGCAAAGCGCGTGGACGGAGGGCAAAGGCAGTCAGATTGCGGCTTCGAAATTGAAGGAATTAACGCACCAGCAGTTGAGGGATTTGTATGATAACAAAACTTTTGTCGAATCTTTCCGGCTGCAGGACCCGAAATTTAAAACCGTGCTTTGATTGAGAACAATGTGAAGAAGGCGCGCAGAGTTTACGACCTAACTTTGTGCGCCTTCGACTTTTTTTTTATAAATCAGCTTTTCACGCTGCGTTTGGCGATATTCATCAAATCCTCGGGCATCCATTTTGAAAGATTTTTTTCTTCCGCTTCCGATATGCCTTTGTGACGATTGCGCCATTCTTTTTCGGGATCGTCTTCTCTGCCGGATTCTTTCGGGTAATTTTCAACCTGTTCGAGGCTAATCATAATTCCGTGCGCGATTTCCGACCAATCTTCGGTTTGAATGCCGCGCAAAACGACCGGCAGCCCGGCTGTCCAATCTTCTTCGGGCGCGATGTTGTCGTATTCGGGAATCGTCAATTGCGCTACGGAAGGAAACGGCTGCCCCGAAAATTCGCTGACGATTTGCGATTTAACGCTCTTAAAATCCGCATTCGGATTCGCCTGCCGGATTTCCAGAGCGCGGCGGAAAATGTCGGAAACGGTTGTTTGATTACTCATTGTTTTTACGTTGAAAGCTCCTCTTCGGTTTTCTACTAATAAATTACACTCTTTGCAAATTCAAAGCAAAACGGCAATGTTGGAGAGAACTTATTTGTTTTTATCCGCGTAATTTCTATTGTCGATTGAAAAATTACATTTAAGGAAGTTAAATTGAGAAATGAAAAGAGTCATTAAATACGGTTTAATCGGATTTGCCGTGTTACTCGTTTTGTTTCCTGGCTATTTTGCGTATATGTCGGGTCATATGTCGGTTTCGCAGGAAATAGCGAGTAATGTCTCAATTTCATCAGAATGGACCGTGATTAAGCCGGAATCGCCGATGAAAACAAAAAGAGATTTTCAATCTGTGTTACTCAATATCGAAGGTTGCAAAACGCATGGCAAAAAATCTGATTTGATACTTCCCGATGGAACAATTGTAAATCCTGAATTAGAAATCTTAGATGAATACGGAAATAATTATCCGTTAGATTCCAAAAGCGGCGTTGTTAATAATTATGATAGTGAGTCCGACACATTTGAGCTATATTCTGCTGGTTTTAGTAAAAAAGGTGGCGAATTGCCGGAAGACAGAGTTTATACCGAAGTAAGAATTCGTAGCGACAAGCCTTTCGTTGCCTCCAAGATAATTTGGTACAACTATAATTTGAAATAACTTTTAGATGAGCTAATCTGGAATTTCGACAATTTTATATTACTTTTTCTTGTCTTTCGGCATCTGAAAAGTTAGTCTTTTCAAAAGGAGTTAACCGTTAAAAATGAAAACTTTTCTTTTATTCGCAATTTTGCTTTTGAGCTTTACCGCTTCGAGCGCGCAGCACGAATACGCGCCGGTGCAGGAAAAGGAAATAAAATACAAAGATTGGACTTACAAGCAGGCGCGCGACAGCAAAGAATTGAATTTGCGCGAGGCGGCGAAGGGTAAAAAGCTGGTGATGGTCGTTTATTTTGCGCCGTGGTGTCCGAACTGGAAATTGCAGGCACCGGTTGCCGAAAGGTTTTACGAAAAATATAAAGCGAACGGTTTGGAAATAATCGGCGTCGGCGAATACGACACGATTGACGCGATAAAAGCGAGCCTCGATAACTTTAAAATCACTTTTCCGGTCGTTTACGAATCCGAATCACGCGATGCCAAGCAGACGACGCCGCATTACGCGTACCGCAAGACGACGGGCGACGGGCGCAACTGGGGTTCGCCGTGGAGCATTTTTCTCGTGTCTTCAAGCCTGAGTAAAAAAGGCGACGTGCTGACGGAAAAAACCTTCGTCGCCAACGGTGAATTAATCGAAGCGGACGCCGAAGCCTTTATCCGCGAAAAGCTCGGGCTTCCGAAAGAAGAGAAGAAAGCGGAAGCTTCCGCCGACAAACAATCCGAAGTCTGCGACCCGACCACCGCGACGAATTTACGAAAACCGTAATTACGAATTACGAATTACGAATTAAAAATCTTCTTTTCATTCGTAATTCGTAATCAAATAATTCGTAATTGACTACGGCATCGCCGCCAAAGTGTCCGCTAATTTTTCAATCACCGACAATAAAGGTTTTCCCGAATCCATAAATCTGCCCGCCGATGCGAGGTCTTCCGACTGGGTCGTTAAATCCGTGATGCCCTGAATCTGGAAAAGATAATTTTTCAGCGACGGTTTGGTGCGAAATTCGACTTCCAGAGCGGCGAGTCCGGCTTTCAGGTTTCTAATCGAACCGATAACCGCCTGTTTGTCCTGGTTGTTTTTATCAACGACCGGCTTTGACAGCTTGCCGGATTTCGCGTCTTTATCAACCACCTCAAAACCACTCGCCACGCTGCCGAGAATGTATATAAACTTCGTCACGTTTTTAATCTGAATTGAAACCTTGTCCGCGCCCTGCTTGATTTCGAGCGTGTTGGTCGCGGCGGTCGTCGTGGTCGTCGCCGTCTTTTTGGCTGTCGTGGACTTTTTTCTTTGCGCTTCGGCAGAAGCGGCGAATGTCAAAAGGAGAGTTAAACTTAGAAAAGCGATTTTCGCTAAATATTTATTTGTTTTCATATCTCACTGGTCGAATAGTAAATTTATTCGTAAAATTTTATCATAAAAGAGATGCAAAACAGGCTTTTAGAAGTTCGACGCATAGGACGCGTTCGGTACGCGGACGGTTTGGAATTGCAAAAAACGCTCGAAACCGAAGTTATCGCCGAGAGAAATCGCGATTATCTGCTGCTCGTCGAACACCCGCATGTATTTACGATCGG
>DASWRC010000017.1:0-9138 GCA_036403375.1 Pyrinomonadaceae bacterium
ATGCCTATTGTTTGACGCAAACCAAAGCATTTGAAAACAAACAGACGATTTATGCTTTCAAACAGGATTTATTTCGTCAGCCAATACCGACTCAAGAACAATTTGTGCAATGCTTTACAGCTATTGCGTAATATCAGTAATTTACTGACACGGTAAAAGCTATTTTAGAAAAGAACCGTTTTATCATGCTAAACCGATGAAAAAATTATAATTTATGGTTGAAAGACTGACAGTCGTTTTTTTTATTTTGCTCTGCTTTCTGCTCGGGCTGTCGCTGACGCTTTTCCCGTGGCTCGACTTTAACGGCATGGGCGATTGGGGCGATAATTACCTGCTCGCGTTCGTATCCGAACACGCCGGGCTGCCGATTCTGAAAGCGGCGGTCGCGTCAAACTGGATGCGCGGCGCCGTCACCGGACTCGGAATCCTGAACCTCTTCATCGCCTTCTGGGAGCTGGCGCATTTTAAGGAAAACGTCGCGCTGCTCGAAGAACAGGAAACGAAAAATAAAAAGTAAAAAGGCAAAAGTAAAAAAAGCAAAAGTGCAGATTTTTGACGCAAAGCCTTTGATTTATCTCATCACGAAAGGCGATTTAACGCCTGAAAACTTCCGCGAAAAGGCGAGCGAAACCCTTTTGATTATCGCGGCAGCCGTCCGCGCGCAAGTTTCTCTTATCCAAATCCGCGAAAAATCACTGACCGCCGGACAGGTTTTTGAGCTTGTTTCAAAAGCCGCCCGTCTAACGAAAAATTCAAACACCAGGCTGGTTGTCAACGACCGTGCCGACATTGCACGCGCGGCGCGCGCGGACGGCGTTCATCTGGCGGCAAATTCTTTGCCGGCAGGAATCATTCGCGCGCATTTCGGCGAAGACTTTATCATCGGCGTTTCGTCGCACAACCGGGAAGAAGTTGAAGAAGCAAAGCGCGCCGGCGCTGATTTTGCGACTTTCAGCCCGATTTTCGCGACCGCGTCAAAGGCAAAATACGGCGCGCCGCAGGGCGCTTCAAAATTGCGCGAAGTTGTCGAAGCTGCGGAAGATTTTCCCGTCATCGCGCTCGGCGGAATTGACGAAAGCAATTTCACGGAAGCGCTGCGCGCAGGGGCAAAAGGCATCGCGGCAATTCGTCTCCTGAACGATACGAGAAGATTAATGGAGATAGCCGGCAAAATTTTTACTTTTCGAAATAGCTGAAAGCTTTTATTATTTCGAAGGTAAACTAAGCCCGGCACGATGAAAATGAGTAAAACGTTTTTTCTGAAAATCGGTTTGAGTTTATCCGCTCTGGCGCTTCCGGCGGGCGTTTACAGTTTGAAAAGCGAAACGGTTTCGGCGCAGAAGAAAACTACCGCAAAATCGCTTTGCACGGGAATTGAACAGACGATTTGGACTTGTTCGACCGAGAAAAACAAAATCGCTTCCGTGTGCGCTTCAAAGGATTTGGCGGCGGATATCGGTTATGTGCAGTATCGTTTCGGCATGGCGGAAAAAATCGAGCTTGAATTTCCCGAAGAGCGCAAAGATTCGGCAAAAAAGTTTAAATATTCGCGCTACACGCGACCGCTCGTGACGATGCTCACGCTGTCGTTTGAAAACAACGGCGTCGCGTACGAAATCCACGACGACGATAACTCGGAAGAAAAACCGCCCGTGCGCGCCGCTTCGATTGATATTGCGAACGGCGGTAAAGAGTCGTCAATCGAATGTAAATTGCCGGTTAAAGGCTCGTTGATGAAACTGGAAACAATCGTTCCGCGCGATGAAGAAAACTAACACGCAAAAACACCCCGTCTGCCTGACAATCGCCGGTGTCGACCCGTCGGGCGGCGCCGGAATTATTGCCGATATAAAGACCTTTTCGGCGTTCGGCTGCTTTGCGACCGCTGCCGTTGCTTCGCTCACTTTTCAGAATACGCAGGGCGTTTTCGGCGCGGTCAATCAAACGGCGGAAACCGTTCGCGCGCAGGTTTTGCCGGTTCTCGATGATTTTGAAATCGCCGCCCTGAAAACCGGAATGCTGCCGACCGGCGAAATTATCGAAGAAGTCGCGCGCCTCGTCCGGGAAAATAATCTCGCCAATTTCGTTGTTGACCCGGTCGTGCGCTCGACTTCCGGTTTTGATTTGATTGACGACGCGGCGCTCCGAGTTCTCGTCGAAAAACTCTTTCCGCTCGCGACCGTCATCACGCCGAACATTCCCGAAGCCGAACGCATCGCGCAGATGAAAATCGAAAATCTGACAGACATCAGAAAAGCCGCCCGAATAATGCAGTCTTACGGCGCAAAAAACGTCTTGATTAAAGGCGGACACCTGCCGATTTCGGATTTGGAATCGCAGACGGGCGAGGCGGAATCTAATGTTGATTTCAAAGAGCCGAAAGAGCCGAAATCCGCAGTCCGCAATTCAAAATCGATCGATTTTTTGTTTATGGGCGACGAAGAATTCAAATTTGAAGCGGATTTTATCGAAACCACCGCGACACACGGCACGGGCTGCACGTTTGCGGCGGCGATTGCCGCCGGATTAGCCAACGGCAAAACTTTGATTGAAGCGATCGAGTCGGCAAAAAGATTCGTCACCGAAGCCATTCGCACCGCGCCGCACCTGGGCAAAGGTCATTCGCCGATAAATATTTAGAAGCGGAGAAAGTGGCTTTGCACAAAAATTAAGAAAAGCGCATATGACAAATAAAATCGAGCGTTCGGAGTTCCCGGTTTACCGGGCTTTCCTTCAAAGACAGCCAAGTGCGTTCCGCGTTGGAACTCCGAACTGATTTTTGTGCAAAGCCGGAGAAAGTGAAGAAGATGCGAAGTGGAGATAATGGAAAAAAATCTCCCCTTGCTCCCCTTCTTATTTAGCTGGCGTGAAAATGCTCGGCGATTGATAGGTGACGCCGAAGGTGACGCCGGTGCGCGGGCTGAATCGGGTTAAGCCGAAAACCGCCGCCGTGTCGAATCTCAAGCCCGAGGCGCGGATTTGCGTGCCGATGCGGAATTGTCCGACGCTTTCCGTTCCCAAAGGCGCCGCTCCGCTGCGCGTGTTGATGCGTCCGTTGACTTCGCTGACGATGTTGATGCGTTCGTTGACTTTGAAAACTCCCGCCAAGCCGTAAAGCATGAGGTCGTTTTGCGTAAATCGTTCAATCGGCGCGGTCATAATCAACAGCCCGAGATTGCCGAAAACATTGACGCGCGGCGTTTTGCCGGTGACTCTGCCGAAGCGTTTCTGCAAAAGGATTTTCGTGAAAATATTGATTTGGTTCGTGCCGATGCCGCGTGCCTGATCGGTATTCGGCATCTGAAAGCCAAATTTCAGCCCGACCGCCGGAAGATTGCTCGTTTCATTGCGCAATTTTACTTTCGCGGAAACGACAAAATCGTCGAAATCGTTGGTCGAATTGCCCGCCACATTTAAGGGAATCGGCGACGGCGTAATTTGCGAATTTATCGCCAGGTAATTCTGAATCGTGCCTTCGATCTGCAGCTCGACGTTTCCGGAAAATCCGGTGCGGATGCGGATGTCGCCGACGCGCGTTAAATCGCCTTTCAAGCCCGAAAGCGGAAATTTTACGTTCTGTAGAAAATCTACGCCAGCCGCGATTTCGAAACTGCCTTCGGGCGTTATGTCAACGTCTTCCGTCAAGAGCGGACGCTGCTGCGCGAAGCCGGAAACGGCGGCAAGAAGTAAAGTTGAAAGAATTAGAAAATGGCGCATCGCTGGTTTTTA
Source organism: Pyrinomonadaceae bacterium (assembly GCA_036403375.1). GTDB lineage: Bacteria > Acidobacteriota > Blastocatellia > Pyrinomonadales > Pyrinomonadaceae > JAFDVJ01. The sequence continues at coordinate 3,730 of DASWRC010000017.1, forward strand.
ATTTTGGCTTAAATCCGGCTTTTTGTAAATCGGAAAAACGCGGAAACAGGCTGCGCCGGTAAGTGTGAAATTGCGTGCCTTATTCAGTGCGGACTTCCGCATTCTTGCGGAAAGCGAGCGAAAGGTCGGGAACGAGCGTGACGCCGGTGGCGGTTTTGATGGCTTTGATAAAAATTTTAGCCGCGCTTTTCAATGTTTTCAGCCGCTCGCGGTTGGTGCTCAGGTAATACAAATCGATACGGTCGGCGAGTCCGTTATATCGCGGCTGAAGCAATTCGGCGCCTTCGAGATGGCTTAAAATCTCGCGTTCCGTCGCGCCGCGAATACCTTTTCTGAGAAGCTCTTCCCAGGTGTCTTCGGGGCGCGTTCGTTTTGAAAAACGATGCGCCATCTTCAACGCGAGACTGTCGGGAAGATAATTTATGATGGGCAGCATCGTCGTGTGAAGCTCGAACGGGAAAAGACTGTTCGGCGTTTGATTGAGAAACAGAAAGCCGCCCGCCCGCACTTTTTTCCAGAGCTGCGGCAGAATCGTCCGGCGTTCGTGCGGGAAAAGATGCTCGTAAACGGCGCTCAGGACGACGAAATCGTATTCTTCCAGATTTTCCGGCAAAGCGTCGCCGCTCGGCGATTGAAGAAGTTTGACGTTTTTGAGATTGAAAGATTCGGCGCGTTTCCGAGCCACTTTGAGCGCCGATTCGACAAGCTCGACGCCGGTGATTTCGGCGCTCGGAAACATTCGCGCGAGAATGTGCGTCGATGCGCCGCCGCCGCAGCCGAATTCAAGAATCGTTTTATTTTCAAACTCTTCGGGCGTGAAATAGGCGAAAATGTCGTTTTTCAGAAACTTCTGGACATATTCGGGGTCTTCGTCGCGCCTTATCTCGTCACACAATCCGCCGGCGCCGTTGATTTCAAGGATTAATTTAATCAGGTCTAACGGATACGAGGTCGTCCAGTCGGTGCAGTGCACGAATGCGCCGGCGGCGGGCGTCACCTGAAGACGAAAGCGCGCGTCCGGTAATTCTTCGATTAAAACGTCGCCGTCGCGATGATTGAGCGTGATTGGCATAAACTTATTGAATAATAATTGATAAAGATTTTATGTCAATTTACGGTTTCATAAATGAAAAAGAAGTTCCGGCGTGTATTTTACCGGAACTTCTTTTTTGAATCGAATTACCTTTTTTAGCGAATATCGAAAGTGTTGACCGAGAAGTCAGCACCGACGCCCCACGTAGTAACCTGAGGCGTGTTGTCGAAACTCCTGTAAATCCAGTAATTGCTCGCCGCCGTGTCGGTTGCACCGCCGCGATAGACGGCAAGGTCGGTTCTGCCGTCGCCGTCATAATCGCCCTGTGCCGGAAGATCGGAAGTTCTGCCGAAAGTCTGCGTCCGGGTCGTGCCGGTCGAGCTTTGAAGAATCCACCACTGCAGCGGCGATGTGCCGGTTGCGCCCGTTCTGGCGACTGCCAAATCGTATTTGCCGTCGCCGTCATAATCGCCCGGCAGGATGTAATCGCTATTAAAGTTGCCGAACTGCTGGTAGGTAATCACGTTGTCCGAGCTGCGCTTGATAATGAAATTATTGGCAGGAGCCAGCGCGAAGCGATAAACCGCGATATCGAATTTGCCGTCGCCGTCGTAATCGCCGGGAATCGGCGTGTCAAAATTATTAATTCCGTCGCCGGTCAGTCCGAAGCCTTCGACGCGAACGGTTCCGGTCGAGCTGTTTCTGATATACCAAGTGGTTTGCGCCGCCGCCGATGCGCCGTCGCGGAAGACCGCCACGTCGGTGATGCCGTCGCCGTCGTAATCGCGCTGAACCGTCTGGTCGCCGCGGAGTCCCCAGGCAAAATACCTGACGGCGTTATTCGAGCTTTGCAGAATCCAGTATTCGTTTTGATCTCCGGTATTCGCGCCTGTCCGATAGATGGCAATATCGGCTATCGCATCGCCGTCGTAATCGCCCGGTGCGGGGAAATCCGTATTGGCATTGCCCCAATCGACGATTTGCGTGCCGCCCGAGGCAAACCGATTCCACCAGGTTATCGGCGAAACGCCCGGCGGCGCGATGTCGGGAAAGCGCAAAACGCTGAAGTCGGTTCTGCCGTCGCCATCGTAATCAACCGGACGTTGGATGCCGAGCTGACCGCGAATTTCGCCGTTTCCGAAGTTTGACGAATGGACGTTGACATAGCCTAAATGCGCGCGCAGTTGTGAAAGCTGCGTCGGTGTTATCGTCGTTGTACCGCTGATTGTGCCCGACGTTCCGCCGACCGCGCCAAAATTGATAGCAACGCCGACCGTCGCGCCGATCGCCGCCGGCGCGTGGATGTGCGACGCGATTTGATTACTTGTCAGCCCGTTAAAAACTACGGTGAACGTCAACGCTCCGGTTGATTCGTTGACCACGATGCGCGCGTAGCCGGTGGCGGTCGTCGCGACCGCCGGAACTTCCTGCGCGCCGCTCAGATAAGCCGTAAAAATTTCGGCGCGGGCGATTGCCGAAAAAGACAGCATAAACACTGCAATAACAATAAAGTTGCCTAAACTCCTTTTCATTTTTCCTCCTCTAAACTTTGAAACCGTTTTTAAGACTTTTAATTGAACCGACCGTAAAAAGCTTACAAATCGCTCAAATAGAATTATTCATTGCCGTCAATATAATTATATTTTCTCCTGCGGTGGCTTATAATCTACGGTTCAGCCGTTTCGACCAAAATTTAAGCGGTGAGCGATTATCTTTAGCGGCTTTCTCTAAAAGCGAAAGAAACAACTCAAAAAAACTTTAAATTTGCACCTTAAAAAAAACTCAAAAAGCTGAATTGCAAATATAACTTATAAAAGAATATTAGCCCCATTTGCCGTATAAAAGCAATGATTTTTTTAAATCACGCACGCGCGGGCGCTTTAATTTAGAAATATTTTTAAATTGGCGGGCGCGCCGAAACACCTTTCGACTTTGGACAAGCGCATCGAAAATTGGCAAAATAGCGTCAGAAACTTTCTCGCATCCGCGAATCTTAAACGGACAAAATGACACTATTCGACTTCGAAAAAAAGGAACCTGAAATAAGTCCTCTGCGGCTGGTTTCGGACAATAAAGAACCTCAGTTGTTTCCGGCTTTGGAGAAACAGTTCGTCAATTTTATCTTTTTCCGCGTCAATCCCGACTGGCGCAAACTAAACGCCGAAACCAAACGCGTTTTCAAGGGCGAATTCCAGAGCGTTTTTAATAAATTTAACGAAAATCTGCTGCTTTTCAGCTACTCGCTCGTCGGGTTCGATTCAAAGGCGGATTTAATGTTCTGGCGCATCGGCGCGTCGCTCGATTCGATACAGGAGATGACCGCGAAGCTTTACCGCACAAATCTGGGAAGCTATCTCGAAACGACCGACAATTACCTGGCGGTGACGAAAAAGATGATGTTTATCTCGGAAGATTCGCACAATTCGGTCGAAGACCGTTATCACGTCAAAGGCGGGCAGAAAAAATATCATTTCGTTTACCCGTGCGCTAAAAGCCGCGATTGGCACGCCATGTCCGACGAAGAGCGCAACTCTTTAATCGAAGAGAATTTTATGGTCGGCAAAAAATTTGAGAACATCAAAATCCACATGACGCATGCCTTTGGCTTTAGCGAGCAGGATTACATTATCAGCTTTGAGACGGACGAACCGAAAGATTTTCTCGCGCTCACGGAAGAGCTGCGCCAAACCGCTGCGAGCCGTTTCACGATGCGCGGAATGCCGATTTACACCTGCCGCCAGCGCAGCTTGATGGAGTGTCTGGATGCGATAGGTTAAAATTACGAATTTCAAATTACGAATTACGAATGGATTTATTTAATTCGTAATTCGTAATTTGAAATTCGTAATTGATTTATGAGGGTTGCCAGAAAATACATCATCAGCGGAACCGTACAGGGCGTCGGTTACCGGTTTTTTACGCAGCGCGCCGCCGCGCGGCATCAGGTTTTGGGTTACGTGCGGAATTTGAAAGACGGTCGCGTTGAAGCCTTAGCCGAAGGCGACGCCCGGGCGGTCGAAGATTTTAAACACGAGCTTTTAGCCGGACCGACTTATTCAAAGGTCGAAGAAATCGAAGAGACGGTTTTAGAGCCAAGCAATTTATATTCATCTTTCAGAGTTGAAAAGTAGTGGTCAGTGGTCAGAAAGTCGGTGGTCAGATTTTTTCTGATTTACCGACCACTGACCACCGACCACTGACCACTGACAAAAATGGAAAACTTAAAAAAACTTATACGCGAAGTGCCGGATTTTCCGAAACCGGGCATAAATTTTTACGATATTACGACGCTTTTAAAGGATGCCGAAGGTTTGCGGCAGACGATTGACGCTTTAGCCGGGCATTACAAAGGCGAAAAGATTGACACGGTTATCGGCGTCGAATCGCGCGGTTTTATTTTCGCCGCGCCGCTCGCTTATCACCTCGGCGCGGGCTTCGTTCCGGTGCGCAAGCCGAAGAAACTGCCCGCCGAAAAAGTTTCCGTGTCCTATGATTTGGAATACGGGCAGGACACGCTCGAAATGCACAAGGACGCGGTCGGGACGGGTCATAAAGTGCTTGTCGTTGACGACCTGCTCGCGACCGGCGGAACGGCAAAAGCGGTCGTCGATTTGGTCGAAGGCTTAGGCGGCGAAATCGTCGGCTTGCTGTTCGTCGTCGAACTCGATTTCTTGAACGGGCGCGAAAAATTCAACGGCTACGACGTGCGTTCATTAATCAGATACGATTCTTAAGCTGGACAATCCGAAATTCAAAATCTACAATCCAAAATTAATTGTGCTCCCGTAGCTCAGTTGGATAGAGCGTTCGCCTCCTAAGTGAAAGGTCGCGCGTTCGAATCGCGCCGGGAGCATTAACAATTTCAATAATTCAGAGACGCCCTAAAGCGTCTCTGTTTTTTTTTCGCCAAGATTGCCGCCAAAAATCAGTCCGCGCTATCTCGCGGCAAAAAGATATTGCTATTTTTGAGTAAAGAGAGTTAATTGTTTGCACTTGAAATAAATTACACGGAACGTCTTGTCAGGGAAGATTATTTCCGGACTTCTTTTTCTTCTGCCGGTCTGACAGGCTCTTTGTTCCGCCAAAGAACACAAAGGAGGATCTTCGAGAAAGCAAAACACCAATATTTCCAAAACAAATCAGCCCGGGCGGCGAGTAAAAAGAATTTTTTCAGATAAAAATCCAAAAACGATGTTTTTTTGTAAGTTTTTACTCAAAAAAAGACATATATAAGTAGTCACGCAAAATAAATTTGATAATTTTGCGGCGTAAAGTTTTGAGTCCCGCCAAAAGGGCGGCTTACTTTCGTAACGATTACCGCCCTTTTGGCGGGACTCAAAACTACGAATTTATTTTGTACGTTTACTTATATAGAA
>DASWRC010000018.1:0-72936 GCA_036403375.1 Pyrinomonadaceae bacterium
CCGACGCGACGGCAAAAGTTTCCGTCTCGACTGCTAAAGCCCAACAGGCGGTTCCCGTTAAAATCACCAGGCATGAAAAATCGGCGGTCATCAAAAACAACCCGGTCGCCGCAAGTGCGGAAAAACCTGTCAAGAAAGCGAAAACGGAACCCATTTCGAAAGCTCCGGCAGCGTCGGCAAGAGCTAAAAAGCCGCCTGTCGGGAAGATAAGCGAGCCGAAAAAACCTTTGCCGTTGAAAAGGAAAGCCGCGCCGACCGAAGAAAAAAATGTCAAAAAAGCAGCGATTTCGACTTCCGCCAAAATTTTCGTGTCTCCCACGAAAGCTAAAAAATCGGCGGCGGTTAATCAGACGGTCAAGCCGAAAAAAGTTGTCGCGCCCGCACCGTTAAAAAAATCGAAGCCGGAAAAAGCGACGATTTTGCCGAAAGCTTCGGATAAAAAGGTTGAATCGACCAGGAAAAAAGCCGTCACGGCAGTTTCCGGCGCCAATCCGCCGAAGAGGAAAAAAACCAAAACTATCGCCGAAGAAACGAAACCCGTGACAGTGGCGGCAAAGCCCGCTTCGAAGGCAAAAACAATCAAAGCCGCCGAAAAAACGTCTGAGAAAAAGCGCGCGAAGAAAGGCGGAATAATCGTTCAGCCGATTACGCCGAAGCTCGGAAAAAAAGAAAAAGCGGCTGAAAAAAAGGTTGAAATCGTCATTCCGACGGTGACTGAAAAGCCGGTCAAAAAGAAAATTAAACCCATCGGCTCGGCGGTCGTACGCGGCAAAAACGGGCGTTATGATTTTGAAGTTTTTCCGCTCGACGCCGATTTAAAAGACGGCTCGGCGATTTATGTTATTTCAAAACGCGTGACCGACAAACGCGGTCGCGGTCATCACAAATTCGTCTGCATCGGGCAGTCGGATTCCCTGCTCGGCGAAATCAAAAAACACAAGAAAGACAAATGCATCAAACAGCATAACGCCAATGTTATCTGTCTTTTAAGAGAAGAAAACGCGGCAAACCGGTTAAAAATTGAAACCGATTTGCGCGAGGCGCACGCGATTGCCTGCAATCAAAAATAATTTCGGGTGCGTTTCGCCCGAAACCTATTTTTGTTAAGATATTTTCAATTATGAATCGCCCTGAAAAAACCGAATACGCCGAATATTACGACCGCTATATTTCGCTGATTGACTCCGACGAGATTGTCGCGGTTTTGGAAAATCAGCAGGAAGAATTAGCCGAAGTTTTCAAACAAATCACGGAAGAAAAATCGCATTACGCCTATGCGGCAGACAAATGGACGATTAAGGAAGTCATCGGGCATCTAATCGACGGCGAGCGAATTTTCGCCTATCGCGCGCTGAGAATTTCGCGCGCCGACAAAACGCCGATTGAGGGTTTTGAACAGGACGGATACATTGAAAACAGCAATTTCAATCAGACGCCGCTTTCCGATTTAACCGCCGAACTGCTTTTAACGCGTAAGTCTAATCTTATATTTTTCAGGAATTTATCCGGCGAGGCGTGGCTGCGGACGGGAACCGCGAGCGAAAACCCGGTCTCGGTTCGCGCGCTTGCATACATCATGGCGGGACACGTGCGGCATCACCTGAAAATCCTCAACGAGCGATATTTGGCTCAATGAAATTCGATGCAATCATTATCGGCGCGGGCGCGGCAGGGCTTTTCTGCGCCGCGCAAGCCGGACGACGCGGGCGCAAAGTTTTGGTCATCGAGCACAACGCGCTGGTCGGGCGAAAAATCCTGATTTCCGGCGGCGGACGCTGTAATTTCACGAACATTCATACAAAGGCGGAAAATTTTATTTCGAACAATCCGCATTTTTGTAAATCTGCGCTGGCACGTTACACGCCGCAGGATTTTATCGAGCTCGTTAAAAGCTACCGTATCGAATTTTACGAAAAAAAGCTCGGACAGCTTTTCTGCCGCGAAAGCTCGCGCCGGATTGTCGAAATGCTGCTCGCGGAATGCGGACGGGCAAAAGCGGAAATCCGCACAAACTGCTCGGTAAAAGCAGTTAAAAAAGATACCTTTTTTGAGGTTGAAACAAATCAGGATATTTTTGAGAGCGAAAATCTCGTCATTGCCACCGGCGGACTTTCGTTCCCGAAAATCGGCGCGACGGATTTCGGTTACCGGATTGCACGACAATTCGGCTTAAAATTAACGGAAACCAGACCTTCGCTGGTGCCGCTTGTTTTTTCGGAAAATAAAAATTTCGGCAGGCTCGCCGGTGTATCGGTCGATTCGCTGGTGTCGGTCGGCAAACATTCGTTTCGCGAGAATATTCTTTTCACGCATCGTGGATTATCGGGACCGGCAATCCTGCAAATTTCAAATTACTGGCAAAAGAAAGCACCGGTTTCGATTGATTTAATGCCCGAACACGACGCCCTCGAAGCACTTGAAAAAAATCTTTCGAGCAAACAAACCTTAGGGAATTTCCTGGGCAAATTCCTGCCAAATCGCTTTGCCGAAATTTTTACCGGGAATAATTTTCCAAACCAGCCGTTGACGCAGCTCAGCCGCAAGGAAATCGAAAAAATTGCCGAAAACCTGAATAACTGGCAGGTTTTATTTAATGAAACCGAAGGCTATCACAAGGCAGAAGTCACCTTGGGCGGAATTGACACGAGCGAGCTTTCGTCGCAGACGTTGGAATGTAAACGCGTTCCGGGGTTATTTTTTATCGGGGAAATTGTGGATGTAACAGGTTGGCTCGGCGGCTATAATTTTCAGTGGGCATGGTCGAGCGCAGTTGCCGCAGCAGATTCGATTTAAAAATAAAAGCGGGGAAACGTCTCCCACACCGCTTCCCCTTTTTTAGCGCCGACTACAGGGTGCAGCCAGCAGCTAAAACTTATATTTTCAGATATTTTAGCGGGGAAACGTCTCCCACACCGCTTCCCCTTTTTTCGCTCCAACTACAGGGTGCAGTCGGAAACGAAACTTTTATAACTTTTTAGCGGGGCGACGTCTCCCACACCGCCGCCCCTTTTTCCGCACTGACTACAGGGTGCAGCCAGATACGAAACTTAATTTTATTTTCTTTTTTACAGATAAGTCAACTACTTATCGATTCCCCAAAGTAAAAAGTTAAAAATTAATTAAATTTGCAAAAATCTATAGAAATCTTTTGTTCCGTGTTCAAAATTTATTGCATTTACGTGAACAATTGTTTATTATTTTACACAGTTGTTTAGTTATGTCAAGCGAAATTTCAAAAAAAAGTGGAAAAATTTCTTTCTCCGAGCGATTTATAGAAGTTTGCGGCAGTTCGCGCCCGAATGAGGTTGCACAATTGTTGAACATTTCCTACCAAGCTGCAAAAAATTACCTGCAGGGCAGGCACCCAGAGGCGAAAGTTCTCAGGATCATCTCTGAAAAAACGTCGTATTCGATTAACTGGCTGCTGACCGGCGAAGGCGAAAAGTATGTCAAAGACCCTCTAAATAAGGACGCACTCGTCCTATCCGACCAAATGAGAGCACTTGTCAGACAAATCTGTCTTGATGTTATCGGCGAAGTACTGAGCGGCGAGGGAGATTTCGCTCAAACTAAAACCTTTGTTTTAACTCGCGACAACATTAAAGTGGAAGCGGTTTTAGACGAATCGCCCGTTTTTTCTGAAAATTCCGGCAAATGAGCCTTTATAATCTTAGCTGGCGAAATATTCGACCAACGAGTCCAGATAGTCCTGTACGGTCGTTAAAATCGAATCGTCGCCGGTCGTTGTTTTTGTTTCTTCTTCAGGTGTCGTGCTTGTCGCCGCGAAACAGGTGGTTGCGCCATTCGGACAGGTTCGGTTGCCGGTCGGCATTTCGCCATCGGCGAGAACGACTGAGCTAAAAAGGCAAACGACCAGAAATAATTTAATTGTTGATTTCATTTTTTTCTCCAAAAGCGTTAATTTTCATTTGATACTTTGGGGTATCGCGTTTATAATACCAGAAATTTTGCCTTTATTTCGTTTATTTCGTTATGAATACTTTCCACACAGATGTTTCCGTATTAACCGGGAACCTGTTCAAACTTGAGCGATGCGGCAGATATGAAGAAGCTCTCGCCGAACTCCAACATATCTGGGGGGATACCAACTTAGTCCCGTATGTCGATGAATTTGCGCCCCGCACCGCTGCCGAAATTATCCTGCGATGCGGAGCGATAATCGGATTTCTCGGACACATCAAACAGCTTCCCGATTCACAAGAAAAATCAAAAAACCTTTTAACCGAAGCGCGCAAGCGATTTCTCGACATCGATGACGTTGAAAAAATTGCCGAGTGCGAAAACTATCTGGCGCTTGCATACACGCGAACCGGCGAAACGCTCGAAGCCGCCGCGTGGATTGAAGAAGCACTTTCACATCCTTTGAGCGAGCAAAGCGAGGCTTGGACTTACGCGAATTTGACCAGAAGTGTGATTTTACTGTCGGGCGGAAAGTACAAAGAAATAGTAGAACATCTCAAACCGCTCGAAAAACGTTTCAAAAATCTCAAAAACCCTTTCTTTCTCGGTATTTTTTGCGCCAATCTGGCACTGGCGCTGAAAAATCTCGGAAAAAGCGCGGAAGCCTTAAAATATTATGAAGCAGCGCGCGCCTATCATCAAAAGTCGGAGCACCGGATTTATCTCGGAATAGTCGAAAATAACCTGTCACACCTCTACAAATCACAAGGCAGATTCCCGGAAGCGCATCACGCCATCAACAAAAGCATCGGGATTTTTAGAGAAGCAAACGACTGCACGCGCGAAGGTTTTTCGCTCGACACGAAAGCCCAGATATTCTATGACGAAGGCAAATACGCCGAGGCTTTAACAATTGTCGACAAAGCCACCGCGATTTTGAGGAAAAGCGAAAACATCAATTTTCTGGTTGAAACATATCTTTCCAAATCAAAAATACTGCTTTATCTCGACGATTTTACCGCCGCATTTCTCTGTTTATCCGATGCCGTGCAAATTGCAAAAACAAGGATTAGCGCCGAGAAGGCGAAAAATCTGGTCAAGGATTTTGAAAAAATTCTCGAAGACAAAAACTCGTACGTTCTAAAGAAAACGATTTCCGAAAAAGAATCGGGCGACGAAGCGCTGGAATTGATTCTGCATCCGACCATTGACCATTATCGCGAATTTCAGGGCGTTTGGATAAAAAGCTCGCATCTCGAAAGTTACGGTCTGCGGAAGGGCGCGCTCGCGGTCGTTGCAAAAACCGAACTCAAACGCGGCGATTTGGTGGCGCTCAATGAAATCGCGACCGGTTCGGTCAGGTGCGGCTTTTACGATTCGGATTTCGGACTCATCTGTCTTGAAGGCATCGGCGAAGAACCGCGCTTTTTTGATGAATCAGAAGTCGAAATCCTCGGCAAAATCGTCGGCGTCGGCAAAACCGACAAAAACGCCGGCGGCAAAGTTCAGGTTCAGCCGCTGAATTTATAATTTCCGGGTAAGCGTCAGGCAGTTATCCGTCCCCAAATTTCCTATATTAAAACGGTTTAGAAATTCCGCTTAAATTTATTAACACGACTCAAGCCGCTTTAAATCAAACTCAGACGCTTTCGGGTTAAAATAACGCGCTTTCAAATTCCACAAAAATAATGCTGGCGAAACAGCTTCTTTCCAATTACGGCGTCGTCGAACAATTCAATAGATGCGCGGGCGCGGGCAGCGACTTTCAAACGGTCTCAAAAACGACCTTTTTTAAGGCAAAATAAAAAGAGGTTTTGGTTTGTTTATAATTCGACTTTTATCAGCGTATTTTCTGATAAGAACTGAAATCAACCTTTAGAAATGACGCTAATCTGTTGTGCCGAATATAATCGGGAATATCTTAAAGTTGGGTTGCGGCGTACGGCGGCACGAGAGCTATTAAAATAATGCCAACAGATTCACATTTGAAGCGCGTTGTAATTATCGGAACCAGTTGTTCCGGAAAAACTATTCTTGCGAGTAATCTTGCACAAAAACTAAGGCTGCCGCATATCGAACTCGACTCCATTCACTGGAAACCGAATTGGACTCCCACGCCTAGGGAAGAGTTCGGGAACCTGGTATCGGCGGCGGCGGCGCCGGAAGCCTGGGTAGCGGACGGTAATTACAGCGCGGTGCGCGATATTCTGTGGGCAAGAGCGACAACACTCATTTGGCTTAATTATCCTTTTTACGTGGTTGCCGGGCGCGCTCTGAGCCGAACCTTTCGTAACGTCTTTTATCGCCGAGTCCTGTGGTCAGGAAATAAAGAAACATTCCGCCAATCGTTTCTAAGCAAGGATTCGATATTATGGTGGGTTATAAAAACGTATCGTCGCCGACGGCAGGAGTATCCTCGTCTTTTCAATGAGCCTGCATATCGTCATTTGCAAATCATAGTGCTGGCTTCTCCCGCAGAAACCGCCCGGTTTCTGCAAAGCATCAATTGAATGTCACCAAACGAGCGCCCGATAAATCATTGAACGCAGGCGGAACGAGCAACGATTGTCATTTCATCTTTCGTGGCTCCTTTCAGTTTGCGTAAAATCGTATTTGCGCCACGTAAACTCTTTCGTTCGATAGATAAAAGTAAATAACCAATCTCAAAAACGCCCGTTTTTGAGACGCCATAATTCAAACCTGCGCGGCGCAAACGGGCTATCAATTCTCGGTCGTCGTCTCGAATCACGGCAGAGATGTGGGAAGTTTTAATTTTACGGTAAAGACGCGAGCGCGCGGGGCAAACGGTCAAAACGGCGGGCGGCAAATCGGTCGCTGTCGTCATCGCGCCAACCAACGCCGGCGATGCCGGGCAGATTCAGATTCGCCGCCCGCTCAGGAAAAACAACCGGAACTACGGTCAACCGTCCGACATTGTTTATGTCACAGTGCCCAGCGTTTAATTACGAATTACGAATTAAAGGAAATCTCTTTCCGGTCAATTCCTAATTCGCAATTCGTTTTATTATTTCTTAAATACCGCGACCAGCATTAAGATAAATGAAATTACGGCGAGAATCGCCAGCACGAACGCCGTGATTTTGAGCCAGCTAAAGGGGCGTTCGCCCTGCACTTCGCCGGTGCGACCGTTGACGACGATTTGGAAGACTTTGCCGTTGAAACGGTACGCGCCCGCATAGATGGGCAAAAGCAGGTGTTTGAAGGTAATGTTCGAGTAATCGGTCGCGATATTATTGACGCGCTGTTCGTCGCCGCCGATGTCGCGCCGCGCGTCTTCGTAAATCACCTGTTGAGCGATTGTTTTGAACTTCTCGAAGCCTTCGTCGAGCGCGATTTGGTAAGTTTGCGCCTTGTGACCGGACAGATATGCCGGTTCGTAGGGTTTCAGCGACTCCAAATCCCAGGGCTCCAGCTTATTGATATATTTTTCCGGCAAAGACGCGGTTGCCGGCACGCAAACGTCATCGAATTGGCGCGAAACTTCGCCCGCCGCGTTGTACCAGTTCGTTCGTCTGACCTGTCGCTCCTTCTGCTCGCCGTTTTCATAGAAGGTTTCGGTTTCGTAATAATACTCGCCGCGCTCGCCGTCGTAGCGCGTGAAGGTCGCCGCGTCGTAAGTCCAGTACGGAATATATATGCTGCCGAGCTTATCGGCTTGCGCCATATTTTTTAACGCCGACGGCGCAAACCAGAGCGACGAGAGCCATGCGTTATAGTTTGAAACGGCTTGCTTGTCCGTCACCGAAAACGGCAGAACGCCTTCGGGCGCGACGAGCGGGTCCGAGGCTTTCGGCTGGGCGACGATTTTCGCGCCGCAAAAGTCGCAGCGCGTCGCGGTTTCGGGCGGCGTAAAATTAACAACCGCGCCGCACGAATCGCACCGCGACTGCATCGCGTTCTCAGCCATCGGCTGTAATTGCTGCATTCCGCGCTCTAGAAACGCGTGGTAATCGCGCTCGTCAACCGTGCCGTTCGATTGGATTTCCTGTGAATACGCGCAATACGGGCACGCAAGTTTCCCTGAAGAAGCGTCGAAAACCATATTCGCGCCGCAGTTCGGGCATAAGAAACGATTAATATTTTCCTTGATTATTTCCGGGGCGTTTTGCATAAAATTTTTATATTTTTGGTCTTGTTTGCGTGAGAATCGCGCGCCGGCTTTGAGCGTACTTTTCCTGCAAACAATTCCCTATTTTGCACTAAATTAATTTTCTTTCAACTCGCCGGCTTGATTGTCGAAAATCACTTTTAATTTACAAAAGTTGTGCTATCATACTTTACTTGTAAACCCCGTATCCATTACAAGTTTATAAAAAAAATGGCTTTTTCGGAAATGCCGATTGTGCCGGATTAGAACTGTCGTTGTATCGGATTTGAATGATTTTCATCTGAAGAGCGACCTCACCGGTTTCGATGGAATCGGAAATTTAGTTTCGGACAATTTAGTTTGTCGCCACTTAAAGAAATGAGTGATTATCCCCAAACTAATAATACTTCAACCGTTGCGCGCAATATTCTGGTGATTGAAGACAACTTCGATTCGGCGGAAGTTTTGCAGACTTTTCTGGAGATTAACGGGCATCAGGTGACCGTCAAACACAACGCCGCGGAAGGTTTGAGCGCCGTCAGCGAGTTAGCGCCCGACATTGTCATCTGCGATATAAGCTTATCGAGCGACACGGACGGCTACGACATTGCCAGCGAAATCAAGCAAAACGACGGTTTCAGCTCGATTTTCCTGATTGCCCTGAGCGGCTACGGGCGACCCGAAGATAAGGAAAAATCAAAAGCCGCCGGTTTTGACGAACATCTCACAAAACCGACGAACTTCGACAAACTGATTCATTTAATCAACAACTACGACCGCGCCTGATTTAACGAAACGCCGAAATATCCATGCCGTAACGGTCTTTCACATATTCTTCCTGCGCCTGATTCAGAGTCCGCAGATTTTCCAACCGCCTCTGGCTCTTTTTGATGTAGGTTTTGGTGCGTTCCCCCATCTGTTTGAGCATATTTCTGCCCTCGCGCATTTCCGCCTCGACCTTTTCGCGAAGGACGTAAAGTTCGGAAACTTCCGCTCTGAGCTTTTCTGCTTTTAATTCCTTGAGGCGATTTCTAACCTGCCAGATTTGCCGAATCGCGCGCACCAGCTCGTCGCCGACGGAATCGCCGCGCACCAAATCGGGCGAGTCACGAAAATCTTCGACGAGTTTGTTCAAACGGTTCTGGTCGCCGGCAGAATACGCTTCGTTGAGCTTTGCCATCAGCGCGTGGCGTTTTTCCTTTTCTTCGGCGTCGAGCGCCAAATCGGGATGAATGATTTTAGCCAGGTTGTGATAAGCCTTTTTCGCTTCCGTCGTCGGTCGCCATTTCTGTGTGCAGCCTTCATCAATTCCGGCATTAGCGGCGGATTCTTCGGCGCGGCGACGCAATTCTTCGGCGCGCTTTTTAATTTCCTCGTCGTCCGGCACTAATTTGACTTCTTCTTCGGCAATCTGCGCTTCGATTTCGTCAAGTTCCGCATAGAACCGCGCAACTTCCATCGTGTACTGCGCCTCGAACTGTTCAAGCTCGGCGCGCAGGTCGGTCATTTCCTCTTCGCGGTCGGCAAGCGCGTCTTTCAGGCGCTCCAGAACGCGGCGCTTTTTGTTCAGTTCGATTTCTTCCGGTGCTAAAACATTCATTGCTGAAAAATTTTAGCATAAAAGTAAAACCGCAGAGGACGCCAACGACGCGGAGATTTCAAATTATTTTTTGATTCTCTGCGTCGTTGGCGTCCTCTGCGGCGATTATTTTGTTTTGATAGTTCCGTCACGCGGAACTCGGATTCCCGGCTTTATCAGCCTTCGGCAGCCGTAAATTTGCTGAGTGAATTCTCTTCGGCTTCCCTGATGACGGATAGATTTTTGAAATCTTTCTCGCCCAGCATTTCGTCCTTGAAATCGGGATTCGGTTTGTACCACGGCTGCTCGGAAAAATATTTTTGGAGCTCTTTGTCTTTGAAAACGCGCCCGTGCCGCGCGTAAATTTCGTTCCGCAGAACGCGTAAATCCTCGACGAACAGTCCATCGAGCATCTCGGGCGAAATTTCCTCGGTCGCGAGGATTTCGCGCCACTCGGCTTCCTTTTTCTCAATCAGCTTGACGTTTTGCTCTTCGATTTTGTTGAGCTTGACCTTCGACTGGTCTTTAATCGGCTTGTACCAATCGCGCCACTCGAATTCCTGCGAAAAGCCGGGCGTCGTATATTTCCGACCGCGCCGCGCGTAAAATTCAAAACGCATCATCCGCAAATCGTTGAGCGAAACGCCTTTGAGCAGCTCTTCGGTTAAGAGAACGTTCTGAAACTTGTCCATATCGCCGACCGAGACGGCGGTTTTATGAAGCTCTTCCTTGAGGCTGCTCAGTTTTTCGAGATTTTTTCGCTCGAATTCCGACAGGACCGCCGGCGAATATTTCGGATTGCGCTTGTACCAGTAACGCTCGTCGAAATATTTTTGGAGCCATTCCTGTTCGGGAAAAGCCTTGCCGTGAATTGCTTCGATTTCGGCAATCATAATCTGCCAGTCGGTCGCGGAGCCGGAATAAAGCTTGTCGTCCGGAATTTCTTTTTTTGTCCAGAGACGCAAATCGCCGGGCTGCACATTATCGTGCCGTTCGGCTTCGGCGAGCCGAATCAAATCGAGATTCGCGCGTTCCATCGGTGTCAGAACCGAATTTTTGAAAGCCTTGTTCGGTTTATACCACGGCTGTTTTTCGAGATAATCCTGAATCGAACGCTCGATGAAAACCCGACCGTGCTTGCCGAAAACGATTCCGCGCAGGATTGCCAGCTCGTTTATTTCTTCAATATCGTCGGTTTGATACTGGAGTTTTTCGAGCTGCGCTTTCGTTACTTTTTTCTTTGTAAAATCAAACTTGTCCCACTTGTACGATTTGAAAACCCGCTCCTCGCCGACCTGCGCCAAAACGATTTGGCTCAACGCGGCAATGAACAGGATTCCAAAACAAATTTGCTTGAATCGAATCATATTTTCTTTGCTCCTTAAACAAAAAAACTCAACTAGGCTTCTATAATCTCAAAGCTCGTCGTAATTTCGACCGTCGGGCGCACGGTCGCCGCCACCGAGCAGTATTTCGTATCCGAAAGCTCGATGGCGCGCACGACCGCCTGCTCGGAAACGTTGTGTCCATACACGATATGGTGAACGTGCATCTTCGTAAAGGAACGCGGATGCTCGTCGCGCCGCTCGCCGGAAATCTCTACTTTATAATCAGATACAATCTGCCGCTTTTTCTCTAAAATCGAAACGACATCGACCGCCGTACACGCCGCAACCGAAACGAAAAGCAGTTCGACGGGCGTCGGCGCGGAATGTCTTTCGCTTTTCGTATCAATAGTTAGTGAATAACCATTGGGCGTCGTGGCGATTAGAAATTCGTCGCCCGCATCTTTGACGGTTGCCTTGTAGATAACATTTGACATTGGAAAACTCCTCACAGAGAACGGAAAATTCAACAATAATTTGCCGAATTCTAGCACAGATTTTCCGGCGCGCGCCAAATAATTTTAAGAAACAACCTTTTGGCACGCGAAATGCTTCCAAATAACGGTCAAACAAGAGGTTTGAGGCTTTTCGATTTAATAGGAGACAGATAAAAAAAATGAGCAGATTCAGAAGTGTGTTTGCGGTTTACATGACGATTGGTTTGATGCTTTGCGGTTTTACCCTGCAGGCAAACTCGCAGCAGCGCACGCGCGACGAGCGCGAGATTCAGAATATCACGCGGAATTTGAATTCAAAGGTTGACGATTTTCGCTACAGCTTGCAGTACGGCTTAAAAAACAGCAAGGTTAACGACCGCGACGCGGACGCGATGAAAAATTACCTGACAACTTTTACGGGCAAAATCCGCGATTTTGAGGACAATCTAAACCAGCGGCGCGACAACGCCGACGACGTGACCGATATTCTAAATGCCGCGAAAGGCATTAACGACTTTTTAGTTACCAACCGTGTCAACAATACGGTTCAAAAAGACTGGACGGACACCCGCGCGCTGCTTGACCGGCTCGCCTCAAACTACAATATCCGATGGAGCTGGACGAGCGGCAATTATGACAATGATTCCAACAACTCAAATTATCCGACACAAAATTATCCGACGAATAACCAGTCGAATAATCAATCGAATAATCAATCGAGCCCGGGTTTGACCGGAACTTACCAGCTCGACCCGTCGAAAAGCGAAGACACGCGCGACATCATCGAAAACAGCGGCGCACGAACCGACGCGCAGCGACAGGATTTGGAAAGCAAGCTCGAAGCCGCCGAACAAATCGCGATTGAGATTCGCGGCACACAGGTTACTTTAGCTTCATCAAAAGCGGCGCCGATTTCTTTTACGGCTGACGGACGCACGAAAACCGAAAACGCCGGCGGTAGAACAATCCGCGTGCGCGCGAGCTTACGCGGGCAGGAACTGACCGTTTCGAGCGTCGGCGGCGAAACCGATTATACCGTGACGTTCGCCTCGCTCGACGACGGCAAAACGATGAAGGTCACGCGCCGCATCACGACCGATTACATGAACCAGACGGTTTTTGCCGAAAGTTTCTACAACAAAATCGACGCCGTCGCAAAGCTCGACATCGACCGGAATCCGAGCACGAATTCCTCGAATCAACCGGTTGACAACAACGGTAATTATTCGAGCAACGACCCCAGCGACCGCACGACGAACGATACCGATAATACGAATTATCCAACCACGACCAATGCGCGCACCGGCAATTTCATAGTGCCGAACGGAACGGTTATTACCGGCGTTCTGGAAAATTACATCACGACGAAAATTTCGCAAAACAACGACCGTTTCAAAATGACCGTCCAATCGCCGAACGAATATCGCGGCGCGACGATTGAAGGCTACATCACGGGCGTCAACCGTTCGGGCAAAGTTTCGGGAAGCTCGAAAATCACGTTCAATTTTGAAAAAATCACTCTGCGAAACGGTCAAACCTACGAATTCGCCGGTTACCTGCAAGGCATCACCGACGCCAGCGGCAACGCCGTCAAAATCGACACCGAAGGCACGGCGAAAGGCGACAGCCAGACGAAAGAAACCGTCAAACGCGGCGGCATCGGCGCTGGACTCGGGGCACTTATCGGCGCAATCGCGGGCGGCGGCAAAGGCGCGGCAATCGGCGCGATAATCGGCGGCGGCGCGGGCGCAGGCTCGGTCGTCCTGGAGGGCAAAGACGATTTAGAACTCCAGAAAGGCTCGATTATCACGATCACGGCTTCAGGTCCGAATCGTTAATTATTAGCCGCGGATACACGCGGATTTCACGGATTAAATCAATATTTATAAATCTGCGTGCATCCGCGTGTATCCGTGGTTTATCCACGGCTGAAAATTTTATGAAAACCTTGCTTGCAGGAGCGAGGTTTTTATTTTTAAACCTCGTTTTCATCCGTGCGGATTTGTGCCATCTGTGGTTTAATACCGCATATGAAGCTCTCGTTTGAAGAAGTTGAAAACTACCGCGACGGAAAATGGCGGCGCGAGGAAACTTTGAAAATCGAAACCGCGCCGCAGGTCGAAGCGTTTGTGCAGGATTTGGGATTTTGTCTCGGATTAACGGACGCGCGGACGAATCTGCCGAGCGTTTACATCGCCGTCTGCGGTCGGCGCGACGCCTACGCGCCGAAAAATGTGCAGAAAGACTATGAGATGAGCCTCGCGTGGACGCTCAAGGACGAAGTGATGATGCGCGGGCGCGTCTATTATTCAAAGCTCTCGAAAGGTCGCTCGACGTTCGTCGCGCCGCGCCTCGTTCCCTATTTCAACGCGATTTGGGGCGTGCCGAAAAAAGAGGAAAAAACGAAACTATCGGCGGACGCGCAGAAGGTTTTAAAGGTTTTGCGAAAAGAATGGGAAATGAGCACGGCTGATTTGCGCGCCGAAGCCAAAATCGAAAACCGCGCAAAGCTCTCGAAAGCGCTCGACGAGCTGCAAAAATGCATGAAGGTCGTGCCGCAGGAAGTTCTCTATCAACCGAAATTTACATACATCTGGACGCTGGCTGAAGCGCGTTTTCCCAAAGAATTATCAAAAAAGGTTTCGCGCGAGGAAGCCGTGAAAGAACTCGCCCGCGCGTTTTTGCAGATGTGCGGCACGACCGCGCTCGGCGAATTTGCGAAAGCCTTCGGCTTCTGGCGCTGGGAAGCCGGAAAGGCAAATCACGCGTTGGTTGCAGAAGGTTTTGCCGAGCGGCTCGCCACCGGAATTTATAGAATTAAGCAGTAACAACTCGTTGAACCGGAGCGCGAAACAGCGTTGCTTTCATCCGCGCGACCCCGGGCTTTATCACCGGTTCGTCACGCCCGCCGTTGCCAGCGCCGGAACATCGCCACACAAGAGAGTTATCAGAATTTTATCAAGCGATTCATTTTGTTTCACAACAAACGCCATCCGAAAGAAAAAAAAGCGCAAGACCAATATAATCTTACGCTTTCTCGGGCTTCAAAAATCCGCTTTTTAGTATTTCATCAATTCGCGCGCCGCTTTTTCGACGTCTTCGATTTGCGGCAGGATGTAGTCTTCGACCTGCGGCGCGTAAGCGACGAACGTGTCGGTTGCGCCGACTCGTCGGACGGGCGCGTCGAGATATTCGAACAATTCGTCCGAGATGCGCGCCGCGATTTCCGCGCCGTAGCCGTAGGAAAGCGGGTCTTCGTGCGCGACGATGACGCGCGAGGTTTTCTTGACCGATTCGGCAACGCGTTCCCAATCGTACGGCACGAGCGTGCGCAAATCGATAACTTCGACCGAAATGCCTTCTTTTTCGAGCCGTTTCGCGGCTTCAAAACTTCTCTGGACGAGCGCGCCGAACGTCACGATTGTCACGTCCGTGCCTTCGCGCACCGTTTTCGCCTTGCCGAACGGAATCAAAAATTCGCTCGACGGGTACTGTGATTTGTTGTAAATCTGCCGGTAAAGATGCTTGTGTTCTAAAAATAAGACGGGATCGTCGCAGCGAATCGAAGTGCGCAAAAGCCCGTTGGCGTCGAGCGCGTTTGACGGGTAAACAATGCGCAGCCCGGGCGTGTGCGCAAACAGCGTCGTGCCGGATTGCGAGTGATAAACCGCGCCGCCCTTCAAATATCCGCCGACCGGAACGCGAATGACCATCGGGCATTTCGTGTCGCCGTCCGAACGCCAGCGTGTCACCGCGACCTCGTTGCGAATCTGGTGAAACGCCGGGAAAATGTAATCGAAAAACTGGATTTCGACTACCGGTTTCAGCCCGCGAATCGCCATCCCGACGGCGCGCCCGACGATGTTTGCTTCCGCCAAAGGCGAGTTAAAAACGCGCGCCGAGCCGAATTTTCTTTGCAGGTTCGCCGTCACTTTGAAAACGCCGCCTTTGCCTTTGACGGTTTCGAGATATTCTTCACGCGAAACGTCCGCGACGTCTTCGCCGAAAATCACGATTCGCTCGTCGCGCTCCATTTCTTCGTGCAGGCAGCGATTGATAAGGTCAACCATCGTGCCCGCGTTGCCCGATAATTCCGCGCCTTCTTCGGTGTCGAAGTCATTGGAAGTCGGGTCAACGTCGGGCGAATAAACGTTGCGCCAAGCCGATTCGGGCGGCGGCTGCGGCGTCGCAATCGCAATGTCGGCGGCTTCATTAACCTGCGCGTCAACTTCCTTTCGCAGCGCTTCCAAATCTTCCGACCGCACAATTCCTTCGGTCATCAAAAATTCGGCGTAAGTTTTAATCGGGTCAATCCGCGCGTCAGCTTCGCGTTCCTCGTCCGGGCGGTAGAGCTTTTCGTCGTCCGAAAGCGAGTGCGAATACGGGCGCACGACTTTCGCGTGGACGAACGCCGCGCCTTTCCGCGCACGGCAAAATTCGACCGCCGTCTTAAATGTTTCGTAACTTTCGAGCGGGTTCGTGCCGTCGCATTTTTGAATTAAAAGATTAGGAAAACCCGTCACCAACGCCGAAATATCGCCGCCTGCGGTGTTGACTTCGACCGGCGTCGAGATGGCGTAACCGTTATCTTCGACGACGAAAATCACCGGCAGCTTCAGGTTGCAAGCCGTATTTAAGGCTTCCCACCATTCGCCCTCGCTCGTCGTGCCGTCGCCGACCGACATATAGACGACTTCGTCGCCTTTGAATCCGTCGATTTTGTCCTGCAAAGTTGTCAGCAAAGACGCGCGATACGACGCTTCCGCCGCGCCGACCGCGTGCAAAGCCTGCGAACCCGTGCACGAAGATTGCGACGGAACGTTTAATTTGACGCTGCCCCAGTGCGAAGGCATCTGGCGTCCGTGCGAATTCGGGTCAACTTCCGCGCCGACCGACGACCAGAGCATTTCCTGCGCTGTCATGCCAAGCCCGAGCATCAGCGCGCGGTCGCGGTAATACGGGAAAAACCAATCGTACGCCGGCTTCAACGCCAGCGCCGCGCCCGTCAGAACGCCTTCGTGTCCCGCGCCGGAAATCTGGAAAAAGATTTTGTTCTGACCTTTGAGCTGGATTTCCTTGTCGTCGATGCGCCGCGAGGTGTACATCGTGCGGTAGATTCCGACCAGAGCTTCGGCGTCCAAGCCGTAATATTTGTCGGTTCGCGCTGCCGCGACGGCTTTACCGTTTTTGCGCGCCGGTTTTTTCGATTCTTCGAGCTTGATTGACTTCGCGGTTTTCTGCGTCGCGTCGTGGTCTAAAAGCCCGCCGTCGCCGATTGAGCCTTCGGGCTTGACCAGGACTTTCGCGTTATCGTTTTTCGCTGCCGCCGTTACTTTCGCCGATTTTTTTGCGAGATTCGTGCCGTCGGTCTCGGTTTTCCTAGTTGAAGCTTTCTTCGGCTTATTGCTCGCCTTTGCCGTATCCGCTTTCTTTGTTGCAGTTGCCATTTTAATAATTCCCGTTAATAAAGATTTATGATAAACAGATAAATTTCTAAAATACCAAATCGAGCGGAAACGGGCAATTTGCCGCGCGCCGAAACTAATCGGCAAAGTCCAAATCGAGTGTCATCCGGTAATCGTTCGCCATCGACGGATGCCCGTGCGCCATCGAGACTTCGATTCCCTTTTCATACGCGCCGCGCGCCTTATCGCGCTCGCCGACGCGTTCGTAAGCCCTGGCAAGCATTCCGTAAGCCGCGCCTTCGTCCGTTGCCCGGTCGAGATAATCTTCGAGCGTTGCAATCACGTTTCGCCAATCTTCCGCCTTTTGATATTCGTTCGCCAAGCCGAACAGCACAATCGTATTCGACGGGTCGGCTTCAATCAACTGTTTGAAAACTTCGATTCTGTTTTGCATAAATTTCAAGATACAAAACTTTTGGCGAAAGTAAAAATTTAGCCGCGGCTAAAACAACTTTTGCTGGATGGGCGACGGCTTTTCTTCCGGTTTTTCCGCTCTTCCAAAGCGTTCAAAGCCGAGCCGTTTGAAATGCAAATCGAATAATTTAACCGCCGTCTGCCATTTTTCGGTTTTGCCCGCGCGGTCGGCAAAGGTTTTGTGCCGCAATTCTCCGCCGCGCTCGCGTTTCTGCTGGTTGATGATTTTCGCGGCTTGCGTCGGGAGCTTTTCGTGAAGCCGCCGGACAAAATATTCTTCAATCGAGTCGGAATCGAAATGAATCAGGTTGATAAACGCTTTCGACGCGCCCGCCGCACGCGCTTTTTCGAGCAGCACGGGAATATCCGAATCGTTGTATCCGAGGATAATCGGCGCAATCCCGATGCCGACTTTTATCCCGGCATCCGAAAGAGTTTTCATCGCCCGAAAACGCACCTCGGGAATCGGCGTGTAAAGCTCGAAAGGTTTTGATTTTTCAGTCGTCGGAAACGGAATCGAAAAGAAAACCGTGCATTTTAATTCCTTCAAAACATCCAAATCGCGCGTCACCAGAGGCGATTTCGTGATGATTCCGACCGGCATCCGAAAATCGCGGCAGACGAGCAGGCATTTGCGCGTTAATTCGTAATTTGCCTCCAAAGGCAGATACGGGTCGGTCGTGAATGAAAATTCGAGAAACGGAATTTTCTCGCGCGTTTTCTTTAAATCTTCTCTTAAGATTTCGGGCGCGTTGATTTTCGCGACGATTTTCGTTTCAAAATCCGTGCCCGCGCCGTAGCCTAAAAATTCATGATAGCGGCGCGCGAAACAATACGTGCAGGCGTGGATGCAGCCGCGATAGCAGTTGACTGTGTAGCGAATTCCCAAATCCGGCATATTGCTTTTCGTAATCATCGAACGCGTCGCCGTTTCTTCGAAAACTTCGAGCTTCGCGGCGGGCGGCTCGCCCACGTATTCGGCGGAATATTTCAGATAAGGATTCGGCGGATTTTCGACCTGTCGCATAGATGAAACGATAGCCCATCCAAAACAAAAAGGCAAGATTTTACCGGTAAAAAATTCAGCCGGGAAATTCGGGCTTAAATATTCTGCGCAGGATTTTATTTTTGCAATAAATAACCGGTAACCAGTGATAAAGGTTAATGGCGGCAGCCGGAAAAGGGGATTATTGGTAAAAATTTTCTTTTTCTTGTAACTTAAAGTGACGAACTTCAAACCCGATTTACGCGTTAGATAATTGAGTGGTCCGGCAGATTTCACATTATAAAATTCTGAAACAACTCGGCGCGGGCGGAATGGGCGAAGTTTATCTCGCCGAAGACACCAAATTGACACGCAAGGTCGCGCTCAAAATTCTGCCCGCCGGAGTCGAGGGAGAGCGCAAACGCCTGAACCGTTTTTTGCAGGAAGCGCGCCTCGCGGCGAATCTCAACCACCCGCATATCTGCACGATTTACGAAATTGACGCGACTTCCGAGACACCGTTTCTCGCGATGGAATTGGTCGAAGGCGAAACCCTCGCGGAAAAAATCCGTTCGGGTTCGCCGGACTTAAACGAAATTTTGGAAATCGCGTCGCAAATCGCCGACGCGCTCGACGAAGCGCACCGCCAGAATATTATTCACCGCGACATAAAATCCTCAAACGTCATTATCAATCGTCGCGGACAGGTCAAAGTTCTGGATTTCGGCTTGGCGAAAATCATTTCCGAGGAAGTTTCCGAGCAGGACGTGACGCGCGCCAAAACCGAGGACGGAATGCTCGTCGGGACGGTGCAGTATATGTCGCCCGAACACGCGCTCGGCAAAAAACTGGACGGGCGCACAGACCTTTGGAGCCTCGGCGTTCTGCTTTACGAAATGGTCGCCGGAACTTTGCCGTTCAAAGCCGCGACGCAAGCCGGGACGTTCGACGAGATTCTGCACCGGACGCCGTTGTCGCCCGTCGAATATAATGGAAATACTCCGCCGGAATTCGAAAACGTAATCTTCAAGCTGCTCGAAAAAGACCGCGATTTTCGATACCAGACGGCTTCGGATTTGCTCGCGGATTTGAAACGGCTGCGGCGCTCGATGGGCGATATTACGTCCGATTCAAACGAGCGAATCAGAAACTCGACCGCCGAGATTTACACGGCGACGCAGACGGACATCGCGCGGCGCAGCGAAATTCAAAGTCGGTCGAACAATAATTTCTGGCTGAAAATCGCGCTGGTAATTTCAATCACCACCGTTTTGGGCGGTATCGGCTATGCAGTCTGGCAAAATTCGTCCGTCAAACCGGCGGCGAAAGACTTTGAAAACGCGGTTTCGTCGCGCCAGACAAACCTCGGCAAAGTGGTTGACGCCGTGATTTCGCCCGACGGAAATTACGTAGTTTACGTGACGGACGAAGGCGCGCGGCAATCGCTCTGGCTCAAACAAACCGCGACGGGCAGCGTCGTGCAGATTGTCGCTCCGTCGGAGAACGTCTATCAGGGCTTAGCGATTTCGCCCGACAATGTGTGGGTTTACTACAACGTCTGGGACAGAAAATCGGTCGGCGAGATTTTTCGCATTCCGGCGCTCGGCGGCGCGCCGCAAAAAGTCGTCCATGATTGTATGCCGAGCGTTGCGGTCGCCCCGAACGGAAAAAGGCTGACGTTTATTCGTTCCGACGACCGCAACAAGCGGTATCTGCTTTTGACGATTAATGCGGACGGAAGCGACGAGCGCGAGATTCGCGCGATGCCCGAAGCGATGGCTTTCTCGCCGCTCTGGGCGGCGGACGGCGCGAGCATCGCCTTCGGAATGTTTGGCGGAAAAGACACGCGCTATTCGCAAATCGTCGAAATTCCGGCGGAAGGCGGCGATTTAAAGGTTATCTGGAAGAACGAGGAAAACAATTTTCAGCCGAACCGCTTCGTCTGGCTGCCCGACAAGAGCGGTTTTCTCATCACGCTCAACAATTCGCGCGAGTTTCAGACGCAAATCTGGCAGATTGATTACGCGACCGGCGCGCTGCGGCAAGTGACGAAGGATTTGAACAGCTACGGCGCGCTCAGCATTACGGCGGACGGCAAAAATCTGCTGGCGGTGCAGCAGGATTTTCTCCTGAGCGTCTGGGTCGTGCCGGCTGACAATCCGGCGCAGGCGCACCGCGTGACGGAAGGAAAATTGGAAGGCATCGGTCTGAGCTGGACGCCCGACAACCGCATCGTTTACGCCTCGAACGTCGGCGGCAGCGCGGAAATCTGGATAATGAACGAAGACGGCAGCGGCAAAAAACAATTAACGTCCGACCGCACGCCGAAGCTTTCGCCGTGTGTCTCAGGCGACGGCAAATACATCTTTTACAGCCTCAACGGCAACGAGCGCGGCGGCTCCGCACGCATCGACATCGACGGCAAGAACCAGAAACTTCTGGAAAACAAATGGAACATCGGCTGCGCCTCCGCATCGCCCGGGATTGCATATTTTGCGGAAGTCAGCGACGGTCACAGCGCGCTTTTGCGTGACACTCCGGAGATGAATTCGACGCCCGAACAGCTTACCGATAAAGGTTTGCAGAATTTCACTCTCTCGCCCGACGGAAAATTTATCGCCTACGTGGCATGGGAAGAAAACAAGCGGATAAATGTCGGCGAAGTTTTGTCGGCGAAGGAACACACCGTCAAAAATTTCCTTTTCCCGACGACTGCGGTGCAAAAATACAGCGAAAGCCAGTTTGTCCTGCACTGGACGGCGGACGGCAAAAATCTATCGTTCGTCAACGACGAAAACGGTTTCGCAAACGTCTGGCTGCTGCCTTTGAACGACGAAAAACCGCGCCGTATTACCAACTTTAACGATAATTTCGTTTTCAGCTTCGCGTGGTCGGCAGACGGCAGGCGGCTCGCCGTTTCGCGCGGGACTTTGACGAGCGATGCGATTCTCCTGAAACAATAAAATCATGCCCTTTTTTAAACGCCAAAAACTCCGATTCCCTCAACGCTGAAGAGGAAATCGGAGTTTTTTCGACGTCGCTCGTCCGAGCGTCCGTTGCCGGTCGCGAGGGCTGAAGCGCTCCCGAGTTTTTACTTTGACAGTTTGACCGAGACTTTTTCCGGTTTCGTTTTTTCTCCGGCTAACTGGTTTTCGCGCGTCGCCATGCCTTTGCGAACCTGTTTTTCATAGCCCGATTCGACCACTTGATGTCCGTCAGCGCCGGCTCGGTCGAAAACACCGCGCAGGAAATAGGTTTCGCCGTAACGGTGAAAAACGAGTCTTTCCGGTCCTTCCGAGCTGCCTTTGCTCATATCTATGTCGAAGATAATGAGGCGGGCTTCGTTCGTTTCCGCGCTGCGGAGCAAAAATTTGTTGTAGCTCATTTTTTGCAGACTGTATTTGCCCGCTGCGAGCTTGTCTTTCCCGATGTGAAACGCAAACGGCGCTTCAAACGATAAATTCGACTGCGCGCTTGCCGAAGCGGCGCCGAAAACTGCGACTAAACCTAAAACGAGGGTCATTGCGAATAATTTTAATGATTGCGATTTCATGATTTTTTTTCTTCCTTTATATTTTTTTTATCGACCTAATTGCCGCTTGCAATCAGTGCGAGCGCCGTGCCAAATCTGGAATTAGAAATTAAATGCTGAAATAGTTAAAGATAAGTTAGTTCAGACAGATTTGTTAAATTTACCGGTGACGTGAAAAACTATCCGAAAAGATAGTTCCGCAAACCGAAAGGATAGTTTCGGTTGAGTCCCGGGTCCTAAGTCCCAGGTTAATACAGGACAACCCGGGACTTGGGACTTATGAAAATTTCGTTCTAAAATTGAAAAGCAACGATGGCAAAACTGAAAATCATCTCCGAAAAAGGCTCCGGCGACGTGTTTGAATTAGAGGGCAGGAAAATGTCGGTCGGGCGCGACGCGACAAATGACATTACGATCAACGACGCTTCGGTTTCGCGCTATCACTGCACGATAGAACAACGCGGCGAAGATTTTTTTATCACCGATTTGGGAAGTCTCAACGGAACGAGCGTGAACGAGCGCGAAGCCGACGACACACGGCTCGGAAGCGGCGACAAAATCATCATCGGCTACCTGACGTTTCGCTTTTTTACCGGCGACGCCGCCGCCGCGGAAGAAACGAGCGGCGTCTTTCTCGACAAAACCGAGTTTCGCCTGCCGGAAAATTCCGTCCGGCTCCGCATCGAAGAGGTTTTCGGCGCGATGGCGCGCGATTTGACGGCGATTCTGCAAATCATCCCGAAAGCGGGCGCGATTCGCGATGTCGAAACGCTGCAAAACGAGCTTCTCGGGCAAATTTTTGAAGTCGTTCCGGCGGACGAAGGCGCGATTCTGCTGGTTGACGACCAACACGAATTTGCCGAAATCGTCGGGCTTCGCCGCGCCGCAGAAACGACGGACATCAACGTCAGCCAGACAATCGTCACGCAGGTTCTGCAAACGCAGCAGGTAATTTTGGTGACGGATTTTGAACGGGAAGAAAGTCTGCAAGACGCAGAGAGTCTTTTTTTGCGAAAAGTTTCGTCGCTTTTATGCGTGCCTGTCGTGCTTTTTGAAAAGACGCTCGGCGTGATTTATCTCTCGAGCGAGCGCGAAAAGTTCGACGAAAGCCATCTCAGATTCTTAACGGCGGTCGCCGGAATCGCCGCCGTTTCGATTGAAAACGCGCGCAACTTTGCCTTTCTCGAAAGCGAAAACGCGCGGCTCCGCGGCGAGACGCTGAACCGCAACATGCTCGGCGAATCGGCGGCGATGCAGCGGGTTTTCGAAGTCATTAGAAAAGTCGCGCCGACCGGTTCAACCGTCCTGATTACGGGCGAGAGCGGCACGGGAAAAGAGCTCGCGGCGCAAGCCGTCCACCTGAACAGCCGTCGGCGCGATGCGCCTTTCGTCGCGATAAACTGCGCCGCGCTGACCGAAACCTTGCTCGAATCCGAGCTTTTCGGACACGAAAAAGGGGCGTTCACGGGCGCGACCGCGCAGAAGAAAGGAAAAATCGAAGCGGCACAATTTGGCACGCTTTTTCTTGACGAAATCGGCGAGATGGCTTTGAATCTGCAAACGAAACTCCTGCGCGTCCTTCAGGAACGCGAATTCGAGCGCGTCGGCGGCACGCGCTCCGTAAAGGCGGATATTCGGCTGATTGCCGCAACCAACCGCGACCTGCAGGCGGAAGTCAAGGCGGGCGCATTCCGGCAGGATTTGTTTTATCGCCTCAACGTCGTGCGCCTGACGATGCCCGCGCTGCGCGAGCGCAAGGAAGACGTTCTGCCGCTGGCGGAAAACTTCGCCGAAAAATTCAGCCGCGCGATGAACCGGAAAATTCGCGGAATTTCGGCGCAGGCGAAAAAACTGCTCTTAAAATACGATTTTCCCGGCAACGTCCGCGAATTAGAAAACGCCATCGAGCGCGCCGCCGTTTTAGGTTCTTCAGAATGGATTCTGCCCGAAGATTTACCCGAAGATTTTCTCGATATTCAGCCGGACGCGGAAGCTTCCGCCGTCGCGGAAACCTATCACGAGGCGCTTCGCGAAAAGAAAAAGGAATTGATTCTAAACGCTTTTCGCGAAGCACGGGGCAACTATGTCGAAACCGCGAAAATTTTAGACGTTCACCCGAATTACCTGCATCGTTTGATTAGGAATCTGGAAATAAAGGACGAGCTTGAGGGTTAGCGTAAAACCTAAATCTTAGCCCTTTCGCCGAGTTTTATTCTCAGTAATCCTCTGAGAAGATTCATTTGAAATTCATCAGCAAAGGCTCTTTTCGGAACAAACAGGGCTTTTTTGTTGGATACGAAAAAGAAAAAGTCTTTGTCCGTTTCCGCCGCTTCGATAACCGCATCCCATTTCGTGACGGCAGACGATAAAGCGGTTTCGCCCTTGATTCCCGTTTCGTCGAAAGACACTTCCTGAACCGCGCGTAAAAGCGGCGACGATTTGAATTGTCTTTTGATATTCCATTTCAGAATTGGATTGGAAAAATACCCGATAAACACGGACAAAAGGCAAATCGCTAAAAACGGTGCAAAATTAACCAACAAAAGCTGCCACGATAAGCGGAAAAGCATTTGAGGCTCCTGCAAATAGTCGAAAAGAAGAATCGCTAACGGGACACAAGGCAGAATCAGGTAAGCGTATTTAATGATAAACTGACGTTTCCGGACAAATGAAACGCCGCGCGTATAATCGTCAACCGTGTATTGAATTTCGAGGTTAATATTTTCGTTCATAAATAAAGAAAGGCTCGCTGATTATAGCAAGCCTTTTGTCTTTTGGAAGAAATTTATTTTCCGCTTGTAATGATTTTCGCGATTGTCTGCAATTGCATATTCGACGTGCCTTCGTAGATAGCGCCGATTTTCGAGTCGCGCCAGTATTTTTCGACCGGGTAATCTTTGACGTAGCCGTAGCCGCCGAAAAGCTCGATTGCTTTTGAGGAAATTTTCTCCGCCACGCGCGACGAATAAACTTTCGCCATCGCGGCTTCTTTGAGGAAAGATTTGCCGGCGTCTTTCAGACGCGCCGCGTTGTAAACCAGAAGGCGCGCGGCTTCGAGATCAATCGCCATTTCCGCGAGTTGAAATTGCACGGCTTGGAATTGGTTGATTGCCTGCCCGAACTGTTCGCGTTCCATCGTGTATTTCAGAGCGGCTTCGTATGCGCCCTGCGCGATGCCGACCATCTGCGCGCCGATGCCGATGCGTCCTTCGTTGAGGGTTTCGATGGAAACTTTATAGCCGTAGCCGACTTCGCCGAGGACGTTTTCTTTCGGAACGCGGCAGTTATCCAAAATTAATTCGGTCGTCGAACTGGCGCGGATGCCGAGTTTGTCTTCTTTTTTGCCGACCGAAAAGCCTTCAAAATCTTTTTCGACGATAAACGCCGTGATGCCGCGATAACCGGCGTTGAGGTCAATCGTCGCGAAAACGATAAAGATTTCCGCTTCGTTGCCGTTCGTAATCCAGAGTTTTTGTCCCGTCAGTTCGTAATGGTCGCCTTTATCGAAAGCGCGCGTCTTCAGCGCAAACGCGTCCGAACCGCTGCCGGCTTCCGAGAGAGCGTACGCGCCGACCTTTTCGGTCGCCATCTGCGGCAGATATTTTTTCTTCTGCTCGTCGTTTGCCCAGCGGATAATCGCGTTTGTCACGAGCGTGTTCTGCACATCGACGAACACGCTCGTTGAAGCGTCGATGCGCGCGAGCTCTTCGATTGCTAAAATCGCGTTGAAAAACGTACTGCCGGCGCCGCCGTATTCTTCGGGCGTTTCGATTGCCATTAAGCCGAGGTCGAAACACTGGTCAATCAAATCTTTGTCCAATTTCGCGTCGTGCTCCATTTTTTCGACGCGCGGGCGGACTTCGCCCTCGGCAAATTCGCGGATTGACGAGCGAAAAAGTTCTTCTTCGTCTGACAGATGTGTTAAAGCCGGTCTTTGATATTCTTGTTCTAAAGCTGCTGCGTTCATAATATATTCCTTTTTGGATTTTGTGATTATAAGCAAATAAAATAACATCATAAAAGACGCATCGGCGAAAAGGCAAAGAGAAGTGAAGACCGACACAGAAATTCAAAATTCAAAGTTAAAAATTAAAAATTCAAACTCGAAACATCTCAATCGTCTAAAAATAGCGGCAATTTTGTTCACGATTCTGGGCATCGGTCTGTTCGTCTATTTCGTGGCGACGGTCGGCTACGCGGAAATTCTGCGCGGCGTCGCACGCATCGGCATCGATGGGTTTTTAGCGGTTTCGTTGATTTATCTACTGCGTCTTTTGACCCGCGCCTGCGCCTGGAAATTATCGGTTTACGAGCCTTACTCGCTCGACGTGCGCGATACGCTGCCCGCCGTGATTATCGGCGAAGCGATGAGCACGATGATTCCGCTCGGTATTCTCATCAGCGGAACTGCCAAAGCGGTCGCGGTCAGAAATCGCGTTCCGCTCGTCGTCGGGTTATCGTCCGTCGCGACGGAAAATCTTTTTTATTCGTTGATTACGGGGCTTTACATCGTGCTCGGCGGATTTGCTTTTCTCAGAAGCTTTGATTTAGCCGAAGGCTGGCGGATAACTATCGATATTTCAATCGGCATCATTTTCGCGCTGATTTTGTTCGGTTTCGTGATGGTTCTGCGCCAGTGGCATTTTGCCAGCGAAGCGTGCGAGAAACTTTATCAAAAGGGCTGGGGCAGGAGCTTTCTGGAAAAGGGGCGGATGCACGTCCGTTTGTTTGAAAACCTGATTTACGGCTTTTACCGCAAATACCCGCGCCGCTTTTTGCCGATTATCCTGTTTGAAATTCTCTTTCACGCGCTCGGAATATTGGAAGTCTGGTTCGTGATGAGCCGTATCAGTTCGGCTGTTCCGAGCCTTTTCACGTCATTCCTGCTCGAATCAATCAGCCGCGTCATCACGACGACCTTTAAATTAATCCCGTTCGTCATCGGCGTTGACGAAGCCGGCGCGCAGTTCGTCACCGAAACGCTCGCACTCGGCGCGGGCATCGGCGTCACCCTGGCGATTATCCGCAAAGGCAGAACAATTCTCTGGACGTTAATCGGCGTCATTTTAATCGCCACGCGCGGGCTTTCCATCAAAGAATTTACCCGCGCCCGCGGCGAAGAAGCGGAGGAAAAGGAAAGTTAGGGAGAAGCGGAGAAAATTTATTGATTCAAAAATTATATTTTTAATCTAAAGTTTTAATCCAAAGGTTGTAAATATATGCCTAATCTCCTCGTCTCCTGTTCGCCTGTTTTCCTGTTCTTGAATTTAGTGCTTGTCAAGCGTGTTTTACGTTCTTTATACTAGAAAGAAGCGATTCTGCTTGTTTGAGGTGAAGAAATTGCAGCCAAAAGTTCATCAGGGACTACTTAATGCACAAGGATTTCGATTTGCTCTCGTCGTTTCGCGTTGGAATGATTTTCTGACGTCGAAACTGACCGACGGCGCGCTTGACGCGCTCGAACGGCTCGGCGCGGGTGAAGCAGCGATTGAAATCTATAAAGTTCCGGGTTCTTTCGAGCTGCCTTTAACGGCGCAGAAGGTTGCGGCGAGCGGCAATTTCGATGCGGTCATCTGCATCGGCGTCGTCATTCGCGGCGAAACTCCGCATTTCGATTACGTGGCGGGCGAGGCGGCGAAAGGAACGGCGCAAGCGGCAATGCAAACGGGCGTTCCGGTGCTTTTTGCGGTCGTCACGACCGATACGCTCGAACAGGCAATCAATCGCGCCGGGGTGAAAGCCGGCAACAAAGGGTTTGAAGCCGCCATGGCGGCGGTCGAACTAGTCAATTTGTACAAAGAGATGGACGGCGGAGAAGACGCTGCGGAAGCGCAGAAAAAAGCCTTTCCGCACGTCGTTTGATAAAGTCGGGGATTTATGGGAACACGGCGCAAAGCACGTGAATGCGCTCTCCAGATGTTGTTTGCAGCGGACGTTACAAAATTGTCCGGCGATATCGTTACGCGCAATTTTTGGGACGAACTCGGCGAACCGGACATGGAAGACGTGATGCGCGATTTCTCGGTCAGGCTCGTTAAAGGAACCTTGTCCGAGATTGAGACGGTGGACGATAAAATCCGCACGCGCGCCGAACACTGGCGTATCGAGCGGATGGCGATTGTCGACCGCAACGTCCTTCGCCTTGCGGTTTACGAATTTCTTTTTGAGGAAACCCCGAACACGGTCATCATTAACGAAGCGCTGGAAATTGCGCGCCGTTTTTCGACTTTTGAAGCGACGCAGTTTATCAACGGCATCCTGGACGCCATCAAGCACGATTTGGAAAAAAAAAATAAGAACTCTCCTGACGACAATAAAAAATCTCAAGCTTCGTCGAATTAAACAGATTTTAGATTTTGGATTTGCTCAACGCGCCCGTTAAACTGCCGGGCTTAATGCGCTTTCGGATAACAAACCGATCGTAAAGAGCAAAGCGTTCCAAAATCCAAAATCCAAAATCCAAATGTCCGACTTTCGCCAAAATTTCATTGCCGAATCAATCAATAAACTGAAAATTCTGCAAGCGCGGCTCGCCGGAGATTTCGCCGAGGATTTGCGGCGTGAGGTTTTTCGCACGATTCACACCGTCAAAGGCGGCGCGCAGACTTTCGGTCTCTCGGCGGCGGCAAAAATCGCCGGTAATCTCGAAAGTATCCTGGCAAACCGGGCAACGCAAAGCGATGAAAATCTGCTGCTTGAAGGAATCGAGCATTTAATAAAATTGCTCGGCGAAAACGAAAATGAGACGCCCGACGATTTTATCGAAAAGCTCCAAACTGCTGTGCGGACAAAAACCGGAGCCGACATTTTACTAACTAAAATCCCGTACACCGTTTTTGAAAAGTTCTCGATGCCCGAAAGAGCGGCGACGCTTTCGGCGGTGCGCGAAGGAAAAAATATCTATTGCGTGGAAATTGGTTTTGAAGCCGCCAATTTTGCCGACCGTTATCGAAATTTGCGAAAGATTCTCGCCGGAAAAAGCGAAATCATCGCTTCTCTGCCGAGCGAAAAACACGCTTCCACAGGAAAAATCGGGTTCCGGATTTTTATTGCCAGCTGCGAACCGGCGGAAAATCTGCAGATTTTAGTAAAAGAATTCGACGCCGAAATTTCATCGCACGCCTGCCGTGAACGCGCGTCGGACGATTTATTTGAAATGCTTTCACACGTTGCCGCGCACGCCGCAGAGACGGCGGAAAAATCGGGCAAAGAAGTTCACGTTTCGATTCTGGCAAACGACGCGCCGCTCTCCGCCGAGGCGACGAAAGCTCTCTTCGATATTCTGCTGCATCTGGTTCGTAACGCGGTCGACCACGCCGTCGAGCAGAGCGGAAAGGTCGAGATTCGGCTTTTTGAAATGATAGATGGGCTGCATTTGTCGGTTGCCGACGACGGGCGCGGTATCGATTTAAGTGCGGTCCGCCGCCGCGCGGTTGCAAAAAACCTGATTTCCGACGATGATTTGCTCAGCGACGCGCAGACGCGCGAGCTTATTTTCGCGCCCGAGCTTTCGACCGCCGCGCAGGTGTCGGAAATATCGGGGCGCGGCGTCGGGCTGGACGCCGTCAAAACGGCGGTCGAGAAATTAAACGGCAAAATTTCGGTCAAAAGCCGTAACACAAACGGCACGATTTTCGAGATTTTCCTGCCGCGAGAAAAAATATGAACCGACAAATCGATGGACAAATGACAGCCGGCAATCGACGATACAAAAATCCGAATCGTCGATTGCCGGTTGTCAATTGTCATTTGTTTTTGCGGCTCGGCGTTTTAATTCTGCTTTTTGCTTTTGATATTTTCGCGCAGGATTTACCGGACGAGCTTCGCGGCTACAAGGTTCATAAAGTCCGGATTACCGTCACCAATAAAATCGACATCACCGAACGAGACGATAGAAATCAATCCGAAGCCTACGCACGATTGACCGAGCCGGAATTGACCGATACTTCGCTGACGGGCCTGACCTTTGAAATTTCAGCGGAAATCGACCCGCTCGATTATAAAGGCAAGGTCGATTTTCTGACGTTTCACAATTTTAAGGTCAACGGTCTGGACGTTGAAATCGAAGAATACCGGAATTCTTTCGAGTTCAAAAAAACTGAAGTCATCAAATTGCCGCGCCCCGTTAAAATCTTTCTCGGCGCCAAACAAGTCTTAAAAGGCGCGCTCGGCGAAGCGACCGATTCGCAAGACGAATGGACGGTCACGGGCAGAGTTTTCGTCTTCGGGCGGTTCAAAAAATGGGGCTTCGACATAAAGCGCGTCGTGCCGGTCGAGGTCAACGTCAAAATAAAAAATCCGGTCAAAAACGGAAACGTCTTACCCAAAATATCCATCCCGTCAATTTGACGATTCAAATTGCGAAAAATTCGTTCATTCTGACCGCAGGCAATTTCCGGCTTCCACAACAATTTTACGTAAAACCTTTTATTTACCGGCTTTTCGGATAATCGCACAGCTTTGGCACGCGCAGTGCATTATAGAAAAGCGTCTGCACAGGCAGAAGTTCGACAAAGTAACTTTTCTCTAGGTTATTTGCTGTTTCTAACCAATCTATTCTTTTTCAATTTGGACAACTACCTCACTCACTTATGCGGGAAAAAGGTCAAACTTTCGGGTTTGACCTTTTTCTTTTCCGTGATCCCGACAATTTATGAGCGACGCTTATGTTTTGTTTGCTTTTGCGCTAAAATTGTAGATTACACCGGTAGATGTGTAACAAGAGGTTATAAAAAGTGAGCGAACAGATAACAAATATTTCCGAATATATTGCTGAAAATTTTGGCGCGAACGCCAGTTATGTCGAAGGTTTATTGAATCGTTTCAAGACCGACCCGAATTCGGTTGACGAATCGTGGCGCACGTTTTTCGGCGATTTGCTGAACGGCGGCGCGCCGCAAGTCGAGAGTCGGGAGTCGGGAGTCGGGAGCTCGAAAACTGAAGACCAGAAAACAAAGACCGAAGACCAGAAACCCGTCTCTGCCGAAGCCGCCAAACCGCCGCAGCCGAGCGTCACAATCGGCGCGGATACGGAAGTTAAGCCGCTAACGGGGGCGGCGAAGAAGATTGTCGAAAACATGGAAACCAGCCTGACCGTTCCGACGGCGACGACGTTTCGCAATATGCCGGTCAAGGTTCTCGAAGAAAACCGCCGCATTATCAACGAGCATCTTCAGGCTTCGGGGCGCGGCAAAGTTTCGTTTACGCACCTTATCGCGTGGGCGATTATCAAAGCCGTGAAAGCTTATCCGGCGCTCAACAACGGTTACGGTTTTGTCGACGGCAAACCGTCGCGGCTCGAAAACGAATCGATTAATCTCGGCATCGCAATCGATATTGAAAAGAAAGACGGCTCGCGCAACCTGCTCGTGCCGAATATCAAAGGCAGCGGAAAAATGAATTTCGCAGGGTTTTTCGACGCCTACAACGGGCAGGTCAAAAAAGCGCGCGACGGAAAACTGGAAATCGCCGATTTTCAGGGCACGACGATTTCGCTGACGAATCCGGGCACAATCGGCACGGTCGCATCGAATCCGCGCCTGATGTCGGGACAAAGCGCGATTATCGCGACGGGCGCGATTGAATATCCGGCGGAATACCAGGCGATGACTTCCGCCGCGCTCTCGCAATTAGGCATCAGCAAAATCATCACGCTGACTTCGACCTACGACCACCGGGTCATTCAAGGCGCGGAAAGCGGACTTTTCCTGGCGAAAATTCACGAATTTATTACCGGTCAGCACTCTTTTTACGACGAGATTTTTGCGGATTTGAGCATCAATTACCCGCCGATGCGCTGGGCTGAAGACTACAATCCGTCGCTTTTCAGCGACCGCTCCGCCGAGCAGGCTGAAAAACAGGCGAACGTCTTGCAGCTCATCAACGCCTACCGCATTCGCGGGCATCTGCTCGCCGACATCGACCCGCTCAATATGACTTCGTACCGCGCTGCCGACCTTGATATTGAAAATTTCGGTCTGACGGTTTGGGACCTCGACCGCGAATTTATCACCGGCGGTCTGCACGGCGAAAAAACTGCGACATTAAGACGCATTTTGGAAATCCTGCGCAAGGCTTACGCCGGAAAAGTCGGCATCGAATACCGGCACATTCAGAGCAAGGAAGAAAAGGATTGGATTCGTACGCAGGTGCGCCAGCAGTTTGTCGATACCGAGCCGCTCACGGCGGACGTTAAAAAAGCTCTCCTGCAAAAGCTCATCGAAGCCGAGCAGTTCGAGCAGTTTCTGCATAAAAAATATCTCGGGCAAAAACGCTTTTCGCTCGAAGGCACGGAAACCGTTATTCCGCTGCTCGACCAGCTGATTGAAAACTCGGGCAGTCTCGGCGTCCGCGAAGTTTTTGTCGGCATGGCGCATCGCGGGCGTCTGAACGTTCTCTCGAACATCGTCGATACTTCGATGGCTGAACGCATTTTCACGATTTTCGAAGGCACTTCGCACCCGAATTTTCCGGCGGACGAAGGCGACGTGAAATATCACCAGGGCGCGGTCGGCGAACACACAACGCGCGACGGCAGCAAAATCCGCATCGAGCTCGCGAGCAATCCGAGCCATCTGGAATTCGTCGACCCGGTCGTCGAAGGCATGACGCGCGCGCGCCAGGACCAGCTTCTCAAAGGCGACGAGGCGGACGCGTCGAACCGCGATGCCGTGCAGGACCGCATTTTGCCGATTCTGCTGCACGGCGACGCGGCGTTTGCCGGTCAGGGCATCGTCATGGAAACCCTGCAGCTCGCAAATCTGCGCGGCTATCGCGTCGGCGGCACGATTCACATCGTCATCAACAACCAAATCGGTTTCACGACCGCGCCCGAAGCCTCGCGCAGCTCGATTTATTCGACCGACGCGGCGCAGATTACGCAGACGCCGATTTTTCACATCAACGGCGACGACCCCGAGGCGGCGTTCCGGACGGTCAAAATCGCGCTCGATTATCGTCAAAAATTCAACAAGGACGTTGTTCTGGATTTGGTCGGTTTTCGCCGTCTCGGTCACAACGAGGGTGACGAGCCGAGCTACACGCAGCCTTTGATGTACGCGCGCGTCAAAGCGCATCCGGGCGTGCGGCATCTTTACGCGCAGCAGTTGATTCGCGAAAACGTCATCGGCGATGAAGATTTGAACGCGATGACGAGCGAAGTCGTCCAGAAATACGAAGGAATTTTAGAGCGCGCAAAACAAATCGCCCAGGAGCATCCGAAAAAGACCGAGCTTGCGCCGCCTGCCGGTGAAGACGACGGCTCGAAGGTTGTGGAAACGCCGGCGACCGCCGAAATCATCCGCAGCATTTCGGACAAAATTTCGCTCGTTCCCGAAGGTTTTCACATCAACCCGAAAATGGTCGGGCAGCTTGCCAGGCGCGCGAAGATGGGCGCGGGCGAAGTGCCGATGGATTGGGGATTTGCCGAAGCCATGGCGTTTGGCTCACTGGTTCTCGAAGGCAGACGCATTCGCCTGAGCGGACAGGATTCCGGTCGCGGAACTTTCTCGCAGCGGCACGCGCTAATGTACGACACGCTGAACGGCGCGCTCTGGTCGCCGCTCGGCGAAATTCGCTCGGCGGATAATCCGGTCGCGCGTTTTCAGGTTTTCGACAGCTCTTTGAGCGAAAACGCGGTGCTCGGTTTTGAATACGGCTACGCGCTGCAATCGAAAGATTCCTTGACGCTCTGGGAAGCGCAGTTCGGCGATTTTGCCAACGGCGCGCAGGTTATTATCGACCAGTATATTTCGGCGTCGGAAGACAAATGGAAACAGAATTGCCCGCTCGTAATGCTCCTGCCGCACGGTTACGAAGGACAGGGACCGGAACATTCTTCCGCTCGTCTTGAACGCTATTTGCAGCTTTGCGCGGAAAACAATCTTCAAGTCTGCTACCCGACAACGCCGGCGCAGTATTTTCACCTGCTTCGCCGTCAGGTCAAACAGGACATCGTCCGCCCGCTCATCGTGATGACGCCAAAGAGTCTGCTGCGTTTGCCGGCGGCGTCTTCGACGGTCGAAGAATTAACCGTTGGCGGGTTTAATCCGGTTTTGGACGACGTGCGCATTTCGGATAAAGCAAAAGTCAGGCGCATCGTTTTGTGTTCCGGTAAAGTTTTCTACGATTTGGATGCCGGAAGGACGGATTCGCACGACGACCGCGTGGCGATTGTTCGTCTGGAACAGTTTTACCCGTTCCCGAAAGCTCGCCTGCAGGAGATTTTCGCGTCTTACCCGAATGCGACGCAGCTTTTCTGGACGCAGGAAGAACCGGAAAATATGGGCGGCTGGACGTTTGTCCATTATCGCCTGGAAGAAATCAAGGGCGCTTTGACGCTTCGATATGTCGGACGAACCGCCTCGGCTTCGCCCGCGACCGGCAGTTATGCGATTCACAATCTCGAACAGGAACGAATCGTCAATGATTCGCTGATTAAAGATTCGGACGAA
The DNA here is from genome assembly GCA_036403375.1 of Pyrinomonadaceae bacterium. Classification (GTDB taxonomy): domain Bacteria; phylum Acidobacteriota; class Blastocatellia; order Pyrinomonadales; family Pyrinomonadaceae; genus JAFDVJ01. Next base: position 34,279 of record DASWRC010000018.1, read on the forward strand.
GTTTCACCGGCGAGCGTTCCGGAAGTTTCCGAAAAAGTCGCGCCCGCGAGCTCTTAAGCTTAAACCACTACAAGAAATAAAAAGCCCGGCGATATACTGCCGGGCTTTTTATTTTTTTTAATTGCCGTCGAAAATCAAATTGTTCGAATATTGACGAAAATTCGTTTATTTTTCGGGCGTATAGGATTATAGTTAGTAAAAATTTATCCCGTATTTAAAATTTATCCCGTATTAAAATTTATCCCGGCGAAATTTAAGGAGGCTCATTTGTTATGCTATCTGTTCCAGTCGTTTCCCTCTTTCCGTCTCTCCGTTTATTCATCCGCACGTTAATATTTATCGGCGCTCTGCTGGCTTTAGCCGGTACGACGCGCGCCGGTTTTCTGTATGTTTTAAATGACCGTCCGGCGGCTGTCAACCAGATTTACGGTTTCAGCGTCAACGAATCGACCGGCGCTTTGACGCCGCTTGCCGGATTTCCGGTCGCTTCGGGCGGCAACGGGGGAAACACGACTTTCACCGAGCTGATGGTCATTGACCGCGCAAATCTCCGGCTTTATGTCGTGAATATCGGGTCGAACACGATCAGCGCTTTTTCGGTCAACCCGGCGACCGGCGCGCTGACCGCCTTGCCGTTCAGTCCATTTGTTGCGGGCTTTGTGTTTCGAACAATCAAGGTGCATCCTTCGGGTTCGCCGCTCATCGCCGGCGACGGGACTAACGGTCAAATCCGTAGTTTTAAGATTACTTCGACGACGGTGACGCCGGCTGCCGGCAGCCCGTATTCGGTTTCACCGACGCAGATTTATTCGTCCGCCTTTAGCCGCGACGGTAATTTTTTATACGCCGGCGGAAACACCGGAAACACCTTTGCGGGCTTCGGCGTTAACCCGACGACGGGCGTTCTGACGCCGCTTCCCGGCTCGCCGTTCGATTCGGGCACGACAAACTTGATTTCCTATGCGATGGATTCACAGGGAAGACTTTTTTCAGCGGACACCAACCAGCAAATGCGCGTATTTACGACGTCTGCCGGTATTCCGAGCGCGGTCGCCAACAATGGGTTTGCTTCCGGTCTGACTTCGAGGGAGAACGGCACGCTTCATCCGAACGAAAAATTTTATTATCTCTCCGACCAGAGCGGAAATCGCGTCGGCGCGTATCAGATTGCGGGCAGCGGCGCGAGCACGACGCTCGCGGCGGTGGGTTCACCGGTCAATTCCGGCGGCACTTCGACCGGAACGATTGTCTTAAACAACGCCGGGACATTTCTTTTCGCCGCCAACGGCACGAGCCGCAATATCTCGACTTACAGCGTCAACCCGGCGACCGGCGCACTAACCTTCGGAAATGTTCAAGCCGCTAATACCATCGGCGCGGTCGGAGGATTGACGGGTATGGATTATCTGCCGAGCGTTTTCACCGTCACGAATGCCAGCAACAGCGGCGCCGGCACCCTGCGGCAGGCTGTTCTGGATGCTAATGCGGCGGGCGGCGGCAGCGTCGTTTTCGACCCGACCGTTTTTAACGTTCCGCGCACCATCCTGCTCGCCAGCGGGCAGATCGCCATCAGCTCAAATACAAACATCATCGGACCCGGCGCAAATCTTTTGACGCTGCGAAATACGCTGGCGTTTAGCGGGTCGGCGCGGGTTTTCAATATCAGCTCCGGTTTTTCGGTAACCGTGAGCGGCATGACGCTCACGGGCGGAAACGTCAACGGCGTGGGCGGCGGCATCTCAAATAATTTTCCGCTCAACATATTAATGGTCAGAGATTGCTGGATCACCGGCAATACTGCCGCCAGTTTCGGGGGCGGCATTGCCAACGCCGGAACGTTAAACGTCGTCGGCTCGACCGTTTCGGGCAATATTTCAAATGCGAGCAACGGCGGCGGCGGCATCGACAGTTTGGGTCCGACGTTCGTGACCGGCTCGACCATTTCCGGCAATATCAAAAATGTCGTAAGCACGAACAACGCCGGCGGCATCTTTATCGGCAATGTGCCGCTGACGATTACAAACTCGACGATTACAAACAACACGGCGAGCGGCGGCGGCGCGGGCGGCGTGTTCGACGGCAGCGGCGGGGGAAGTCCCGTGCTGACGATTCGCAATTCGATTATCGCCGGCAATCAAAACAACTCGGCAGTACCGGACGTCGCCGGCACGTTTACTTCGGGCGGCTTCAATCTCATCGGCAACGTCGGCGCGGCGACCGGCTTTACTCAAACCGGCGACCAGACCGGAACCGGCGCGGCGCCGCTCATTCCGGGACTCGTTAAAGTGCTCGCATTGAACGGCGGAACCGTCCCGACGCACGCGCTTTTACCGAATTCGCCGGCGGTTGATAAAGGCAATAATTTCAACTTCATGACCGACCAGCGCGGATTTAATCGCCCGTTTGACAATCCTGACGTGACAAACCTCGCCAACGGCGCCGACATCGGCGCGTTCGAACGGCGCGCGTTTGAGCCGAACGTGACCGCGCCGTTCGATTTCGACGGCGATGATAAAACCGACATCTCGATTTTCCGCCCGTCGGACGGCTCGTGGTGGTATACGCGCTCGCTCGATAATTCTTTCCGCGTCTTTAGTTTCGGCACGTCGAGCGACGTTCTCGCGCCCGGCGATTTCACCGGCGACGGCAAAACGGACATTACCGTTTTCCGACCGTCAAACGGTTTTTGGTTTATCCAGCGCTCGGAAGACAATTCGTTCTTTAGTTTTCCGTTCGGACAATCGGGCGACATTCCCGCGCCCGCGGATTTCGACGGCGACGGCAAAACCGATGCGGCGGTCTTTCGTCCGGGCACTGGAACGTGGTTTATATTGAATTCGAGCAATGGTGCGACCTCCATCGTTAATTTCGGAACTGCGGAAGACAAGCCCGTGACGGCGGATTTCGACGGCGACGGCAAAGCGGACATCGCTATTTTCCGCCCGTCGGATGGAAGTTGGTGGTATCTGCAATCGTCCGATCAGCAGTTTAAGGTTTATCGTTTCGGCGTTTCGACCGACAAGGCGGTGCCGGGCGATTACACCGGCGACGGTAAGGCTGATATTGCCGTGTTTCGACCTTCGACGGGCGAATGGTTTATTCAAAGAAGCGAGGATAATTCGTTCTTCTCGTTCCCGTTCGGGCAGTCGGGCGACACGCCTGCGCCGGGCGATTATGACGGCGACGGGCACACGGACGCCGCCGTGTTTCGACCCGCAACGGGCGAATGGTTTGTCCTGCGTTCGACCGCCGGAGTTTTGATAGCGACGTTCGGCACGACCGGCGACCGTCCGATTCCGAATGCTTTCGTGCCTTAAATAGTTTTGAGTCCCGCCTTCAGGCGGCAATTCGAGAAGGCTGAGGGCAGAGAAGGATGAGGGATGAAGTTATCAACAGATTTATTCATCCCTCATCCTTCCTCCTCCAGTTCCGCCTCAAGGCGGGACTCAAAACTTTAAAGTTTCCAGAACACCGGCACGAGCAGAATGGCGACGATAAAAACGACGATTGTTAAAATCGTGCCGATTTTAACGAAGTCCATAAACCGGTAGCGTCCGGGCGTATAGACGAGAACGCAGGCAGGTTCGAGCGGCGTGATGAAGGAAAACGACGCGGCGTAGGTTATCGCGACGGCAAACGCGCGCGGGTTGAGATTTAAGGCGATCGCCGTTTTTACCGCGACGGGCAGAACGACGAGCGCCGCCGCCTGGTTCGACATCGGCTGCGTCAAGACGACCGTTAAAACAAAAAATCCGGCGAGAACGGCGACCGAACCATAATGCTCGAAATACAGAACAATCAGCGTCGCCAGGTATTTATCCGTTCCCGTCTTTTCCATCGCGACGCCGAAGCTCATCATACAGGCGATTAAAACCAGCAGCCGAAAATCAATCAGCGAATAAAGCTCCGGGTAGCGAACCGTCTTGGTCGCGAGCAGCAGCAGCACGCCCAGCAGAACACAGACCGCCAACGGAATCTCGTAATCGAAAACGACTTTCGAGAGCGAGAGCGCCAGAAAAAGCCCGAATGCGGCGAGCGCCCATTTGCGTTTTTCCGTGCGCAGCGCGCCTTTTGAAACGTCTTCGAGCAGAAGCATTTCGCCTTCGACGACGAGCGGTTCGATTTCCTCGCGCGTTCCCTGCACGAGAAGCACGTCGCCGAACCGGAGACCGACTTCGCTCAGTTTCTCGACAATTGTTTCGCCGTGCCGGTTGATTGCTAAAACGGTCAAATCATAAGTCTGGCGGAAGCGGATTGATTTTAAGGTTTGCCCGACAAGCCGCGAGTCGCGCATCACCATGACCTCGAAAAGCTCGATGCTGCCGCCTTCGAGAACCGCGTCGTTGAGCTTGAAATCCGCCTTGATTTCAAGCCCGGCTTCGGTTTTGACGTTGAGGATATTGGCGAGCCGTCCTTCGACAATCAAAAGGTCGTTCAGCCCGATGCGCTCGCGCGCGTTCGGCGCGATTTTCGTTTCCTTACCGCGCACGATACCGAGCACGTTGAGGTCGAGATCCATATTCAGATTCGCTTCGCCGAGCGTTTTACCGATCAGGTGCGAGCCGGGCAAAACCAGCAATTCCGAGATGTATTCGCGGATATGATACTGCTCGGTCAAAGAATCTTCGCCGCCGCGCGCGGGCAGCATTTTCCTTCCGATAAACAACATATAAAGCATCCCGACCGAAAAGGTCAGAATCCCGACCGGCGCAAGCTCGAACATCGAATACGGATCCATCCCGTAACGCGTCATCGCGCCGGAAACCGCCAAATTTGTCGAAGTTCCGATGAGAGTGCAGCTGCCGCCGAGGATTGCGCCGAACGCGAGCGGCATCAGGAGTTTTGAAGGCGGAATGCGCGCGCGCTCCGCCAAGCCGATAACGACGGGCAGAAACATCGCGGTCGTCGTCGTATTTTTCAAAACGGACGCCGAAAGCGCGGCAACGAACATTATCAGCGCGGTTAAAATAAATTCGTTGTTGCCCGCAATTTTATAAAGCCGCCGCCCGATTAAATCGACGAGACCGGTTTTTATCAAACCGCCGGTCAGCACAAAAAGCCCGCCGATCGTAATAATCACGTTATCGCCGAAGCCCGCCAAGCCTTCGTTGACACTCAAAACGCCGGTCAGAATCAGCGCGATAACGAGAATAATCCCGACCATGTCAACCGGAATTTTCTCCGTGCCGAACAGAATCAGCGCGAGCAGAAGCAATCCTAATGTGATGGCAATTCCCGTTGGCATTTTGGAAAGAATACCGAAATTTCGCGGATTTTGGAAGAAGAGATTTTGCTGCTTTTTAGTTTTATAGCTGAATTGTTTTTTTAGCGGTTTATAAGAATCCCGCAAATACTGCTGTTACATTCACTCAGAGTAAAATAGGATAAAAATCGATGAGGAATGAAGTAATTTTTTCACATCCCTTTGTTACCGTTTGACGGTAAAAATTCGCCACTCGCCCGCGATTTCGGGGAAGGATTTGATTGCGGTTTCGGCAAAACCGATGCCCGAACCGGCGACTAAATCCTTGACCGTGCGCGAGGCGCGAATTTCGCCGAGCTTTGCTTCGTCGGCGATTTTCTGGGCAAGCTCGACCGCCGTGCCGCTGTACCGGTCGCCGCGCACTTCGCATTCGCCCGTGTGTAAGCCGGTTTTGACGTTGACGTTGAGGCGGCGCGCCGAATCGTTGATTGCCATCGCGCAGCGAATGGCGCGCGCCGGTCCGTCGAAAACCGCGAGCAGCCCGTTTTCGTCAAACGCGACTTCCCTGCCCTTGAAAAGCTCGATTTGGCGGCGCACGTAAACGCCCGAACGCTCCATAAAATCATTCCAACCCGTGATTTCGAGCGCGTGGCGTTCGGGGTCGACGATTTTAACGCTCATGACGGTCGCCAGCACGCGGTCGTATTCTTCCGAATGCCGCATTCCGGTCAGGAATTCTTCGATTTCGTCTAAAACTTCTTCCTGGTTGCCGACAAACGGCAGATGGTCGATGCCGTCCAGCTCGACGTATTTGCTCGCCGGAATCAACGACGCGACAAACCGACCTTCTTCGACCTTCAGACATAAATCGCCGCTGCGGTGAAGAACCAATGTCGGCACGCGCACGAGCGGCAGAACATGGCGCACGTCGATTTCGGCGTTCATCTTCGTCAGCGCGACCGCCGCGCCCGGACTGGCGCCCATTCTTAAATATTCCGCCCACCAGTTGCGAAATTCTTCGTCCGCCGCAAGCGACGGCGCGCGTTCTTCGATGCCGACGGGTTTTCCCCAATCGCGCCGCATCTGCTCAAAAAACGCTTCGCGGTCTTCTGCCGAAACGCCCCACGGGTAATCGACGTCCTTAATTCGCTTGGCGTAAGTGCCAATCATTACGAGCGCGGTCGTTTTTTCGGGATAAGTCGCGGCAAACAGCGAGCACATCGGTCCGCCTTCGGAAACGCCGATTAAAACCGCGCGCTCCGAACTGACGGCGTCCATCACCGCGTGAACGTCTTCCATTCTTTGTTCGAGCGTCGGCAGTTCCGACAAAGGAATCCGGTCGGACAAACCCGTGCCGCGTTTATCAAACAAAATCAGCCGCGAAAAGCTGGCAAGACGGTTCAAAAAGGCGGCGAAAAGCGGATGTTTCCAAAAATATTCAAGATGCGAAACCCAGCCCATCACGAAAACGATGTCGATATCGCCCTCGCCGACCACCTGATAAGCGATATTCACGTCGCCGTTTTCGACATAATGCGTTTCGGGCACCGCGGCGGCGAGAAGCGGAGACGCGGAGGAGGAGGAGGAGGAGGAGCGAAGGAGCGGAGCAGCGGAAAACGCGCCGTCGGCGGAGTCGAAAATAATCTCCTCTTCGCCTCTTTCCCCTTTCTCCTCTCCTTCTTCAGAGACGATTTCCTGAATAAAAACACGCGCCTGCGTGCGCTCATAAGTCACGGTTTGCGTTTCGTTTTCGATTAAATGGACGGGCGAAATAAATCGATAGCCGAACTTCGGGACGGTTTCGATGAATTTTTTGTCCCTGGTTTCGCCTAAAATGCGGCGCAGGTAGGAAATATTCTGGGCGAGATTATTTTCTTCGACAAAGCTGTCTTCCCAGATTTCTTTGAGCATCCGTTCTTTGCTCAGGACACGCCCGGCGTTTTCGACGAGCAGCTGCAAAGTATCGAAAACCTTCGGCGCGAGCGCGATTGTTTTTTCGCCGTCGAAAAGCAGGCGCTCCGCCGCGTCGAGCTGAAATTGGTCAAAACCGTAAATTTGCGTCGAAAATTTTTCCATCGGCGGTGTCTTCATAATTTCTTCAGAAAAAATTCATAATTTTCTAAAGAATTTATTTCGCCCGTTGCGATAAAACTTTTATAGCAGCGGAATCAGTGGAAAATTACCACCGATTTTAACGCAGTTTGTGAAAAACACAAATCACCTTCTTCAACGGTTGAAGAAAACGGTTTATGAAAATTCAAAGAAAACGGGAAATAATCATCGAATTCGAGCGGCTTCAGATCGTTCGACGAAAAGCCCAGACTCACATTATTTTTTGTCGCGGCTGCGGGCGCGAGGTCGATTTTGTGTCAATCGGCGAAGCGGCATCGCTTTTTACGACGAAAGTTGAAAATCTGCTGCAATTCGTACGCGCCAGCGGCAGCCACTTTGAGACGGGCGCGAACGGCGAAATTTATCTTTGCCTGATTTCGTTTCTCGCCGCTATGAGGGCAAAAACCAATCTTTCGCGTATAAAACTGCTCGAAGATTAAAAGTCGCCGGTTTGAATTTTAAAGGGTTGCGGGACGGATAAAAATCCGTCCTTTTTTATTTTGCGGAAAATCTAAGCATTCCGACCGCATTATCTACTAAATTTGACGGTTCTGTGCTATAACTTCCGTAATCGCAAAAAATTTGGAGTTTTTAAACAGATTTTGCGGAAATTCAAGGGGGTTGAATTTCCTAAAGATGTTTCTCCCGTTCGGAACTAATTGAGGCACGGCAAAATTTATTTTTGCTGCGACAACTTTTGAGGAGATGGAAAAATGAAAAAATTTATTCTTTCGTTTTGGTTGAGTGCTATTCTGCTGTTCGCACCGGCAAGTTCGGTTTCGGCGTCGCAAATTACATTTACGGCTTCAGGAGCAAATGCGGCGGCGATTCAAGGGACGGTTGACGCCTTCCGCGCCAATCTGGGACCCAATAACGGCGTCGGCGGTTCATTTGCCACGGGCAGGCGCGAGATTAATTGGGACGGCGTGCCGGACGCTTTTGCTTCACCGAATAATCTGCCGGTCAACTTCTTTAACGTCAACAGTCCGCGCGGCGTGGTATTTACCGCCGCCGTTATTGCAGACCTTCGCGTCAGCGCAAACAGTACGAACCCGACGAGCACACCGATTCGTTTCGGCGAAATCGACCCGAGTTACCCGAATACTTTTCTACAGGTTTTCTCGTCACAGAAGCTGTTTGCGGTTATCCACCCGACGGCAAACGGACTTGACGACTCGCCGGTACTGGATGTATTTTTCTATATTCCCGGCACGAATATTCCGGCAACCGTCTCGGGTTTCGGCGTCGTCTTTTCGGATGTTGACAGTGCGAGCAGTTCGGGCATTATTTGCTACGGTGTTAACGGCACGCAAATCGGCTTCGGTTTAGCGCCGGTGGCAAACGGCGGTCTGAGCTTTGTCGGCATTTCTTTTGATGCCGGAGAACGTATTTCGCATATCAAGATTGGTGCCGGCAACAAAATTGTTGCCACATCGAATGTTGAAGGCGTGAATAACGACGATTTGGTCGCGATGGACGATTTCATCTACGGCGAACCGCGGTCGGCTGAATTTCATAATAACGATTTCGACGGCGACGGCTTTGCCGACCCGAGCGTTTTCCGCCCGTCGGCAGGAACTTTCTTTGTTCTCAATTCGGGCAGCAACACGGTCAGCTTTGTTCCCTTCGGCGTGAACGGCGATGTTCCCGTCTCGGGCGATTTCGACGGCGACCGGCGCGCCGACGTCGCGATTTATCGCCCGTCAGTCGGCGAATGGTGGATTAATCGCAGCTCAAACGGAACAACGGTTGCCGCACAGTTCGGCTCGTCAAGCGATAAACCGACGCCCGGTGATTTCGATAAGGACGGCAAGACCGACATCGCTTTCTGGCGACCGTCGAACGGCAGTTATTTTATCTTGAGAAGCAGCGACAGCTCGTTTTTCTCGTTCGCGTGGGGGCAATCGGGCGATATTCCGGTCGGCGCGGCGATTGTGCCGTAAAGATTCGACACAAATCTACTCTTTGTGAAAGACGGACTGCGGCGGCGGAGTCCGTCTTTTTACTTTAACTTCAGAAAACTTTCAGAAAACCTTCATAAAAAACTAAAGATTTAAGTCTCGATAAAACATATTCTGGCTTCAACGAAACAATTTCGTTTCAAACAAAATTAAAGACTTTAAGGAGACAAAGAGTATGAAAAAATTTATCCAACTATTAGCATTAAACAGTTTGGTGCTGTTCTTATTTATCAACGCGGTTTCAGCCGCGCCGATCGTCCGTCAGGGTTCGGGGGCGAACACGGCGGCGCTGCAGGCAATCGTTGACCAGTTTCGCGCGGATTTGGGCGGCGCAAACAACGGCGTCGGCGGTTCGTTCACGACCGGCAGACGCGAAATCAACTGGGACGGCGTGCCCGACAGTTTTTCCGAGCCGAACAATCTTCCGGTTGACTTTTTTAACGTCAACAGCCCGCGCGGCGTTATTTTCAATGCGGTCGAAGACGAAGCCGGCGCCGCGCTCAATCAATTCGCCGTCAGTGCGACGACCGCTTCGGGCGTACCGGTTCGGTTCGGCAATTTGAACGCGAATTACTCGACGATTTTTACGACTTTCAGCGCGCAGCGCCTGTTTACGATGCGCAACGCGCACATTATGGAAGTCAATTTCGTCATTCCCGGCACGAACATTCCGGCGACCGTCTCGGGTTTCGGCGTCGTTTTTACGGACGTTGATTCGGCGACCGGCGGCAATCGCTCGCTGATTCGCGTCTACGGCGCTGACGGCAGACAATTATCAGCCGCTTCCGCCCCGGTTCTCGATAACGGTCTGTCGTTTGTCGGCATTTCGTTCAACGCCGGCGAGCGCGTCGCCCGCGTCGTCATCGAAAGCGGCAACGCCCCGCTGAACGCGACAAATAACGACGGCGTGAGCGGCGTTGATGTCGTCGCGATGGACGATTTCATCTACGGCGAGCCGCGCGCCTCGCAGTTTCACGACAACGATTTCGACGGCGACGGCTTTGCCGACCCGAGCGTTTTCCGTCCCAGCGCGGGAACTTTCTTTGTGCTGAACACGGGCAGCAACACCGTTAATATCGTTCCTTTCGGCTCGAACGGCGACGTTCCCGTCTCGGGCGATTTCGACGGCGACCAGCGCGCCGACGTCGCGATTTATCGCCCGTCGGTCGGCGAATGGTGGATTAATCGCAGCACGACGGGCGCGACCGTCGCGGCGCAGTTCGGCTCGGCGACCGACAAACCGACGCCCGGTGATTTCGATAAAGACGGCAAGACCGACATCGCTTTCTGGCGACCGTCGAACGGCAGTTATTTTATCTTGAGAAGCAGCGACAGCTCGTTCTTCTCGTTCGCGTGGGGGCAATCGGGCGACTTGCCGGTCGGCGCGGCGATTGTGCCGTAAACACCGGATTTTTACAGTTCGTCAAAATTGTGAGTTAAAGCGGATATCGCGGCAGTTTCACGTTATCCGCTTTAACTCGTTTTGATTGCAAAATCCTGTTTACAAACGACGGAGCGGACAGAGATTTTCTTTGAAGAAATTCAAGCGTAAGGCAGCCGGTAAAGGCGCAAAATTAAGTATTAACACCAGGCAAAGAGCGTTGAATAATCGTCCGTTTGCCGAAATCTTAGAAAACTATGACTAATTTATCAATTACCTATCGCGGCACAATTTATCCATGGCATTGCGACCATATCGGGCATATGAACGTTATGTGGTACACGGGCAAGTTTGACGAAGCCTCGTGGCATTTTCTCGCCGGATTGGGTCTCACGCTGAAGTTTCTGTGCGAACAGAATCGCCTGATGGCGGCGGTCCAGCAAAACACGACCTACAAGCGCGAGCTGCTTGCCGGAAATATTATTACCATTCGTTCGGGCATTCTCGAAATGAAGGAAAAGACGGTTCGATTCTTTCATGAGATGCGCAACGAAGAAACCGGCGAGGTTGCCGCATTGACCGAGCTAACGGGAATTTATTTGGACGCTGAGACGCGCAAATCGACCACGTTTCCCGAAAACATTCTGAAGCGCGGGCGCGAAATCGCCGCCGAGTATCACCAATCGCAGAGAGCCGGAAATCAATCCGCCGCGAACAGCACAATTAGTTTCGAGTTAGCCGAAAACAACCTTCTGTCCGCTGTATCAAACAAACCTGCGAACTGGTAAAGGTGGCTAAACACATAAAAAATATGGATACATTAAGAAATATAAAAATTATAAATACTACGCCGGCAGAATATGCGAGAGCCGAAAACGTCGGACTTTGGATTCTGCAAATTTTAATCGCCGCCGTCTTTTTGATGACGGGTTCGGCAAAGCTGTTCGGAAACCCGATGATGATCGAGGTTTTCGGCAACCTCGGGCTCGGGCAATGGTTTCGATATTTGACCGGCGCAATCGAGGTCTTTTCAGCGGTGATAATGCTTATTCCGCCGGTCATTCCGATCGGCGCGCTGCTGCTCATCGGGACAATGTGCGGCGCCGTCTGGGCGCATGTTTTTGTTATCGGCGGCTCGCCGCTCGTGCCGGTTATTCTGCTTGCTTTTAACATCGCGGTTTTTCTCGGGCGAAGCCGGCGACTAAACAGGCGAAGTAGAGTTTGATTGTTTGAAATTACGCCTTGCGCGCGACACGGTTGCGGAGTTTGGCACTCAGAGAATTAATTTATTTAATAAGGAAATAATAACAATATGTATGAACTTGAACAGCCTTCGATGGCTTTGAACGATACTCGCGCCCCGGTGGTTGCGACGATGAAGATTAACAAGACGATTCAGCCGGACGAAAGCGTCTCGCAGATTCTCGGTTATGTAGTGAATGAAGCTCGGGCACTGCCGGGCGGCAAGCTCAAAAATTTAGTTTTTGTCTGTCACGCCACGGCGGGGGAACTGGAAATGGGAATCGGAATCAATAGAAATCTGACCAACAGATTTAAACTGCTGGCTCCTGATGATAAGCCCATCGTGGACGTTATCTATTTTCACTGCTGCTCGGTCGCGCGGATTGACGGCGCGAACACGGTGACCGACGGCAACTTGTTTTGCAGCGAAATTGCAAAAAATGCGAAGTGCCAGGTAATCGCTTCGACCTCGGTTCAGCAAACCGGAAGGTATTATCTGCCGTACGGGTCGCTCGACAAGTTTGAAGGAACGGTCTTGGTCTACGGACCGGAAGGCAACGTCGTTCGTTCGACGACCTTTCCCAAGTTTGAAAAATGGAGTTTCGACAACGATTAAGGATTGTCGAAGACCAAGCTAAAAAGCAATCGAATTTGAAAATAGGAAAATAAGCAATGACGAAAATCGCCGGCGGCAAAATTCTCGTGACGCGTGGCGCAATGCCGGCGATTTAGGCAGAATCTTCCGGCTCGGCGGGCGCGTCCGAAGCGCCGGTTTCATAACCAAACTGTTTCAAAAGCCGGAATTTCCTCTCTTCGAAAAAAGACGGATTCTGCGGAATCCGTCTTTTTCTTCAGAAAGCCTTCAGATTTTATTCACACACTCTTCAAAAAACTTTCACCGAAACTTCACAGAAAACTAAAGATTTACGCTCTTCAAAAGGTCTTTAATAGAGCTGCACCACGACGCGCAAGCGCCAAAACTGAAGAAAAATAAAAAATTAAGGAGATTGCAGAATGTTGAAAAGATTTCAAGATTTATTGTCAGTAGTTACTTTAACGAGTTTGGTTTTTTCCTTTATCGTGACGACGAAAGGAAACCTTCGAACCATCAACCAGCCGGCGCAAGTCGCGGCGGCTGAAAACGCGCCCGAAAAACTCTCCCAAACCGATTACGGCAAAATGTCCCTGCTCTTTGAGCAGAATAAAGGTCAAACCGACAGGGCGGCGAAATTTATCGCGCGCGGAAGCGGTTACACGCTTTATCTGACGGAAACAGAAGCCGTTTTTCAATTAAAGACGGCGGAAACCGGGCGGCAAAACGATTCGGAAGAGTTGTCGGGCAAAACACGCATTGTCAAAACCAAGTCCGATAAATTGAAAATCCGGTTCGTCGGCGCTAATCAAAACCCGAAGATGACGGGCGACGCGCAAGCCGTGACGAAAACCAATTATTACACCGGCAAAAAACGCATCGAAAATTTATCGAATTACGAGCGCGTTAATTATCGTAATCTTTACGACGGTATCGATGCCGTCTTTTACGGCAACGCGTCGAACCGGCTCGAATACGACTTTCAGATTGCGCCGAACGCGGACGCCAGCCAAATTCAACTGAATTTCGACGGCGCAAAAACCGTTTCGATTGACGAACAAGGCAACCTGATCGTCAAAACCGGGCGCACGGAACTCGTCCAGCAGAAACCGCTCGCCTATCAAACAATCGACGGGACGCGCCGCGAAATCGAAGTCAAATACGTCATCGACGAACAATCGCAAATTGCAAATCGCAAATCGCAAATCGGCTTCGCGCTCGCGACGTACGACAAAACACAGCCGCTCACAATCGACCCGGCTTTGAGCTATCTGACCTATATCGGCGGCACGGGTTTTGACAACGTGCGCGACATTGCGGCTGACGCCGGCGGCAACGCTTATATTACCGGTCAAACCGAGTCTCTGAACTTTCACGGTCAAACCAGAAGCGACAATGACGCCGAAGCCGCGTATGTCGCCAGGATAAACCAGAACGGAACGGCTTTTGACTACCTTACCATTCTCGAAGGCAACGGCGATGATGCCGGTTTCGGCATCGCGGTCGACGCCGGCGGCAACGCCTACGTGACCGGCATCGCGTCGCGTTATTTCCCGACGACTTCGGGCGCGTTTGACACGGTTCACGGACTTGCCAACGCGCAGGATGCTTTTGTGACGAAACTCAATCCGACCGGCGGCATCGTCTATTCCAGCTTTCTGGGCGGACTCGATTCCGACGGCGGAGCCGACATCGCGGTTGATTCGAACGGCAAGGCTTACGTCGTCGGCAATACTTTTTCAAACTCGGCGTTCCCGCTGAAAAACAAATATCAGAACTGCGGCGTTGTGAACGTGTTACAAAGCTTTGACAGCCAGGACGCTTTTTTGACGGTTTTCAACGCGGCGGGCAGCGATATTACTTATTCCTCCTGCATCGGCAACACGGTCGGCGTCGTCACACTTTCGGACGATGCCGCCATCGGCGTCGCGCTCGACGCTTCGAACAACGCCTACGTGACCGGCACCACCAAATCGAATACCTTTAAGACCAAAAACGCCGCCCAGGACACAATCGGCGGCGGGATTGACGCGTTTGTCGCGAAATTCGTCCCGACGCTGAGCGGCGACGCATCGGTTGCTTACGCCACGTTTCTGGGCGGCGGCGGAACGGATGAAGGCTTGGGCATCGCCGTCACGCCGAACGGCGTCGCGAGCGTCACCGGATTGACCGGCTCGTTCGATTTTCCGCTGCAAAACGCGTTTGATTCGACCAACCAAATCAACGAAGCCTTCGTCACGCAGTACGCGACGACCGGCGCGCTCGCGAATTCCTCGTTTTTGGGCGGCTCCGACCAGGACGAAGGCGATAACATCGCGGTCGGCAACGGCGGCACGATTTACGTCACGGGTTCGACGCTTTCCAACGACTTTCCGCTTGCCAATCCGTTTCAATCGTCGCGGCGCGGCGTGCGCGACGTGTTTGTGACGAAAATTCGCTTCGGCGTCAACAGCAACCCGGGCGTTTCTTCTTCGAGCTTCCTGGGCGGCAGCGGCAACGACCAGGCTTTCGGCATCGCCGTTCGCGGCAATCACATATTCATCGCCGGACCGACCGAATCGAACAATCTTTTAACGACCGCGGGCGCTATCAAAGCGACCTCGGATGCCAACGCGACCAACCCGGACGGCTTTGTCGCCAAGATTCTCGACTCGCATAAAGACACCATCGGCACGTTCGACCCGGTAAACACGATTTTCAAACTGCGGAATTCCATCACGAGCGGCGCGCCCGACATCACGGTTGACCGCGGCGCGGCGGGCGACGTTCCGGTGAGCGGAGATTTTAACGGCGACGGCGTCGATACGGTTTCGACTTTTAACAACGGCGTCTGGAAAATTCAGAATTTCAATGTCATTGTCGGCGCCTACTCGACCGGACCGACGACGGTTAATTTCGGTAACGCCGGAGATTTGCCGGTCACGGGCGATTGGAACAACGACGGCATCGACACGCCCGGCGTTTATCGCCCGTCGGTCGGACAGTTTTTCCTGACCAATGCTTTGCCGGTCAATAATTCCGCGCCGAATGTCGATATTACCGTCACTTTCGGCGTCGCCGAAGATTTGCCGGTGGCGGGCGACTGGAACGCGGACGGCATTGATTCGGTCGGCGTTTTCCGCCCGTCGGTCGGACAATTTTTCCTGACGGACGACAACGTTCTGACGCCGAATATCGACCAGGTTTTCAATTTCGGCACGAACGGCGATTTGCCGGTTGCCGGTGATTGGAACGGCGACGGCATCGAGACGGTCGGCGTCTGGCGACCTTCGACGACCGAGTTTTTCCTCACGAACAACAACATCAAAATCAGCAACGTCTTTACCTTCGGCGCCGTGACGGAAAAACCCGTCGCCGGCGATTGGGACGGCAAACCGTAACCTAAGATTTTGAGTTCCGGCTTTAGTTGGCGCGGTTTTCATAAATTGCCAACTAAAGCCGGAACTCAAAACAAAATTAACAAAGGAGAAAATTACTATGAGCGACAAAATTACAAAAATTACCGATTCCGACTTTGATTCATTGGTCGTCATTCCCAAAAAACCGGCGGTCGTTTTCTTTGCAGCGAACTGGAGCGGACCGAGCCGGATGATGCGCCCGGCGCTTGAATCGGCGGCGGATAAATACCGCGCAAAAGTAACTGTTTATGAAATGGATACAGACGAAAATTCGATAATTCCGATGGCTTACGGTGTCCGCAGCGTTCCGACAGTTCTGCTGTTCGCCGCCGGGCAGCTCGTCGATTGTCACGTCGGCGGAATCACGCGCGACAAGCTGGAAGAAAAAATCGAAAAGATAGCCGCGTCCGGCGAGCTTTACAAAAATATGATGGCGTTCTCCAAAAAGTTTGCCGCGCGCATCGGCGGCAGATTCGGCGTTTAAGTTATTTTCGAGAGGCTTTTATGAAACGCACAATGATCAGAGAGATTTTTATCGAAATCGAAACTATCCGCGTAACGCGAAAGCAACGGGTGAGAAAAAGCGGAACTGAACCGCCGAAAACGGACGTTTCAAACCACGATAATTCGTTTATAAAAACGAACCCGCGTTTGGAGCACCTTTTCGACAATTTATATTTAAGGAGAATTTAGAAATGATTAACCATCAGATTATTCACGACGTACGGGCGAAAGGTACGGCGGCGAGCGTCTTCGGGACGGGTTTTACGATCTGTGTCGATGAAAATTCCTCCAACGACTACATTTTCAACTGGCTCAAGGTCAAATCCGCGTTCGGCGGCGCGATCGAAACGCTTTCCATCATCGCCCACGGTCGCTCGATGATTGTCGGCGGCAAAAAGCGCGGCGGTTTCGGCGTGTCTCTCGGACGCGACGGCTTGACGAGCGATAACGTCAGCGATTGGGAAAAAATTCGCGGGTTGTGCCGCTACATCGTTTTCAACTCGTGCGCGATGGCAGACACGACGGGCAGCGAAATTACGACCGACGGCAAATTCTTGTGCGCGACGCTCGCCTATTACACGCGCTCGATCATCGTCGCTTCGGACACGATTCAGCAATACGAATGGTCGGACGACGGCTCGCCGCTCGATTTGGGCGCGTGGGAAGGGACGGTCTATTATTTTCGCCCCGACGGAAAATACGGGATTCTGATGGGACCGCGAAAAAAGCTGAAATCCATGCCCGGTTCTTACGAGGCGGTCAAAGGCGTTCGGCTTTAAAACATCGGAAGAAATGAAAAGCGATAAGTAAAAGATTGCTGGTCTGTTTACTTATTCCCCCTTTCGCTTCTCACTTCTTCCGAATCTTTTAGAAAAATCGAATCGTGTAAGAGAACTTCACGCCGCGACCGACTTCCGGCGCGAGCTCTTTGATAAACGAAAGGTGGTTGCGATATTCCTTGTTGAATAAATTGTAAGCATTAACGCTGAAAATATGCGCTAAATGAGCTTTGCCGATAGTGTAATTTGCCGCCGCGTTGAAAATCCCGTAACCAGCCGTTCGGCGTTCGAGCGGGAAAAGCTTCGTCTGCGCGCTTGCCAGCTCGACTTCGGGGCGCACGTTAAAGCCTTTGATTTTATAATCAACCCCGAATTTCGCGTGCGCGGGCGGAATGCGCGGCAGATTTAAATTCAAATCCGTCAGCTCGGCGCGGACATAATCGGCGTTGAAAAAGAGGTTAAAGTACTTGTTTAAATCCGTGTCGAAATTAAATTCCGCGCCCCAGTAAAGGCTCTTGTCCTGCGAATAAGCGAGAACCGGCAAATTGTCCTCGATGTCCACCTGCCCGTCGCCGTCCGCGTCCCGGTAAGCGAGATAAACATAATTGTTAATGCTGTAATAAAAGAGATTAAACTCGGCGCGCAGCTTATTGGTCTGATGCCGGAGGCTGAAATCGATGCCGTTCGAGCGTTCCGGTCTGAGAGTTTGATTACCGATTTCAAACGCGACCGTGCCGACGTGCGGACCGTTGTTGTAAAGCTCTTCGAGTGACGGCGCGCGGAACGAGTTTGAATAATTGACAACTAAAGCGCCGTTTTCCCAAAGCCCGAGGCGCATCCCGGCAGAAGCGGAAACGCCGGTAAACTCGCGGTCGAGATACTGGGCGTTTTCCGGGTTGTAAGCGTTTCTTTCGACGCGACCGCCGAATTGAAACGTGACGCGCTTATATTTCAATTCCTCCAAACCGAACCCCGAAAACGAATCGTGTTTGACTTTGCCTTCAATCAGGCGCTCTTCGCCCGTCGTCTGGTAATCGCGCGTAAATCCGTCGAAGCCGAAACGTCCCGAAAGTTTCCCGAAAGCTTTTTGCTCGAACATTCCGCGATAGGAAATCGTGTTGTTCGTCAAGGTCGTGCCGACCGCGTCGTCTTCCAGCTCGTCGTGCTTGTAGCGGCTGATGTTAAAGGTAAATTTGCCGCTCGTCACAAACGAATCGATGTCGCGAAAACCGCCGTTGAATTTCAGATTATACGAGCGCGGCTGGATGTCGATGTCCGTCTCGTTCGACGCGCCGCCCGATTCGATTAACGCGGCAAACGGAATCCCGTAACGCCGCCGGTCGAAATTAAAGACGGTCGAAAAGAAAGTTTTTTTGTCGTAATAGCCGCCGCCGAACGTGCCGCTTAAACTGCGGCTCGCCGAATTCGGCACGCGCCCGAGCGCCGAATGGTAATCGCCCGCGTCCTGAAAACTGCTGTTGCCGAAAAGTAAAAACTTGCTCCAGCCGTATTCCAGTCCGCCGGAAGCTCCGCCCATGCCCGGATTGGTCGCGCCGATTCCGGTAAAAAATCCGCGAAAGCCCTTATCCGCGCGGTCGTCGTGGTTGCTGACCGCATTGATGACGCCGCCGATGGCGTTGCTGCCGTAAAGAAGCGTCGCCGGACCTTTGACGATTTCGATGCGGTCAACGTTTAAGGTATCGACCGTTTCGGCGTGGTCGCCCGATTGCGACCCCAACGAACCGGACCGCACGCCGTCCTGCGCGACGAGCACCCGGTCGCCGTCGAAACCGCGAATCACGGGACGCGACGAACCCGCGCCGAAGCTCCGTTTCGAGACGCCCGATTCGCCTTCGAGAACGTCGCCCAGTGATGTTCCGCTGCGCGTTAGAATCTGGCTCGATGGAACGGTTTCGACCGATGCCACCGACTCAAAGGTTGATTGTTCAGAGCCCGAAGCCGTCACGGTAACTTCTTCCTTGACCGAAGAAATCTCCATCTGAAAAGTGAGCGCGACATCTCCGCCGGTCGTTTCAATCGTCTGCGTCGAATCGGCAAAACCGTCCGCATGGACGCTCACCGTATAACGTCCCGCCGGAATATTTTCAAAAACGAATTTCCCATCGGCGTCCGTTCTGACGGTTTTTTTGAGCTGCACAATCTGCACCGAGGCATCGTGCAGAACCGTATTCTCGCCGCCCAAGGTCACCGTCCCCGAAACCTGCGCGCCCGTCTGCCCGAAAGCGGCGACTGAAAAAAGAAATAAAACGGCGGCTAAATTAAAAAGATAATTGCTGTATTTCATAAAAAGTTTTTGCCGAAAATCGACAGACTAATGCCAAAGGAACAGGTTAGCAAGATAGCGGCGCCGCGCGCGACAAGTTTTTAATGAATGGTTATTTATTCGAAATAAGCGGTTTTCTGAGGGTTATAGCTTGAGAATTTTTTCACGCAAAACGCGCGACTGCAGACGGCTCGAAGCAATTTCCTGCCCGTTCTTTAACGCGATTAGATAGGTTCCGCCCGGCAGCGGGCTGACGCGTGAAATCATTTCTAAATTGGCAATCGCGCCGCGCGAAAGCCGTATAAATTTATCGGGCGCAAGCCGCAGCTCCAAATCCTTGAGACGATAATTGATGACGTATTTCTGGTTTCTCCCGGTCGTGATATGAAGCAGCTCGCCGTCGGCGACGATTGACGCGATTTCCGCGACCGGAATCAGGAAAATTTCCTCGCGCCGCTTGACCGGAATTCTTTCCAGGTATCCGGCACTCGCCGTTTCGTTATAAATTTCGGCGGCATGGCGCACGTTTTCCGTCTCGACCGCGCGCCAGTCTTCCTGTTCGAGCCGCTCGTGCGCGCGATTTAAAGTTTCGCGGAGCCTTGATTTTTCGACCGGTTTCAAAAGATAATCAACCGCGTTGACCTCGAAAGCCTGCACCGCGTATTCGTCGTAAGCCGTCACGAACGCGACGAGCGGCATCTGCGATTTTCTTAAGAGACGCACGGCTTCAAGCCCGCCAACTTCCGGCATCCGCAAATCGAGCAGCGCCAAATCGGGCTTTAATCGTTTAATAATCTCGACCGCATCCGTGCCGTTTTCCGCTTCGCCGACGATTTCCGCATCTTCAAACTCGCGCAAAACCGCCTTCAAAAATTCGCGCGACGGTCGCTCGTCGTCGGCGATGATTATTCGGAGTTTTTCCATAAAATTTTTAGCCGCGGCTAATT
This sequence comes from Pyrinomonadaceae bacterium, assembly GCA_036403375.1. GTDB lineage: Bacteria > Acidobacteriota > Blastocatellia > Pyrinomonadales > Pyrinomonadaceae > JAFDVJ01. The sequence goes on from DASWRC010000018.1 coordinate 54,682, forward strand.
TTCATTCCCGCTAAACAATCTGCGCCTTCACCGGCAATTTTATTTCGGCGCCGGTTCCCTGCCGGAGATTGCTTTCAATCTGCAAATGCGCCGCTTTGCCGTAGTGCGAGCGCAGGCGCTGGCGAATATTTTCCAAACCGATGCCTGCACAATTCGCTTTTGTTTTGTCGAATCCCGCGCCCGTGTCGGCGACCGTTAAATACAAAAACGTCTCGCCGTCTTCGATTTTCAACGCGGCGGCAATCGTTACTTCGCCGCCCTGCTTGGCTTCGGAAATGCCGTGTTTGACGGCGTTTTCAACCAGCGGCTGCAGGATAAGGCTCGGCACGCGAAGTTTCTTTAGTCCTTCGGGAATTTCGATTTTTACCCGCAGACGCTCTTCAAATCGAGTTTTTTCGATGTCCAGATAATTTTCAATCAGCTTGATTTCTTCGCCTAAACTGGAAAACTCTTCGGTCGAGCGCAGGACGCCGCGCAGCAATTGAGTAAGTTTCATCAAGGTTTGAAACGCTTTGTCCGGCGCGGTTTGAATCAGGTAGCCGATAGTCGTCAGCGCATTGAACAGAAAATGCGGATTGATTTGCGCGCGCAGCGCCGAGAGCTTGGCTTCGGCGGCAAATTTCGCGAGCTTGTCTTCGCGCCCTTTGCGCTCGTAGCGTTCTTCGGTCACGCGCAGCGCGTCGATTCTTCGCGCCGCCGCGACCGAAATTGCGGCGAGCATTTCGATTTCGTCCGAAAGCAGGCGGCGTCCGCCCGCAAATTCGCTCAAATTTATCCGGTAGAAAGGCTTCTCGACGGTCGGCACGAAAATCTCGGCGCGGCGCGGCGTAAAATTGACGGTCGGCAGATTCGCTTCCGTTTCCAAAACTTCCGTCCAGCTCGCTTCTCCGGCGGTCAATGCCGATTTCAGTTCGTCGCAAACTTCCGCCAGAACCGAATCCAAATCGTCGCGCTTTTCGATTTTCCTGAAAATTTCGGCTTGCAGTTTCTCGTAACTGACGCGCCGCAGGATTATTTTATCGACCAGCCAGACCGCGAATTTATGCAGCGCCGGATAGACCAGCGCGGTTGCCATCCAGAGCGCGATGACCAAAACCGCCGCCTGCACGTCGTTGCGGTCGTGCGTTTCGTGCCAGGCGAGCAGGGGCACCGCGACGAAAACATACAGACCGAACGCGACCGCTGCGAGCAGAAGCAATGAAAGCGCGCGCTTTAAGAATAAATCGGCAAACGCGAAACGATAATCCTGAAGCAGAATCGCGAGCGCCAGCGGCAGCGACGATTGGTGCGCGACCAGCTCGACGAGCCACGACTTTTCTTCCTGCTGCCCGCTCAAATGAAGCGCCGAAACCGCGAAAACCGAGAGTGCCGAAATCCACACCGCTTTGTTTTGAATTTTCCGGCGAAACGTAAAAATCAATAATCCGCCGAGCAGCGCGAGCGAGCCGACCGTCAAAACGCGGAGCGCCGAATCCGACGGCGCAAGCGCGGAAAATAGCGCCGATTGAAAATGCAGCAGCGCGGCAAAAATGCTTAAGGCATACGCCGCCACCGTCAGCCAGCCGACCTTTCGATTCTCGTTTTCCTCATTTTTCCACGCCGAATGAACGACGACCGACGGCAAAAAACCGAGCGCCGAATACGAAATCGCCATCAGTGCCGGCGAAACCTGAGAATTCCCGAAATCCTTCCAGAAAAGCGCCGCCAGTTCTCCGGCGTTCCATAAAAGCCCGAGCGCGGCGGTCAAAAGCAGCAGCCAACCGGGCGCGTTTTTTTCCTTGCCGTGCCGCACGACCATCAACAGCAGAAGCGCATAAAGCGCGATTCCGACCGTAAAACCCAACAGGTTGATAAGCGCGGCGGCATTAAACATTTCGTGTTCTAATTTAATGGCAAAAACCGGTTAGATGCAATTTGGTTAAAACTGTTCGTTGAAATTTGCCGTCGAGCGGTCGTTTTTCGCCAATGAAAAGGCAGAAAGAAATTAACCGTGGATAACGGGATTAACAGGCATAAAATAAAAAATCTATCTTATAATCCCCTCTCTGCCCCGTTATCCACGGTTAATTAAAACTCTGTGCTTTGGCGATGAATTAAAACCCGTCAATGACGATGCCACGCCATCGGAATATCGGCTTCAAAACCGCCGCCGACGCTTCGGATGCGCCTTTTCATTCTGCCTTCGGTCTCGAAGCCGAGTTTTTTGTAAAATTCGATGGCTTTCGCGTTTGACTCGCGCGCAATCAACTCGACGCGCAAAATGTCTGGTCGATTTTCCGACACCTGCCGCATCAGTTCCGCAAACAGCGCTTTGCCGACGCCGACGCCCTGAAAATCGGGATGCACGGCAATCGTCAATTCGCCCAGAACGTGCGCGAAAACTTTCGGTCCGAGCGCATAGGCGTGAATCTCGCCGATGATTTTTCCGGCTTTTCGCGCAGCGACAATGACGCCGCTCGCGACCGCTTTAGAAACAAAATTTTCAACGTATTCCGGGCTGATTTCATCCGCCGCGCGCGCCAGCCCGCCCTCGATTGCCGCCACCGCACGGTATAAATCCGTGATGGCGTCCGTCTCGTCCAATGCGGCGTTTGAAACGCTGAAATCATTCATTGCCGGTTTGATTTTAGTAAAGCTCGCGCGACGCGATGCGATTCCAGCTCGCCGCGTAGCTTTCCTGCACGTCGAGCATCTCCTGGCGGCGAATGTAAGCGCGGACGCGTTCGATTTGCGACCGGCTCACGGTGAAAGCGTCGTATTTTTCCCGCCAGACGAAATTTTCCGTACCTAATTTACGTTTCGCAAAAGTCGCCGAAACGAGCTTGAGCTCACGGACAAACGTGCCGAGCGCGCAGAATTGCGACAAACCGATGAGCAGGTGAACACGGTCTTTAGCAAAACTGACGGTTCGCAGATTGCACCCGGCGCGGCGCACGAAACCGGCGATGTATTTTTTAAGATTCGATTGCTGCTCTTTGCTCAAAAGAGCGTCGTCCGTCCGCAAAACCAGATGAAAATAGAGATTCGATGCCGCCGGTTCGATTTTCGGTACGAAAAAGACTGGTGCGCCTGAAATAACGGTTGTTAATTGGTCGATAGCTGAAAACATATATTTGGTAAATCTCAAAAGTTATAAATCCAAAAGGGAAATTCTTGTTCCTGTTTATAAATTTAACTTTTTCGGGAACCGATTTCACCACCTATTCGGGTAGTCTTATTTTTTGAATTTTGCAGCTCGGATTTTCCGTCGCATTTTCCGGCAACAGCCGGAAAATGCCGGACTTTCAGCGAGGGCTCGATGTTTTACCCGCCGGTCGTTTCGGAGATTTTTATCGAATTAAACGTCTAAATACCACCTGTTCTTCACTTTTCGACGAGCGTCTCTTTCAACTCTATTAAACCCGCCTCTTTTTTCTCCGCCGAAACTTTCAGCGGAATCTGCCAGAGCAGCGTTTTTATCAGGCAGACGCCCGTATTGTCCTCGCGGCAGTAATAAACCGTCAGCTTTACTTTCAGATTCGCGCTGCCCGCTTTTGTCGTCTGAAACGGGATATTTACGGGAAGCTGCGAGAATTTCTGCGCGCCGCCCGCGGTTTTGACTATTCCGGCGGCGTCGGTCGAAATTTCGTAACGGTTCGGCGCGTTCCCGTTCAAGTGAAAACCTTCGGGCAATTTGATTTGCACCGAAATCATGTTTTGCGCGCCGGCTTCTTTGATTTCCGTCTTGTTTTCCTTCAAATTCGGCGAATAGCTTTCCGTGTCGCGGCGGGTTTCGGCGGGCGGTGTCAAGCCTTCGATTTTCAGCGTCGAAACTTCTTTTGTCTGCAAATCGACGACGCGAATCGCGTGATTGTTCGTATCGGCAATATAGAGTTTGCCGTCGGCGATTGACAATCCGGCAGGTTCGTAAAAAGAAGGCGTTTTGCCGTCCGTCTGACCGGATTTGCCCGTTCCTAAGAAAGTTTTCACGGTTTGCGTTTCCGGGTCGAGCAGTTTTATTTTGTGGTTGTAGGTGTCGGCAATCAGCACTCTGCCCTCGTAAATCGTCACGCCTAAGGGATGCTGCAAGCGCACGTCATCGCCTTCGCCGTCCGCGTCGCCGAAAACGAATAAATCGCCGCCCGCGAGCGTTTCGACCTTTTCCTTTTGAAAATCGATGCGGCGGATAATATTCGATTCGCTGTCGGCGACAAACAGGTTCCTGCCGTCCGACGCGATGCCCGAAGGCTGCGCAAAGCCGGCGAGCGCGATTTTAGCGTCAATCCGCGCCTCGACACGCGAGCCGGCGTAAGGCTCTAAACTATTTTTCTCTAAATCCATCCGCCAAATCTGGTGCGAGCCAGCCATCGCGATATACAGATTTTTGCCGACCAGAGACAAATCCCACGGCGAGCGCAGCCCGGTTTTCAGCGCCGCGCCGCCGTCACCCGTGAAATCTTCGAGCTTTCCGGTGCCGGCGACGGTAGAAACCATTTTCGTTTTCAAATCGACGAGCCGAATCCGCTGATTCTCGGTGTCGGCGACGTAAAGATTAGTGCCGTCGAGCGCCAATCCCTGCGGTCGGTTAAAGCTTGAGAGCGCGAAATCGCCGTCCGCCGCCGCCGCTTTTCCGCTTCCGACCGCTTCGATAAATTTGCCGTTCAAATCCGTGATGACGATGCGGTTGTGGTTTGAATCGGAAATAAACAGGCGTTTCGACGCGCCGTCAGCCAGCACTTTGCCGGGAAACGCGAGCGGCAAATCGCCTGTTTTGGCGCGCTCCAGCGCAAATTTCAGCGGCTTCTCGTCGAGCTGTCCTTTCCGGCGAAAGTCTTCAATGGTCGCGCCGATTAGTTTATCGACCGCTTCCGAATAACCTTCGCCGGACGCCGCGCCGATAACGTAGCCTGCCGGATCGATTATAATCTGCGTCGGCCACGAATTTGCGGCGTATGCGTTCCAAATCTTAAAATCAGCGTCGTTCGCAACCGGATGCTCGATGCCGTAGCGGAGGATGATTTTGCGGATATTTTCGGTGTCTCCTTCGTTCGTAAATTTCGCCGAGTGAATACCGATGACAACCAGATTGGCGGCGTATTTCGCTTCGAGTTTTTTTAAATCGGGAATGATGTGGATGCAGTTTATACAGCCGTAAGTCCAGAAATCGAGCAGTACGACTTTGCCGCGAAGCCCCGCTATCGAGAGCGGCTTATCGGTATTGAGCCAGCTGCGCGCGCCCGCCAGTTCCGGCGCACGCACCTTCGCTTGTGCCTTTACGTTTTTCACCACAAATACTGCTAAAAATAAAATTATTAAACCGTACAAAAATCGCCGCATTTCAAATCCTTTCGTCGGAATAGATTAAAAATAAAAGATTACAGTTGATAGATTTTATCTTTAATCTTCAATCTATCAACTCTCATCTATTCCGAGTCCTTTATCATTCAATTTCCGAAATTTACCTCTAAATATGTTTTCGCCCGCATTTAAAATACGGTTTCAGCCCGTGTTTATTTCCTGGTGAAAAATGCCGCCCGTCTGATTTTTATTCCGGCTTCCAGCTAATTGATTTAAGTTTATAGATTATCCAGCCGATGCCGATTGCCGCCAGCAAAACCAATAAAATACTTGAATAAAGCAGCTCGGATTTAAGCCAGAAATGATGATTCGGCGAATCCGTCGCAAACCTGTCCGCTGCTTTTTCGTCTTCCGGTTGATTGGCTTTGATGTACGAAATATAAGTTTCCGGCAAGACTTTTCCCGAAGCGTAACTCGTTCCCCACTGTTTTTTGAGCGGCGGCAATTCGCCTAAAAAATCCTGCACTTGAACGACTTTCGCAGTATTCCGGTCAACCAGGTAACCGTTGCATTTATCCTGAAAGGCAGGCGAGCCGTCTTCGTAGCTGCCGGCTTCCGAAGGTTTGCAGTCGAGCCAGAGCAGTGTTTTCACTTCTTCTAAATTTGCCGGTCTCAAATCGTCCGGCAAAAAATTATACAAACCGTCGATTTCTTTAGTTTGCGCGTTTAAAGGCAGAACTTTGGCTTGCGCCTTCAGCGGCAAAGCTTTCTCTTTAGTCGCGCTCTTTTTTTCGCGCGTCGTATTCGGCGTAAAAGCGAATTGATTGGTCTGTGCACCGAGATTCACGGCGTCTTCCGCTATCCGGTTTTCAAACTTTTTCGTTTTCTCATACGAGTAATATGTAAACGCCGCGACTGCAATGAACGCCGCGAGCCACAAACCGAGCGGCACTATTTTTCCTATCTTAGACTCGGATTTTTCTTTATACGGAAGCGTCGTGTCAAACAGCAAATCTTCTCTCGGCGGGATTTTTTCGTTCGACGGAATTTCTTTGACGGGCGGAATCACTTCTTCGGGCGAAACATTTTCAGAGCGGACTTCTGCTGCGGGCGGCGGCTTCTCGGCGTCTGCCTGAAGAAATTTTGGCGGCGGCGGAAGCGGCGCGGCTTCCGGTTTCGAACCTCCGCAATTCCAGCAATGTTTATACTTGTCTTCGATTTGCTCTCTGCAATTTACGCATTCCCACATTTTAGAATTCTCCTAAACCATCGAAATAAACCGCGCGCGCATAAAAAAAAGGCAAGTTCTCCGGGGAACCTGCCTTTTTTTCCTTGCCGATAAATAAATTCGCACCAAATCATTTTGTCGTCCTTAGTTTCCCTTAAAAGCGGGGACAAAAATTTATCGCGCCCACCGGCGCGTCCCGGATTACCATTCGACCGAGCCTTCTTTTGTCGAATCAATCTGCGCCAGTTCGACGCCCTCATTGAAAAGAAAAATTTTCAGATTATCGAACAGAAAATCGTGCGAATCGGGATTTGAAACGTCCAGACCGAAATGATTGATAAGCTGATTCTGCTTTTGCAGCCATTCTTTCCAGCACGTCTGGCAGATTTCGTTATAGACGCGCTGTCCCAATTCGTTCGGAAACGGCGCGAAGCTCATCTGCTCGCCTTTACGCCCGCAGCGCGCGCATTCAAATTTATCACTCGAAAATAAACCCATTTTTATAAAACACTCCCAGTTATTTATCCACAGATTAACACAGATGAACACGGATTTAAAAAATCTGAAACTTATCCGTCTCAATCCGTGTTTATCTGCGGACTATTTTTCTGCCTCCCGAATCGCGTCCAAAACCTCGTCGTCTTTCGGGCGAAAAAGACTCAAACTCTGAACTTTGTGATAAGCCACATCGCCGTTTTTATCGACGACGACGACGCCGCGCGCCGAACGTCCCGGGAGCCACGATTTCATATCGTATTTTTCCACGACTTCGCCTTTTTCGTCCGCCAGCAGATTCAGGGTCAGGTTGTATTTATCGGCAAAAGATTTGTGCGACTTATCGGAATCGGTCGAAATCCCGACGACTTCCGCGCCCGTCGCCTGATACTCCGACCAGTTATCGCGCACGGAACAAAGCTGCGCCGTACAAACCGGCGTATCGTCGCCCGGATAAAAAAGCAGCACGACCGTTTTGCCCTTGTGGTCGTTGAGACTCCAATTCTCGCCGTTCAAATCCTTCAACGTAAAATCCGGTGCCTTTTCGCCTGTTTTCATAATTTTTATCTCACAAATTTATTTAAACCTTTCTCGCTCAAAAACCTGTCTCTATTTTTTGCCTCAGAAACAAATTTTCCAGATATGACCAAACATCTCGAAAATAACAAGTATTTTTCGAGACGTTATGCGTTTGTTTCAGGTTAGGTGAGTAACTTATCTTAAATCTCTCCTCACCAATATATCGAATACAAATTGACGGATATTCAAAACTTTTATGAAAATCTTCGACTCTCGAAATATTTAATGCGTTATGTGAAAGTGTCGGAAACAGTGATTCGCTGTAACCGGAAATTGCTATCTTTTGAACTACATTCAGCTGTCGAGAAAAATCAAACCCTTCCGCAATAAGCTGTTCGTAATGTTTGATTATGGTATCCCACACCATTCTACTTCCCATAAAATACGCTATTGAAAATCCCTGATGTCCTTAAACGGTTTATCCTTGTCGGTAAAATCCGGTCGGTAATAATGCGAGGCGGATTCGTATTCCTGCATAAAGCCTTCTTCGATGCCGAGTTCTTCCAGCAATTCGACCGCCTCGAACCATTCGCGCTCCGAGATGCGGCGCGAGAGTAAAATATAGCGTTCGTCGGTCGCCGCCCGGTTGGCTGCATAATATTGCGCCATCAGCGAAATAGCAACTTTCGGCGAAAGCTCGTCGCGAATCCAGCGCAGGTTTTCCTCGATTCCCGCCAAATCGTTCGGCAAAACGAGCAGGCGAATGACCAGCCCGCGTTTTAAGAGTCCGTCGTCGCCGTAAACAAGTTCAGCGCCGGTTTGGCGGAACATTTCCTTGATGGCGGCGCGGGCAAAATCCGCGTAGCCGCGCACCTTTGAAAACTGAAATCCGGCGTCCGAATCGGCGTATTTCAAATCCGGCAGGTAAACGTCAACGATACCGTCGAGAAGCCGTAAAACTTCGACCGAATCATAGGCGTTCGTATTGTAAACAATCGGCAGACGCAAACCTTTTCCGGCGGCGATTAAAACGGCGCGCGCCATCTGCGGCGCGAAATGCGTCGGCGAAACGAATCCGATGTTGTGGCAGCCTTTCGATTGCAGTTCGAGCATCATTTCCGCCAGACGTTCGTGCGAGATTTCGTTTTTCTTCTGCTCTTTCCACGTCTGCGAGATTTGGTAATTCTGGCAGTAGACGCAGCGCAGGTTGCAGTTGCCGAAAAAGATGTTGCCCGCCCCTTTGTCACCCGATAAAACCGGTTCTTCGCCGAAATGCGCCGTGTAGGATGAAACAACCGGCAGCGCGCCCGAATAACACGCGGCGATTTCGTTCCGCAAACGATTATTGCCGCAGTCTTTCGGGCAGACGGTACAGCTTTCGAGCAGTTTTTCGAGCCGCAAGACTCGTTCTTCGAGCTCGCCCGTGCGGTAAAGTTCTAAAAATTTCGGCGTCATATTAAATTACGAATTACGAATTTCAAATTACGAATTATTGCACGTTTTCTTCAATTCGTAAGCGCGTAATTTGAAATTCGTAATTGATTTCAATCCTTTGTTTTCTCGATGTTTTCGTCCATCACTTTCGTGTAACGGCTGACAATCTGGCGCGGCGCGACCGTTTTTGCAAGGCTCCACGTAAAATCCATCTCGGCGTTGATGGTCGCGGTCGCCATCCGCGTTTCGCGGAGCATCAAAATGCTGCCGTATAACAAAAAGAGAATGCCGACGACGCCGACCGGAATCGGAAACCAGCGCGCGACGTTAAAAATTCCGGCGACGGCGATGGTCACGCTCGTTAAAATAAAAAACCCGAGCCCGTAGTAAAACGCGCTCATCGCTTTTTGCAAAATCCGCGAGCGCGTCGTGACCCGGTTCAGTAAATTAACAATCGTGTCAAGCCGTTTTTCGTAAAGCGGAATCTTCGTTTTATCCTCGGTGACAATCAAATCGCTGAGCCGTGTTTCAAGCTCGCGCACGCGGTCAACCACGCGCCCGAGCCGCGTCGAAGTCGATAGAACGAGCGAGCCGGTCGCCGAAATCAAGAGCGCCGGCGTAATCATCGCCGTTAAAAATTCGATGGTCGAATTCAGCACGTTCGGGTTTACATTTATCAAATCGCCAGCCATAAAAATTATTTTAACGCAAAGCTGCAAAGACGCGCGAGAGGCAAAGTTTTTTATAAGTTCTTTCGCGCCTTTGCAGCCGGGCAGTTTTGCGTTAAAAATATTGTTTATGAATCAGGGAACCGTCGTTTGTTTGCAGCACAAAAGCGAAATTCTGGAGAACAACCCGCGCGGCGATAAATTCGTCCGCGACCTTTACGTTTATCTGCCGCCCGATTACGAGGAAGATAAATTTTACCCGTCGGTTTACGTTCTCACGAGTTTTGCGGCGCGCGGCAAAATGCTGCTCAACGATTCGGCGTTCACGCCGAATTTCGCCGAGCGCATGGATAAACTCATCAACGAGCGGAAAATTCGCCCGATGATTGCCGTTTTGCCTGATTGTTTTACGCGCTACGGCGGCTCGCAGTACATCAATTCGACCGCCACCGGCAATTACGAAGATTATTTAATAAAAGAAATCGTGCCGTTTATAGACGAAAATTTCCAGACGCTGAAAAGCAAAAATTCGCGCGCCGTGATGGGCAAATCTTCGGGCGGCTACGGCGCGCTCGTGATGGCGCTGCGGCACGCCGATGTGTTCGGTCTGGCTTGTTCGACGAGCGGCGACGCGTATTTCGAGCATTGCTACCTGCCGGATATTCCGAAAGCTTTTCGCGCCATCAAAGGCGACGCGCACCAATTTATCGAAAAATTTTGGAACGAGGACGCGAAAAAAGGAAAGGACGATTTTTCGGGTTTCAATATTATCGGCATGAGCGCGTGTTACTCTGCGCGAAACGCGGATTTCGATTTGCCGTTTGATCTCGAAACCGGCGAGATTCGCGCGGACGTCTGGGCGCGCTGGCTCGCGCACGACCCCGTCAGACTCGTGGAAAATGCGGTCGAAAACCTGAAATCCTTAAAACTTTTACACATCGACGCCGGCACGCGCGACGAATTCGCGCTCGATATCGGCGCGCGGATATTGTGCGAAAAACTGAAAAAACACGACATTCCGCATCTTCACGAAGAATTCGACGACGGGCATTTTAATATCTCGTACCGGCAAAATCGCTCGCTCGAACTGATTTCGGAAAACATCGAAGCCGCCTGACTTTCATCAAAGGACATCATCAGATTGAAGCGCTCCCGAAGAGCAATCCGGTCAGTCTGACCGGATTGCTCTTCGGGGTCAGTGCGGCGCAGATTCATGCCAAAACACTATTTTCAACGACTTAAATCAGCCGCAGGAAACTGGCATAAGACTTGATTTAGAGAAAAAACGTCGCCGGTTGGTATCACCCCAGCAACCGGCACATATGAATAGTCAATAATTGTCGGTTTCCCCTCACGCCGTTGAGTGGTCAGTCTCTTTCCGAGAGACTGACCCTTTTTTATTTGGGATTTCAGATTATCGAATTACGGGTTAAAACCGCCCGTTTTCACTTCGGGTTGTAAGATTTTAACCGCCTGCTCGATCTTTTCCGGTTTGCCGAATAAAATGAGCACGTCTTTTTCCTCCAGTTTATAATTTGCGCCGGGACCGATTTTTGTCTCGTCGCCGCGGACGACGGCAATCAGCGTCGCGCCGGTCGCATTGCGCAGGTTGAGCTCGCCGAGATTTTTTCCGACCGCCTGCGAAGTTTCCGCTAATTTAACGGTTTCCGTCGTCGCCGCCTGCAGCGCCGCGTTCAAATTCGACATTTCGACCCGCTGAATCGACGGCGAACGCAGCATCTCATAGCCTTGCCGGCGGACTCGCTCGATCTGATTTTCGATGGTATGCCGGTCAACGCCGTAGCGCAGCAGAACGCGCGAGAATATCTCGATGCTCGTTTCGAATTCCTCCGGGATAACTTCGTCCGCCCCAAGATCGAGAAGCCCGGTAATTTCCGAAGTATAGCGCGTGCGAACGACGATATAAATCTTTTCGTTCAGCTCGCGCGCCTGTTTGATGGTGCGCCGGACGGCTTGCGGGTCGGACATCGCCAGCACGAGCGCGTTGGCGTTTTCAATCGCCGCGTGATGCAGAACTTCGCGCCGCGTGGCGTCGCCGAAGTTTATTTTCTCGCCCTTTTCCTTCGCTTCGCGGACGACTTCCGCGTCGAGGTCGAGAATCGTGTAAGAAACCGTCACGGCGCGCAAAACCCGGGCGAGATTGCGCCCGTTGAGCCCGTAACCGACGATGATGACGTGATTGTTCAGCCCGCCGGTCGAGGTGATGTGTAAATCCTCTTCCGCGCCGGCGATGTCCGCGTCCGACGCCCTTTTATCGGGCAACCGCCGCTGGACGAAATAGCCGAAGCGCGGCGCGACCGCAATCATAAACGGCGTCAGAATCATCGAGATGATCGAAGCGCCGAGAAAGCTTTGATAATCGGCATCGGGCAGTAAATCGACGGCGCGACCGGCTTTGGCGATGACAAAGGAAAATTCGCCGACCTGCGCCAGCCCGAGCGCGGTCATCGCGGCGACCCGCTGCGGAAAACCGAGAAGCTGAATGACCGCCCAGATAATCAAAGCCTTGCCGGCGACGAGAAAAACGACCCACAGAAAAACCGTAGAGGCATTTTCGATCAGCGACGTGAACGACAAAAGCATCCCGATGGACACGAAAAATATGCTGTTGAAAACATCGCGAAAAGGCAGAATATCCGCCGTCACCTGGTGACTGAAATCGGACTCGGCTAAAACCATTCCGGCGATAAACGCGCCCAATGCGAGCGACAAACCGAACTGCGCCGTCACGAACGAGATTCCCAGACACAAAAGAACGACGAGCAGCAGTAAGACTTCCGGGCTTTTTAAGCCGACGATTTGTTTGAGCATGACGGGCACGAGAAACCAAGCGCCCGCGACAATCACTATCAAACCTAAAAGCGACCCGCCGAGCTTGGCGGCGATCGCGCCGAACGAAGCGGCGTCTTTTCCGCCCAGAACCGGCACGAGCAGCATCATCAAAACGATGCTGATGTCCTGAAAAAGCAGGATTCCGACGCCGGCGCGCCCGTGCGGCGCGTCCGTCTCCTTGCGCTCGGCATAACTTTTTAAGACGATCGCCGTGCTCGAAAGCGCGACCAGAAAGCCGAAAAATATCGCCTGATTCAGCCCGCGCCCGAAAAGAATCACGACGACTGTGACGGCGGCGATTGTCAGCGCGACCTGCAGCCCGCCGCCGATCAGCACAAGCCTTTTCATCTCGCGCAGGCGGCGCAGCGAGAATTCGAGCCCGATCGTAAAAAGAAGCAGCATGACGCCGATTTCGGCGAGAATCTCGATGGCTTCGAGCTCTTTAATTAATCCCAATCCGTAAGGTCCGATGACGATTCCCGTGAGCATCAAGCCGACCAGCAGCGGCAGTTTCAACCGCAGGCACGCAACGGCGACCGGCACGGAAACCAGTAAAATAATCAATAAATCGCCAAACAGCGGCGGTGTGTGCATTTTAATATCCCCCTAAAAATCCCTGCCGGTAAACATGATTTCTCGCCAGGAGCTTTGGCGAGCGGTTGACCGACCCCTGATAGTTCCGGTTTAACTTTCAAGAAGCGCTTTGAGGTCTCTGGAATGAATAGAAAAACCGGGATTCGGCGGCAATTATTCGTTGATTGGCGCGCCGAAATTTTGAACTTTAATTTGTATGAAGTTAGATGACGGGCGGCGCACGCTTTGAGCGGGAATTAGGGACGAGCGAGCCGCGCGGAAGAAGGTTCGATTGGCGCCAAATCTGAGCCGCCGGCAGACGCCGCTTCGCGCGCGCGTCCGAGCGTTCGAAGGTCAGAGACTCGCCGGATAAATACTGAGAGATGTCTTTTTGAAATTTGGCTTTAAGGAGCGCCGAATAATTGCGGGAGCTGAAAACTGAAAAAGCGTAGGACTTCGAATTTACTTCGGGAACGGAGGCGTTAACTTTAAGATTAGCGCCTTCGGCAACCGGAAACGGCAGCAGCTGGATGCCTTCCCCGCTCGAAAAAAACAATCCTGCCAGCACGCCGAAGATAAAAAGCCAGCGCGCGCAGTTTTGCCTTACAATAGAAGTAAATATTTTCATGAATAACAAAATTATTACTTATATTAATCATACATTTATTTTCCGAAGCAGACAAAGCCGCACTTTTTACTTGTTTGAAACGCGCTCGACCTCGGCGTTCATTCTCCCCGTCAGCATGTAGAACATCATTTTGTAGTCGGAGATAAACGACCAGAGCGGATATTTGAAGGTTGCCGGTCTGTTTTTTTCAATCACGAAATGCGAGAACCACGCGAACGCGTAACCGACGACGAAACACGCGGGAAGATAAAGCCAGCTGCCGCTGCGGATTATCCAAACCAGCAAAATCAACCCGAGCGAGGTGCCGGCGAAATGCAGCAGGCGCGTCGCGGGCTGACTATGTTCCCGCACGTAAAAATTCCAGAATTCCGTGTAATTTTCTATTCGTTCGCTTTCCATCAGCTTTCTCCGGCGGTCTGAAATAATTGTCGATAGTTTTCTTCGGCAGCCGGCTCCAGTTTAACCAATTCTATATTTTCGTCAACGTGCGCCAGACGGCTCATTCCCACCAGCGCCGTCGTTACGTTCGGCGTCGAACGGACAAACTGAATGCTCGTCATCGCGTCGGTCGTCGGGTTTCCGAGAAGCTCGCGAATGTGAAACGGAATGCCGTGCGCCAGTTTGCCCTGCAAAATCGAAGCGCTGCACATCACCGCGACGCCCAGGTTTGCAGCGGCGTCGACGGGCGCAAAAACCTTGCCGCTGACCGCCTGATTTTTGAACACAGAGGCTTCGGGCATCGCCAGATTAAAGGGCAGTTGAATGAATTTAAATCCGTGTTCGTCGCCGCCGACCGCCCGCGCTATACCGACCATTCTTTCGAGCGAATGATAGCTTTTATCATCGGGCGGAACGCGGAAACCGTTCCACGTCGCCGCGCCGTAAAAACGAATTTTCCCCTCGGCGCGATTTTCTTCCAGGCGCTCGAACGCCTTCGCAAGCCGCGCTTCAAACGTGTATTTATCGACCGCGCTTAATTGCGATTCGGGATTATGAACATAAAACAAATCGACCGCGTCCAGATTCATATTCGCAAGCGATTGGTCAATCTGCGATTGCAGGTAGGCGGGCGTCATGCAATGACTTCCCGACACCAAATCCTCTGTCGTCGCGATGCCTTTATCGACGAATTCCCGTTGAAAATACGCGCGCACGTCATCGGGCGGCGCGCCGTCAAAAGGCAAATATCCGCCTTTCGTCGAAATGAAAATCTCTTCGCGCGAGAAACCTTTTTCGCGTAAGTTCCGCAAGGCTTGACCGATGTTTCGCTCGCTGCGCTGAAAACGATAATTCGCCGCCGTGTCGATGACGTTGCCGCCCGATTCAACAAACTTTGTAATCGCATTTACATAATTTTCATCCGTCGCCGCGTCCCAATTCCCGAGATAAGTGCCGATGCCGATTGACGAAAGTGTCAGACCTTGCGCCGCGCGAAAATGCCCGCCTGCCGCATTCGGAAATCTCTGAGAATATTTTTTCGTACCTTCAGCCGTTGCAAATTTGTCTGCCATATATTTCTGTCCACAGATGAACCGGAGATAGACACAGATTTATTTTTGATTTTTATCTGAGTTAATCTGTGTTCATCTGTGGATAATTAAATAAAACCTTCAATAATTTTTACGATTCGCCGCAAACCTTCCGCATCGAACTGCGAAAAATCGTCCAACTTGTCGCTGTCAACGTCGAGCACGCCGAAGACTTCGCCTGATTTTTCAAAAATCGGCAAAACGATTTCGGATTTCGACGCGGACGCGCACGCGATATGACCGGGAAATTCATCAACGTTCGGCACGACAATCGTTTGGCGGGTCGTGTACGCATGACCGCAGACGCCCCTCTCAAAATCAATCCGCGTGCAGGCAATCGGTCCCTGAAACGCACTTAAAACAAGCTGATTTCCCTTTTTCAGGTAAAAGCCGACCCAGAAAAAACCGAAGGCTTCGCGCACAGCCGCCGTGATATTTGCCAGATTCGCGACCAAATCGGTCTCGCCCGCACAGAGCGCCTCGATTTGCGGCACGATTTCGTCATAGATGGTTTTTCTGTCCGAAGTTTTTGAAAATGCTAAACTTTCTGCCATAGATATAAAGTGTAAAACGGAAAACGGAAAATGGAAAATGGCAGGAAGTCTCTTGAATTTTCCATTTTCCGTTTTCCGTTTTACACTTGAAAGTAATGTTGGAAAAAGAATTAGATGTCGCGATTGACCTTGCACGCCGCGCGGGCGCGCGAATTTTGGAATTTTACGCGCTTGAAATCATTGCCGAACAAAAACTCGGCGCGGATAATTACTCGGAACCCGTCACGATTGCCGATAAAACCGCCAGCCGTATAATTGTCGAAGGTTTGGCTGAACGCTTTCCGGCGGACGCGATTTTGTCCGAGGAAGAAGCCGACGATATGAAAACGCGTATTTCGTCAGATAAGGTTTGGATAATCGACCCGATTGACGGCACCTGGGGATTTCTCAACAAGGACGGCGATTTCGGCGTCCAAATCGGTCTGACCGAAAAGGGTGAAGCCGTTCTCGGAGTAGTTTTTCTGCCGGTTTACAACCAGTTATTTTACGCCGTCAAAGGCGAAGGCGCGTTTCTAATCGAAGGCGAGACGGAGCCGAAACGCCTTCAGGTTTCCGGCAAAACCGATTTTACGACGATGAATCTCGCATCGAGCCGCAATCATCGCAGCCCGAAAATGCACCGGATTATCGAAGAGTTGGGATTAAAAAGTGAAATCCAGCGCGGCTCGGTCGGGTTGAAAGTCGGGCTGATTGCGCTCCGCGAAGCGGATTTGTACATTCACCTCAGCCCGCGCACAAAGTTCTGGGATTCCTGCGCGCCGCAGATTATCCTCGAAGAAGCCGGCGGGCGCATGACCGACCTTTTCGGCGCGCGAATTCGCTATGATTTTACGGACGTTCAAAATCATAACGGCATTTTAGCCTCAAACGGCGCGGCACACGACCGCGCCGTCGAAAAACTCCTCTCGCTTTTGAATGAGTTCGGGCGTCTTAAAGTTACAAAAGCCAATAAAGCCTAGGCGGTCGGCACGGTTTCCGAGACGATTTTTTGCTTGCGCCGCGCTTTGCGCCAGGTGTTGAAGCCTTCTTTGGCGAGGCTTGTGATTGTCCGCCGGTTATCGAGCAGCAGTTTGAGCCACGCCCGCTTGCTCATCTGCGGAAAATAGATGCCCCGAAAAAACAGCCGCGCGACCAGGTGCGAGATTTTCACTTCGACCGGCGCCTCCTTGAGCGCATTAATCGCTTCCCGGTTTCTTTCCGGTGAATAAGAGCGCTGCCAGGCATGGAATGTTTCCGCCTTCGCCTCGTCGATCGTCATCTTCAAAGGATTGTGCGCCATCACGAACGGCGCGAAATCGAGCCAGTGCTGCGGGCGTTCGAGCCTCCCGGATTTGGCTAATCTTTCATAGAGCGGCGTCGCGGGAAACGGCGTCAATTGTCCGAAGACGGGCAGTCCCGGCGCCCACGATTCGATTTCGGCGACCGTCCGGTCGGCAACGCCTTCGGTGTCATTATCCATCCCGAAAATAAACGAGGTTATCGCATATATATTGCGCCGCTTCAAGCCTTCGAGAACGTCGCGGTAATTCGCCGGTTTGGAAAACGTTTTATTGACGTCCGCCATATTCTGCGGGTCGATCGATTCCATCCCGATAAAGATCCATTTGCCGCCCGCTTCGGCGATCAAATCGACGAGCTCTTCATCGGCTAAAAGATTGGCGCTGATTTGTGCGACCCACGGCAATTGAGCATCCGCCGCGATAATGTCGCGAAGCAGCGATTTCAGACGCTTCTTGTTGATGGCTAAGTTGTCGTCGATAAAAAAGACGGCGATCTGTCCTTTTTCTTTGCGCGCGCGCTGCTTTAATCTGAGCAATTCTTCGATCACGCTCTCGTTGGTGCGAAAGCGAATCGAATCGCCGAAAAAGCCGGTCACCGTGCAGAACTCGCAGCCGTAGGGACAGCCTCTGCCGGTTTCGATCGGGACGACGAAGAACTTGCCCCAGCCGGCGCCCATCTTCGACATCACCGAGCGCAGAAGCTTCGGCACCAGAGAGAACTGTTCCAAATCCAGAGTTTCCCAGGGGATGTGCGGGTAAGGCTGGAGCGACGGTTTGACGTCGTTGCCCTTGGCGTCGGTCTCGGGCTGGTAAAGCTCCTGCAGCTCGCCGCGCGCCGCATCCTCGACAATGCGCGCCCAGTAAGAATCAGCCTCGCCGAGCGCGACCGCATCGGCATGACGCTTGCCGCCGGTCTTGCCCAAAGCTTCGTCGGGACATTCGGTGACGTGCGGTCCGCCCATCACGACGCGGATGCCGGCTTCGCGCAGCGCGTCGGCAACCAGGTAAGCGCGGGCGACCATTCGGGTCATCGCGCCGATGCCGACCAGCGAGATGTTTTCCGATCGGCAGAAAGCGACCAGCTCGTCGCGCGTCAGAGCTTTGGCATTGCCGTCGATGAGCACGACTTCATGCCCGGCAGGCGTCAATGACTGAAGCAGAAACATCCACAGGTGCGGCATAAAATTGCGCGTCACACCGTTGTCCGGATTGTATAG
>DASWRC010000019.1:0-5544 GCA_036403375.1 Pyrinomonadaceae bacterium
AAAATCCGAAATCCAAAATTATTTGCCTGGATTATCAAATATGATTTTGGCGATTTGCGGGCTAATCTTTATCGCGCCCTGTTCCAGATAAAGCGAGTTGGTGATGATTATCAGAACGACGTCTTCTTCCGTGTAACGACGAAAATCGGCTTCAAAAACATCGTTAACGTTGCCGTTATGGGCGATTAATTTTGTTTTTCGCGGCGTCGTGAAAATCGCCCAGCCGTAACCGTAAAACGAGGTCGCGCCTTCGCCTTCACGGACGTAGGACGCAAATATTTTTTCTTTCGACGCCTTTGAAAAGACCTTCTCGCCGGCAAACGATTTGTGCCACCGGTACAAATCGCCGATGGTCGAAAGCATTCCGCCCGAGCCGCGACCGCAAAACTCGTAACCGTAGAATTTTCGGTCGGGGTAATCGTAATCAAACAATTTCTCGTAAACGTTCCCCCATTTTTTTCCGTCCCGGTAACCGACGGCGATGTTGTCGAGGGCGTATTTCGGAACGAATATTCCCGTTTGTTTGAGACCGGCGGGCGCAAACAGATTTTTACCGGCGTACTCTTCGAACTCCTCGCCCGAAGCCGTCTCGACGATCACCGCGAGCAGATTATAACCCGCGTTCGAATAGTTGTATCGCGTTCCCGGTTCAAAATCGAGCGTCGAATTCAAAGCCATTTTGACGAACTCATTGCGCTTCATCTCCTGCGTACAGCGCCCGACGCTGCCCGGAATTCCCGACGAATGCGTCAGGAGCTGATGAATCGTAATCTTCGCTTTGTCCGCCGGAACATCATTTAAATATTTCGCAATCGAGTCTGAAAACTTTAATTTGCCCTGCATTTCAAGTTTAACGACGGCGGCAGCCGTAAACTGTTTGGTGACCGAACCGACTGGAAAAACCGTCGCCGGCGTGACCGGAACCCGTTTTTCCCGATCAACAAAACCATAACCTTTGGCGAGAAATATACGGTCTTTCTTCGCCGCCAAAACCGCGCCGGAAAAACCTTTATCGACCAGCGAAGTCAAATAATCGTCGATCCGTTTTCCCGTCTCGCCGCGAACCGTTGCTTTGATTTCCTGCCCGCGGACAGCTCCGCCGGCGAATAAGCCGCAACCGAGAATTATCAAGAGAAATCTGCGAATCATGGGCTTATATACGTTGATAAATATTATTTGGTTTTCCCGCCGCCGAAAGAAAGCTTTAATACGCAAATCGACCGCCGGACGTCGTGCATTTTGGTCGGGTCGCGATAAAATAAAGCCCGGGTGATTGATGGCGGTAACTTGCGTAAAATGCGGGCGGCAGTATGATGTCACGCTTTTTCAGTTCGGACGGACGATTTCGTGCGCCTGCGGCGCGCGCGTCGGGCTCGAACATCGTCTGAATCTGCCCAAAAACGCGGAAATCAGGTTTTTCGCCGACGTCAACGTTGCGAGCGTCGTCCGCTGGCTGCGGGCAATCGGGATTGACACGGCGTGGGAAGACGCTATCGGGGACGCCGATTTAATCCGCCGCGCGATCGAAGAAAAGCGTTTCGTGTTAACGCTCGACAAACGTATCTTGCTGGAATTTCGCGCCGATAACGTGCTGCTTCTCGCGAACGAAGCACCGCTGGCGCAGTTTGCGGAAGTCGTCAATCGTTTCAATCTGTCGAAACCGACGGAATTCTTCACGCGCTGTCTGGTTTGCAACACGCGTCTGCGGAGGGCTGAAACGCGGGAAATCACGGAAAACGCGCCGCCGCGCGTCCGGGAAACTCAAGTAACCTTCCGGTTCTGCACGCTCTGCAATAAAGTTTACTGGGAAGGCTCGCACACGCGGCGAATGCGCGAGGCAATCGAGAGGATTTTTGCGAACGGAGAAGAGCTGCTTTAGCGCAAAGCCGCAAAGGATTTTTTATTACTTTATTTTTTACTTTAAAAACCGGCGTCACCGGCGTTGAAATTCTCTTACCTGGAAATTAACAAGCTTAAAAATTTTAAGTTTTATGAAAACAAACGTTCAGATAGGCACTTGCGGTTTTCGCGCGAATAAAACGGAATATGCCGAGCTTCTTCATACGGTCGAAGTTCAGCATACTTTCTATCAGCCGCCGCAGATAAAGACGCTCGAAAAATGGCGCGCGGAAGTTCCCGCAGACTTTGAATTTACATTAAAAGCGTGGCAGCTTATCACGCACGAGGCGAAAAGCCCGACTTATAAACGACTGAAAAAACAGCTCACCGAAAACGAACGTGCCGAAGCCGGATATTTCAAGCCGACCGAAACCGTCCGCGAGGCATGGGACGTGACGCTTGCCTGTGCGCGGGCATTGCGCGCCGAAACCATATTGTTTCAATGCCCGGCGAGCTTCCGTCAAAACGGGGAAAACATCGAAAATCTGGAAAAGTTTTTTGAATCGGTTGAAAGAAACGATTTGAATTTTGCATGGGAACCGCGCGGCGATTGGAATGCGGAAATCGTCCGCGACATTTGCGAAAGCCTCGATTTATGGCACGCCGTCGACCCGTTTGCGGCGGCGAGCGTGACGCCCGCAAAATGTTATTACCGCCTGCACGGTCGCTCCGGTTTCCGTTACCAGTACGAAGAAGAAGAGCTCTCAGACCTGACGGAGCTTTTGCCGGCGGGCAGAGAGAAGTCGTACGTTTTTTTCAACAATAGGTTTATGCTCGAAGATGCCTTATTATTTCAAAAGATAGTCGGTGCGGATTAAAAGCCGCGAAAAAACTAATTCTCGTCCTTTACAGATTTTAAGCAAATTATGAATATCCTTTCGCTTGAGAACGTCTCGAAAAATTACGGCATCAAGCCGCTTTTCGAGAATGTCCAGTTGGGTTTCGAAGAGACTGACAAAATCGGCATTATCGGCGCGAACGGTTCGGGCAAAACTACCTTTTTGCGCGTTGTCGCCGGGGCGGAAACGCCCGACACCGGAAAGGTCGTGCGCGCCGGCGGTAAAACGCTTGCATATCTGGCTCAAAATCCGCAGTTCGACGACGAGAAAACGGTCATCGAAACGATTTTTGCCGCGAGTTCGGGCGTCATGCGTCTGATTCGCGATTACGAAACCGCGTGTCTTGATTTGGAAACGGACGGCGCGAATCAAAAACTGCTCGAAAAAGTCTCGCAGTTACAGCACGAATTGGAAATTTCGGGCGGCTGGGAAATCGAGACGAACGCGAAAACGATTTTAACGCGCCTCGGCATTACGGACACTTCCGCCCGTATGAAAACGCTTTCGGGCGGGCAGCGAAAACGCGTCGCGCTGGCGCATGAATTAATCTTTAAACCCGACATTTTGATTCTCGACGAGCCGACGAATCATCTGGACGCCGACACTATCGAATTTCTCGAAGATTATTTGAAACGCTATACGGGCACGCTCCTGCTCGTCACGCACGACCGTTATTTTCTCGACCGCGTGACGAACAGAATCCTTGAAATCGAACGCGGCGCGGTACAGTCTTTCGCCGGAAATTACGCTTATTATCTGGAAAAAAAGGAAGAGCAGGAAACCCTGCGCGCCGTCGAAGACCACAAACGCGAACAGCTCATCAAAAAAGAACTCGCGTGGCTTCGTCGCGGCGCAAAGGCGCGCACCCGCAAGTCGAAACACCGCGTCGAAGCCGCGTATGAATTGATAAATCAGCCGAAAGAAAAAGCCAAATCGGAAATCGATATTGCCATCGGCGCGAAACGCCTGGGAACAAAAATCATCGAGCTCGAACACATCTCGAAATCCTACGGCGCGCGCCCGCTGATTGACGATTTTTCCTACTTTCTCAAACGCGACGACCGCCTCGGCATCATCGGCGCAAACGGCGCGGGCAAAACGACGCTGCTTGAAATCATCAACGGTAAAATCGCGCCCGACGCCGGACAGGTCGAAACCGGGCAAACCGTCCGAATCGGCTATTACGACCAGGAAAGCCGCGCGCTCAGCGAAGAACAGCGCGTGATTGATTACATCAAGGAAACGGCGGAATACGTTTCGACCGCAGACGGAAATCAAATCACGGCGTCGCAGATGCTCGAAAAATTTCTCTTTCCGCCGGCAGCGCAGTATTCCTTCATCGCCAATCTTTCGGGCGGCGAGCGGCGGCGGCTTTACCTGCTGAAAATCCTGATGGCGCAGCCGAACGTTTTATTACTCGACGAGCCGACCAACGACCTCGACATCCCGACGCTCATCGCGCTCGAAGAATACCTCGACGATTTTGCCGGCGCGCTCATCGTCGTCAGCCACGACCGGTACTTTCTCGACCGCACCATCGACACGATTTTCAAATTCGAGAGCGCCGGCAAAATCCGCGAATTCCCCGGCGATTATTCCGCCTATCTCGAAATCACCGGGCGCGAAACGGCAGAAATTGCCGAAGCCCGCACGACAGTAAGGGCGCAAACCGCTCAAACCGAAAAACCCAAATCCGCAAAACTCTCGTTCAAAGAAAACCGCGAACTCGAAGCGCTCCTGAACGAAATTCCCTTGGCGGAAGCGCGCCTTGCCCAAATCGACCGCGAGCTTGCACAATTCGCCACCGACGCCTACAAACTAAACGCGCTCGTCACCGAACAGCGCACCTTAAACGAACAACTGGAAAAGAATATCGAACGCTGGGCAGAACTCGCCGAACGCGCCGAAGGGTGATTTAGTAATTTTTTAATAATTAGGTTTAGCACTTTGTTTAAATATTTGACGCACTTAATTTTTTTTTACTAATTGCGCAGTTCACTTAATTTTTTACTTGCAAATGTGCATTTTTTAGTTTATCTTGAATTTCACATGGAGGATATTTATTAGAATGTCGGAAACTTTGAACTTTTTACAGAGAGTATTTGTACCAGAGAGAAATGAAAAGTTAGTTGATTGCTTAGGGCGAGCCTACGAAAGTAGTGCTGACTATTTCGCTCCTCAAGTAGGGCATGATGGAATGGTATTTGGGCTTATGGTTTATAAATCTAATACACATTTCCTTTCGGAGCTGTCTTACAAAGAAGATTGGTTAGAAATACTTTCGAGAAGTCCGAGATTTCTAATGCAAATAGAAAAATACAGAATTGCAACTTATAAAGTTGGAGATACTCTTGATATTGATCCCCGTTTTTCCTTTCCTAATAATAGAGTTGGTGCATATGAATTAACTAAAGCCAATCTTACTCAAAGATTTTTATTTGCAGAGATGAACAGTGAAGATCATGAAATAAGTGACATTCATTGTACAAATCTAATTCTAGCTCATTCCGGTAATTCAGAGGAAGGACTGTTAAGAGTATTTTTTGGTATTCCATCCAAGATAGATGAGAAAAAACAAATAGTTGAATGGAGTACAGTTTTTGAAATTTGGAGTAGAGAAAAGGATGGAGATAGTTCACTTTTTGTTTCAAAATCTGACGAGCCTAAAGTTCCGACAGAAAAAGTTGAGCCACCCACTTTGAAGTTAAAAGTTAAACAAAGAAAAGATGGAACGAAAAGTGGAAGCTAAGAAAAATGAATAAAACTAATAGTTTGTTTCATATAACGGCATATCAGTTCAATCCTG
>DASWRC010000020.1:0-9794 GCA_036403375.1 Pyrinomonadaceae bacterium
AAGCTGCTTTTCAATCGCGGACATCTCCTTGTGTTCTTAGTCCTTAAAACTAGTATCTTAAAGCCGAGTTGGTGTACTATGCTTTTGTCTTAAAAACAACCCTTTTCGAGAGATTTTAGTAATCTGTTTTTAATTGGAACAATCGATGTCATTTGTTGTCTGAAGTATTCAGGGAAAATGTTCTCCGAAACAATTGAATATGAAATTTTTAATCTCGTTTATTTTGCCGCTTTTGATGATTTGTGTTTGCGCGTTTGAGGCTGACGCCTGTTTGCAGTCGGTTGGTCGAGTAGTCGGCGGCGAGCGCCTAAGAGTTGACGGCGTGCCGGCGGCGGAGTTTTTGAAAAATTTAAGGGCGCATGAAACCGCGGCGTATTGGGAAAAAGTGCGCGGCGACCTTGAAAAGCGGAAAAACGACAATTTGCCGGGGAGTATTTTTACTCTTGAAATTCGTAACGATTTAGCCGTCGCGCTCGTTCATCTCGGGCAGGTCGAAGAGGCAATCGCAATTTTAGAAGAATTGGAAAGAAAATCTCCGGGGCAGTACGCGGTTGCCGCCAATCTCGGCACGGCTTACGAATTAAACGGCGAGAACCGGAAGGCGCTGGAATGGATTAAGGAAGGCGTTAACAGAAAACGCGAATCGCATTACGGAACCGAATGGCTGCACGTCAAAATCCTCGAAGCAAAGCTCGCGATGGAGCAAGACCCCGATTGGCTCAAATATCATTCGGTTCTGGAAACCGATTTCGGCACGAACGAAAAACCGGCGCCGGAAATCTTTACGACGGATTATCTCGGGCAGAAAAAAAACTTAAACGAGATTGAAGACGCGCTTGCCTACCAACTTCACGAAAGACTGGAATTCATCAAGCCGCCCGAACCGGTCGTCGCCGATTTGCTGGTTGATTTAAGCCGCGCGTTCGCCGTTTTAAGAACGCCGGAACACGCTAAAGCAGTCAATAATCTGGCGTTCGAGTTTGGCGCAAAGCCAAAGGAAATCAACAAAAAAGATGCGCCCGTCGATGTCGGCGCGAATAAACAGGCGGGCAGTAATTATCTGCTCTACGGAATATTAGCTCTCATTACGGCGCTTATCGCCGGAGCTGTTTACACTTTTATCAGGAAACGAAATCGCCTGTAATAAATGGTTTCAAAAAAATATGTCTAAAAGAAACGGGAAAATAAAGAAACTGTTTTTGTGCGTTTTAGGTTTCGTTGCGGCGTATATTCTAGTTGGCGCGCTGCTCGATAGAGTTATTTTTCCCGAATCCGAAGCGGGCGCGGAATATTACCCGCCCGAAGGCTACGTGTTTGTGAGCAAATCCGAAGGCTTTCGGCAGACGATTCTGAAACGCGAAAACGGTTTGTTTTGGCTCGAACTCGTGCTTGAGCCGCACGCCGCCGGACCGCCCGAACATATTCACACGACCTTTTCCGAAAATTTTATGGTCGCCGAAGGCACGCTGACATTATTGGTGAACGGTGAAAAGAAACTTCTTCGCCCGGGCGAGACATTTTTGGTTTCACCTAATACGCCGCACAAACCTTTCAACGAGACGGACGCGCCGGTCGTCGTCAAAGGACCGCTGACGCCGGAATTCGGCATACCCGAACCGTTTTCGGTCTTTCTCACGCAGGCTTACGGTTTTTTCGACGAATCGGAATCGAACAACAGCCTGCCGAAAGCCATTCTGCAAATGTCGCGATTCGCGCCGAAATACGACAGCTGGCTCGCCGCTCCGCCCGTATTTTTGCAAAAAGCGCTGTTTTTCGTCATCGGTCCGACGGCGCGGCTGCTGGGCTACCGGACATTTTACGAAAAATATAAGCCGTCAAACTAACGGAAATAAACGCGCCGTCGAGCCGTGCCGTTTAGGCTTCATTGACGTTAAATCTTTCGGCGATAAAAAGAAGATTGCCGCAAATCGGACACAACTCCGATTTGCGGCAATCTATCGCGGCGGGTCGAAATAGAAATTAGCGCGGCAGATACGGCGCGACGTTGCCGGCGACCGCTCTGAACTCGTCTTTCGTAAACGGCAGTCGCCGAAACGATTCCCAGGCGGTCGCGGGCGGCTCGTTCGTTCCGCCGGGCGCAAAGTCCGAGCCGAAAAGAACGCGGCTCAAACCGAATTGGCGCAGGCGCCTGGCGACGAGTTCAATTACTTCGGGGCGCGTCTTGCGCGTGACCATGCTGGCGACGTCCGTATAGACGTTTTTCATGCGCGGGTCTTTTTTCTCAGCGGCTGTCGCATAGACTTCAAAGGCTTCGTCCGAGTGATAATCTGGTCCCGAAGCGCCCATATGCGCGATTTGAATCGGAATGTCAGGCGCCGCGGGCAGAATCCGGTTCAAAAAAGCTTCGGCGTGCGCGCGTCCGTAATTGCCGAACGATGTCCAGAGATGAATGATGATGGGAATTCGCTTTTCGTTGGCGGCGCGGAAAACGGCGCGGAGCTTTTCGACGTGTTCGGGCTTGAGAACGTCAACCATCGAATTTCCCAGGTGCAGCTTGATGCCTTTGAAAGCCGGATTTTTCGCGCAGCGGTTGATTTCTTCCGTCGCGTAATCTTTCAGCGGGTTAAAGCTGAAAAAACCGACCAGCCGGTCGGGATAACGCGCGACCTGCTCGGCGACCCAGTCGTTTTCCGCTTTTACTTTCGCGTATTCGTCCGCCACGCTGCGGCGCGGATTGCCGAACCAGTAAGCGGTCGAGAGAACGGCGGCGCGGCGGATTCCGGCGGCGTCGAGTTCTTTAATAAGCTGTTCGGGCGTTGCGGATTTCGGCGTGGGCGGACCACCCACGGTGATGACTTCCGACGCGATGCGCCATTTACCGTCCGTCTCTTTTCTGACGGCGTAAAGAAAATTCGAGACGTATTCCGCCGCCGCGCCTTCGCCTTCCGCCTCGTAACCGGCGATGAAACCGTGAGCGCCGCCGATTTCGTATCTGGTCGGTATTAAGCGGGCAACGGTCATATTTTCGGTTGCGAATCTGAGCGCCGCGCTGCCCGAAAGCCACGCGGGACGCGTCGGGTCGAGCACGAGCACGTCTTTCGTGTATAAATCTGTCAGAGCCGTTATATTTTTGTCTTTGCCGCCGAACTTTTCCCGGTCGCGCAGTAGCCGGTTAAGTTCTTCGGGCAGCTCGATTGCCGGCAAAAGCGGGTCGGTGACGAGCGCCGACGCGTTCAGGCTCCAGATATGCGCGTGATAATCCGCGACCGGCACGTTCGCTTGCGGCGCGACTTCCGGTTTATTGGTTTGAGCCGGAATCGCCGGCGGTAAAATTGCGTATAAGATTGCCGTCAGCGTAAAAATCCTTATTAAATATTGCTGACCTTTAGGAATTAGAAGACGTTTAAGATTTTTCCGGTAAAGTTTCATAGCTCTCCTGAATGGTTTTTGTTTGGATAAAGGGTTTACTTTGAATTTTTTTAAGCAATTCAAACATAAAACACCGCGCATTTATTTTTTGTGACAAGCCGCTTCGGCGGATTACGGCTGTCAATAGTATAATTTTTTTAACTAAAAGGAAGACACGATAGATGATAAAGGTTGAAAATCTGGTGAAAAAATTCGGCGACGCGGCGGCGGTTGACGACGTTTCGTTTGAAGTGGAAACGGGCGAAATTTTTGCTTTTCTGGGACCGAACGGCGCGGGCAAAACGACGACCATCAAGATGCTGACGACGCTTCTGAAACCGACGGGCGGGCGCATTACGCTCGACGGTCTCGACCCGACGCTGACGCCGAACGAAGCGCGCCGCAGGTTCGGCATCGTTTTCCAGGACCCGAGTCTCGACGACCAGCTGACGGCGCTCGAAAATATGGAATTGCACGGCGTTCTGTATCATGTTCCGCGTAAAATTCGGCACGAGCGAACCGAGATGCTTTTGAAATTATTCGAGCTTTGGGAGCGGCGCGACGCTTACGTCAAAGAGTTTTCGGGCGGAATGAAACGGAGGCTTGAAATCGCGCGCGGCTTTCTGCATACGCCGAAGATTCTTTTCCTCGACGAACCGACCTTAGGACTCGACCCGCAGAGCCGCAATCAGCTCTGGACACACGTTAAAAACTTAAATAAAGAGGAAGGCGTGACGGTTTTTCTCACGACCCATTACATGGACGAAGCCGAGCGCGTCGCCGGGCGCATCGCCGTTATCGACCACGGCAAAATCATCGCGCAAGGCTCGCCTGAAGAACTAAAAGAGCAAACCGGGACGGATTCGCTGGAAGACGCTTTTCTGGCTTTGACCGGCTCGACCGTTCGCGACGAAAAAGCGGATTCCGCCGCGCAGATGCGGCAAATCGCAAATATGTGGAGGCGACGTTAAAGATGAACGCAATTTATATCCTGTGGCTGCGCGAGCTGAAACGCTATACGCGGTCGAAAGCGCAAATCGTCGCCTCGCTCGGACAGCCGCTTCTTTACCTGCTCGTGCTCGGCTTCGGTCTCGGACCGGTTTTTCAAAAGGCTGGAAACGGCAGTTACCTGCAGTTCGTCGCGCCCGGCGTCATCGGAATGACCGTTTTGTTCTCGTCGGTTTTTTCGGGCATCGGTTTATTGTGGGACAGGCAGTTCGGATTTCTCAAAGAAACGCTGGTCGCGCCCGTACCGCGCATTACGGTGATGATCGGCAAAACCCTGGGCGGCGCGACCGTCGCGACGATTCAAGGATTACTGGTGATGACGGTTTGCCTCATCGCCGGTTTTCGCCCGGTGAGTTTCCTTGAACTTCCGCTCGCGTTTCTTTTTATGATTTTGACGGCAATCGTCTTTAGCGGGCTGGGCATGGCAATCGGTTCGATTTTGAAAGATATGCAGGGCTTTCAGCTTATTATGAACTTTCTGGTGATGCCGATTTTCTTTTTGTCGGGGGCGCTGTTTCCGCTCAGCGGGCTGCCGAAAATCTTGAGTTTCGTGACCCGCATCGACCCTTTGACGTACGGCATCGACGGGCTGCGCGGCGCGCTTATCGGCGCGAGCCAGTTTGACGCGCTTCTGAACGCGTCCGTGCTCGGCGGCGTCGCGGTTTTGTTTTTAATTCTCGGCGGCTACCTGTTCTCGAAAATTCAATTGTGATTCGCGCGCCGCGCGCTCACGCGCAGTCACGCGGCGAATCTTTACAAATCGCCGCGCGTCAAGCAAAATATTTCTGCGGTCAATTCTTAAAACAGTAAAAAGGAGAAAATTAAATGAGATTTTCGCGACGTAATTTCGCAAAAATTGTCGGTTCGGCTGCGCTCGGGGCGACCGCACTTCCGGCTGCCGGAGCCGTGTCTACGGAGATTGAACAGGCGCAGCAAAATAATGCGGGGAAGTTTCCGAAAGATTTTTTGTGGGGCAGCGCAACCGCTTCGTACCAGGTCGAAGGCGCGGTTAAGGAAGACGGACGCGGACCGACAATTTGGGATACTTTCTCGCACACGCCGGGCAAAACGGTCGAAGGCGCGACCGGCGACGTGGCGGACGACCATTATCATCGTTACAAGGAAGACGTGCAGCTGATGAAATCGATGGGCGTCAAAACCTATCGTTTTTCGATTGCCTGGTCGCGTATTTTTCCCGACGGCGCGGGACAGCCGAACGCGAAAGGCTTGGATTTTTACAGTCGGCTGGTCGATGAACTTTTGAAAAACGGCATCGAGCCGTTTGCGACGCTCTATCACTGGGATTTGCCGCAGGCGCTGCAGGATAAAAACGGCGGCTGGGAATCGCGCGACACGTCGAAAGCGTTTGCCGATTACGCCGGCTACACGGCGGAAAAACTGTCCGACCGCGTGAAGCATTTTTTTACGATTAACGAATTCGGCGCGTTTGTCGAACTCGGTTACCGCATCGGCATCCACGCGCCCGGACTAAAACTTCCGCCCGCGCGGTTTAATCAAACGCGGCATCACGCCGTTCTCGGTCACGGGCTGGCGGTGCAGGCGATTCGCGCCCGTGCGAAAGCGGGCACAAAGGTCGGTTTGGCGGAAAATATGAACATCTGCGTTCCGGTCATCGAAACGGCGGAACATACGGAAGCCGCGGCGCGCGCGACGCGCGAGCTCAACGCGCAGTATATGACCGTCATTCAGGAAGGCAAATACACCGACCTTTATCTGGCGAACGCGGGCGGCGACGCGCCGAAGTTTACGGCGGAAGATTTGAAAATCATTTCCGGTCCGCTCGATTTTGTCGGCATTAATATCTACACGCCGACATACGTTCGCGCCGATGGTTCAGCGCAGGGTTTCGCGGTCGTTCCGCACCCGAAATCGTTCCCGCACATGGCTTCGTCCTGGCTTTCCATCGGACCCGAAGCGCTGTACTGGGGACCGCGCCACGTTAATAAAATCTGGGGCGCGAAAGAGATTTACATTACCGAAAACGGCTGCTCGTCGTCCGACATCCCGGCGGCGGACGGCACGGTTTACGACACCGACCGCGTGATGTATCTGAGGAATTACCTGACTCAACTGCAGCGCGCGACCGCCGAAGGCATTCCCGTCAAAGGCTATTTTCTGTGGAGCCTGATGGACAATTTCGAATGGGCGGACGGCTACACGAATCGTTTCGGTCTGCACTACGTCGATTACAACACGCAGAAACGAACGCCGAAATTGAGCGCCGCGTTTTACAAAGAAGTTATCGCGCGCAATGGTCTGGCTTAATGCCCGGCAACCTGTCGCGATTAAAAAGTGAAAGCCCGCCGACTTTTCCTCGGCGGGCTTTCACTTTTTCGTTGTCAAACAAATTTAGATTAACGTTCACCTCCTCCGAAATAGATTCTTACTGACGTGTACGGGAGATGCGCATGATAATTCTGCGGGCTGCCGGTTGTCGAGAGCGGCTGCAGGGCTTCGTTGTAGCCGATGTACTGATAGCCGACGTGCCATTCGATATTTCTCGTAAACCGGTAAGCCAGACGAGATTCGGCGATTTGCAGCTTGAACGGGTACGAGGTAATAAGATTCGGCAGAACCGAAATCCTATCGCCCTGTCCGTCGTCTTTATTGTGATTGTAGCCGGCGTAGAACGTAAAACGTTTGAACGGCTGCGCCGTAAAGTTGAAGAACGCGTAATGGTCGCGCATAAAGTATTGGCTGAAGCCTCTGACGAGCGAGCCGGTATTAATGACAATATCGCTTCCGCTCGTCAGGTGTTGAAAGGTATAGCCGCCGCTGACCGAATATTTCCCGTTCGGCGTCCAATCGACGAATGCCGAGAACATCCGGTTTTTCGTGTGGGCGATAAATTCTCCGGTCGGGTAACCCGACGGCGGATTGGGAATGGTCGCCGACGGGTTTTCGTTGTCTTTGGAAAGCGCCGAGACGCTGAAGACGAATTGTTTGACGCTCAGACGACTGCGGATTCTGAAGTTCGCGACTTTGTAATTCGCCAGACGCGTAAAAGCGTTGTCCGAATCGCCGTATTCCATATCGCCGAAGATTACCCAGTTACGCACCGGTTTGGCTTTGAATCCGCCGATAAATGCGTTGGTCTGGTTTTCTACTTCTTCAAAGCCTAAGCCCGTCGCGGTCGACGTTGCCGGCGGCAGCGATTGGTTAAATCCGTTCATATCGACGCGCCGCCGCGTCCAGCGCCAGCCGATATGAAAACCGAAGCGGTCGCCGAACTGGTAATCGCCTTCGACTAGATTGGCGTAGCGTTCAAAACCGGTGACGCGGTAATAATTGGTGTTCGTAAAGACCGGCGCGCGCGCTCCGCCCGCCGCGGTTCGCGTGAAAAGCGCTTCGTTAAAAGCGTTGCCGCCGTCGATGTGGAAAATATTATACGTAAACGTTTCGGAAACCCTGAAATTTTTCGTCACGGCATAGGTCACGCCGAGGTCGGTTCTGAACTCGGGACGACGCGACTCGCCTTGAATAAAGAATCTATCCGAATCGACGATATTATTGCTGTTGTCGCGTCCCGTAATGAGTTCGGAAAATTGGAAAGTGCGGTTCGTCTGCGCGAAGCTGACGCGCGCCGTGAAGTCTAAGCGTTTGGCAAACGTGCGCTGGACGTTAAATATTCCGTATCCGGTGTTGCCTTCGATCGGATGCTGTCGCTCAAAGTTAAATAAAACGGTCGTGTTGGTCGTGTTATAACCCGGATTCGGAACATTAAAACCGTAAGTCGTTTTGTCGTTGAAATCGCGCCAGCCGCCCGAAAGCGACAGATTAAAACCCCACAGAGTCGTATCAACTCCGGCGCGCAGGTCGGTGGCATGGCTGTTAATCCTCGACGGCGTTGAAAATTCGTCGCTGTAAGCGCGCGACGTCGTGCTGCCGGTTCCTTCCGAGTCGTTATAACCCATGCCGAGCCGCAGGCGGAACTTGTCGCTGTTCGGATAAAGCGTCAAATCGAAATCTCCGAAATTGTGCTTAAAGTCCGCGATGTGTCCGTTGCGGGCGTGATTGTCAAGATTATTGAAATACGTTACCTGCCGGATATTTGAATCGAAACGGTAAAATCCGTCTCTTTCGGCGCTGATTCGGGTATAGCCCGAAGGGTCGGCGTTCCATCCGGAAGTAGTGACCAGCAGCGAATCTATCGCGCGACTCTTTGAGTCTTTGTTTTCGAGCAGGAAGCTTGAATCGAAAAGACGAAAGCCGTTTCCGTAATTAAAATCGCTGCGGTATTTGTTCTCGTCACCGCGAATGCTGGTGCCGCGCACGCCGAGTTCGACGCTTGACGTTACATTGTATCCGCCGAACAAAATGAGCGGCTCGCTGGTCGTTGAACCCGACGGTGCGGGCGACGATGCAGGCGTTTGCGCCCGCGCGCCGGACGCGGCAAACAGTAAAGTCAACGCGCCGACGAATAAGAGGAACAAGATATTGTTTTTTAGCGGGCTTTTTCCTCTTTCATTATTTTTGTAAGCCATTTTTTTATCCTCCTCTTATCGTTATCTAAAGAACGTCGGGCTCGCGTTCGAGCCGTGAATTTGCGAGTGGCAAACCGTGCAGTTCTGTGAACGGACTGACGTTTGACTGTGCGGTCCGCCGGTCGGTCCGTCCGAAAGCTGGTCGGTAATGCCGCTGTGACATTCCAGACAAAGCTGGCGAACCTGCGGGCGTTTGAGCATCTTCGGATTGGCTGAGCCGTGCGGCGTGTGGCACGCCGAGCAGCCTTCGACCTTAATCGGTGCGTGTTCGAAAACAAACGGACCTTGCTTGTCCGTATGGCACTTGACGCAAGCCGCGTCGACGCCGACGGTTAATTTCGCATTCTTTTGTTCAAAACTGCCGTGCGCGTTGTGACAGTCCGAGCACTTCATCGTTCCTTCGAGAACCTTGTGGCGAAACGGCTTGCTGAACTGCGCTTTGGTTTCGCTGTGACAGCTTATGCAAAGCTGCGGCTCGCTCCGCTTGAGCATCGCCGACGTCGCTTCGCTCGGGGTTTCGCGGGTGGTTTCTCCGGGGCGGAAAAGCGAGCCCGGTTTGAACGACGCATACTGCGCGCCGTGTGCCGTGTGGCAGTCGGTACAGCCGACATCGTTGCGCCAGTGGTCGCCGCGCCGAAAATTATTGTGACTTTCTTTCCCGGCATGGCAGGAAAGACAGGTTTCCGAAATTTCTTTCGAGTTTTTGTTTTTAAATGAAATTATCTTAGTTTTATCACCGCTTCCTTCGACGTGGTCTTTGCCCGGACCGTGACACGATTCGCAGCCCTGGACCTTGTCTTTCCAGCTCGGCACCTCGGCCAGCTTGGCATGCTTTGTCGTTGAAAAGTTTTTGAACTGTTCCTCGTGACACGCCTTGCATGATTCGCTGCCGACGTAATCGCCATCTGCCGG
>DASWRC010000021.1:0-14410 GCA_036403375.1 Pyrinomonadaceae bacterium
TTCAGCGGAGATTTCAGCACAACAACTGATTTACGAACAAAAGCAACTCAGGGCAATGTTAGTTTCAATTTCTAAGTTCAACAAACGAAACGGTTTTTATTTAGAAAAAGCAAGCGAGTCATCGCTTGCTTTTTCTTTTAATCGAATAATCGTCTCAAAGCACTTATTCACGAATCCCGATTTCGTCCAAACTGCGCTCCTGATTGCGCCAGTCTTCGACGACTTTGACGAATAATTTTAGAAAAACCTTTTTGCCCAGAAGATTTTCGATATCCTGCCGCGCTTTTATTCCGACGTCGCGGATTTTTGTGCCGCCTTTGCCGACGATGATTTTTTTCTGCGACGCTCTTTCGACGTAAACGGCGCAGTAAATCTTCGGCATATTCGGGTCGCTTTCGTCAAACATTTCCGTGACGACCGCCGTCACGTAGGGAATTTCTTCACCCGTCGAAGCCAAAATCTTTTCGCGTACCATTTCCGCGACAATCGTTCTCATCGATTGGTCGGTCAATTCGTCCTCGTGAAAAATCGGCTCGCCTTCCGGCAGATGCTTGATGATTTGATTCAAAAGATTATCTACCGCATCGCCCTTCAGGGCAGAAACGGGAACAATCTCCGCAAATTCAAACTCTTTCGAGTAGGATTCAATGAGCGGCAGAAGTGCGCCTTTATCTTTGATTTTGTCGATTTTATTAAGAACGAGAATCGCCGGTTTGCCCGAGTCTTTAACCAAATCGAAAACGAACCTGTCGCCGTTGCCGGTCGAAACGGAAGCGTCGCGCATCAGGACGAGCACATCGACCGACAAAATCGCGTCGTGAACCGCCGCCATCATTCGCCTGTTTAATAAAAAGCCGGGTTTGTGAACGCCGGGCGTATCGACAAACACGATTTGTCCCGCGTCTTTGGTCACGATGCCCTGAATGCGGTGGCGCGTGGTTTGCGGTTTGTTTGAGACGGCAGCGATTTTTTCGCCGACCAGACGATTCAGAAGCGTTGATTTTCCGGCATTCGGGCGACCGATGAAAGCAACATAGCCGCTCCGAAAATTTTCAGATGTCATTACACAAAGTTACCGAAAAACGGCGCATACTTCAAAGGCGGCGAAAGACAGCCATCTAAAATATATTTATTAATTTGCCAAAACGCGCGCGTAACCTGTAAAGTTTGAGTCTGAAGTTTTTAACAGGAGATAAAGTGAAAATAACCAAATATTTAACCGTCATTGCTGCGCTGTGCATTCTCGGATGGACGAGCGCGTGCAATCAAAATACCGAAACAAAAAACGTTAATCAGCCGGCGACGAACAGCGCGACGAACGTGAATCAGACGCCGGCTGTCAGGACGGAAGCGACCAAAACCGAAAGCAATAACCCGGTCGCCGTTTCGCTCTCGACGCCGTCGGATGCTTATAAAGCCGCTTATAACGCTCGACAAAAAAAGGATTTGGCAGCGCTCAAAAAAGTTATGTCGAAAGACGCGCTCGAATTTTTTACGATGATGGGCGACGAAAAATCGCCTGACGAAGGCTTAAAGCAGTTGATTGAAAGACCGCAGGCGGCGACCGCCGAAACGCGCAGCGAGAAAATCAACGGCGACAAGGCGACGCTCGAATACCTGAACGAAAAAGGTGCCTGGGGAACGATGGATTTTGTGAAAGAAGACGGCGATTGGAAGCTGACGATTCCGAAACCGGATACAAAAGGCGAGGTTGAAAAGAAAAAACCGTAATCGTTAATTAAAGCCAAATGCGGTTAGCAGTCGATATTCGGCTGCTTTTTTTATTTGTAAGAGAGATTATATTTTGCGCTTCCGTCTTAGCGCACCTTGACTAAAATTTCCTTCTTGCCGCACGGCGCTTCGAACACGACGGTAAAAACGCCGCGCTTGGTGGTGACGGATTTGATGACGAAAAACGCGCGGTTCTGGCTTGCGCCGATCTCAGGGTCGAGGCGGACTTCGACGTCGTCCGCGCTGCTCGACGCGGCGGTGATTTGCCGGAAGTCGCCGTCGCCGTCGAACCCGACCATTACGCCGAGACTGCCGCCGCCGTTCAGCAGCGAAAGGCTGTCGGGCGCGACGATTAATTTACAGGTCGAGAATTCTTCGGTCACGGTTTTCGCGCCCGAGTTTTCGGTGATAATTATGCGCGGGCGGTTTTCGCCCGAGAGAATCCGTTCGTCCGAAGTTTTTTCCGATGATTTGTTTTCCGCCCGTTTTTCGGTCGGTTTATTATCCGGGTTCAACAAGTCCGTTATAATGACCTCGGGTTTTTTGACCGTTTCGCTGCGTTTTTCTTCCGGCTGGTCGGGTTGATTTTTTTGAACGGCTTCGATTGGCTGGTCTTGCTTAGGTTTTTCTTCCGTTTGTTTTTCAGCCCGGTTATTTTCCGGTTTCAGCGGGTCGGTTATCACGACATCGGGTTTGCTGACGGGTTCGACCGTCTTTTCTACCGCCGGTTTCGGTTCGGGTTTTTGAACAGTTTCGATTGGTTGTTCTTTCGGCTGTTCTTCTTTGGTTTTTTCTTCCGACTGCTTTATTTCCGACGGTTTCGGTTCGTTATTTTCGGCTTTTGTCGGCTCGGCTTTACCGACATTGATGATTACCGGGTCGAAAAGCGCTTTTTGGGCGGTAGTCTGCTCGCTCGGCTTGTTTTCCGTTTTCGATTCATTAACTTTCGGCGAAGGCGGAATCTGCGTTAGCCGGTCGGTAATGATAACCGAAACGTTCTGCGGCGCCGGCACGGTCGCGGGCGAAGGTTCGGGTTTTGTTTCTGCCGGTTTATTTTCTGCCGGTTTATTTTCTTCCGTCTTTACTTGTTCCGTTTTGGTGTCCGGCGTCGGTAACGGTTCGGGTTTTACCTCTTCGATTTTTGTTTCCGGCGACGGCGAAGCTTTAGGCGACGGCGTTGGCTCGACGTCGGTTTTCGGCGTTTCGGTTGTTGGTGTCTCGGTCGTCGGGCTTGGCTCGGGTTTTAGTTCCGGAGATTTATTTTCCTCGGTTTTTACTTCTTCCGTTTTCGGCTTTTCGTCAGGCGTCGGCGTTACGGCAGGCAGATTTTCGGGCAAAGTCGCCGGTTTTGTTTCTTCCGTTTTCGGTGTCGGTTCCGACTTTACTTCAATCGTTTGCGGCGTCTCAACGATTTTCGGCGCGGGCGTCGGCTCGGTCGTTTTGACGTTATCGGTGTTGTTCGGTGTCGACTTGTTTTCCGTCGCGGCGACCGCCGGCGCGGTTTCGGGTTTTGCGCCGATTCGGTCGTCCAGACCGTCCAGATTGCCGTTTACTTTTTGATAGAGCGCTTCGATAAAGAGGCGTTTCTGCAGCTCCGGCAATTCCTTGTTGTAACCTTTGATATATGATTCGAGCGCTTCTTTTTCCTTGCCGTCAGCCTGCAAAACTTCGCCTAAATGCCACTCGGTCGCGCGCAGCCACGCCGACTTTTCGGGCAAAACGCTGAGCGCGCGTTTGAGCCGCACGATGGATTGCGCCGAATTATTTTGCTGAAAAAATGCTTGTCCGGCGGTGTCTTCGATTCGCCCGCGCAAAATCGCCGAAAGCGTCTGGCGCGGAATTTCAGGCACGACGACGACCAGATTCTGGGTGATGGCATACTGGCGGCTGTCGTAAATCTCATCCGCCAGCACCGCCGCCGAAGGACTCGCGACATTGAGCGCCGCATCGACGCCGCCGATTGCCGCCTGCATCAGTTCGAGAACTTTCGACGGCGCGGTTTTTTTCTGTAAAAGCCGGCTGGCGGCGAAAAGCTGGCGGTGCAGGCGCATATTGTCGCCGCCTTTCGTAAATTCATCCGCCGCCCGTTCGAGCGCGTCTTCCGGCGTGTCGGCGGCTTCGAGTTTTTGGTTAAATTCGAGCAAAGCCTTTAATCTATTGGCGTTTTCTTCCGAATCGGCGGCTTTCATTTCAGCCAGCGCGACGCGCCGTTCGAGCGAAAGCAGCTCGGTAAAACCGGGAGCGTCGGCTAAGATGCGATTGCCGAGATAGGTTTCGATTGCGCCTTCCTTGTTGATGACGAAATTGCGTTTCAGAGTTTCGGCGGCTTCGCGGTAAAGCCCGGCTGCCATCCTGACGGACGCCAACTCGTAATCGAGCGTCGGAAAATCGCCGTATTGACGGGCGCGCAGCAGGGCTTTTTCGGCTTCGAGCGGTTTTCCCTGCATCATCAGCCCGCGCGCCTGAGCGACATACGACCAGATGGAGGTGCCGTCGATGGCGATTGCTTTCTGTGAATATTCAACCGCTTTCTCGCCGTCGTTATGAGCCGCATACCAGTACGCCGCGCCCGCCAGAAGCTGCGGGTTGGTCGGATTCGCGTCGAGCGATTTGGCAAGCTCGGCTTCGGCTTCCTTAATTTTTCCGGCGTCGAAAAGCGCGAGCGTCAAACCGCTCTGAGCCGCCGCGTCAGTCGAATCTTTTTCCAGCATCGAACGGTAAATCGCGATGGCTTCGTCCGTTTTGCCGAGCGCGCGTTTGAGTTCCGCGAGACTCCGCTTGTTGGTGACCGATTCCGGGTCAAGCTCGCTCGCTTTAGCATAAGCATTTGCCGCGTCTTCGAGCTGAAAATTGAGACGGTTGGCGATTGCCAGGGTCAGAAAACCGGTCGCCGAATCGGGCGCGAGCTCGGTCGATTTTTTGGCTAATCGAATGGCTTCCGTGCCGTACTGCACGTTGATAAAAAATTTCGACAAATCGAGAATCTGCGCGGCGTTCGCGCCGACCTTTTCCTCAATCAGCTTGACCATATCGAACGCCGCCGCGCGCTGGCTGCGCGAGTAGAGACTGAGCGGAAACCCGAGGAGGACTTTTGTAAAAAGCTCGTTCGAAACAGGCGTCGGCGCTTCCTCCAGGGCGAGCTTGAACAGCTCGATTCCGGCTTGTGTGTCGCCGGCTTCGAGTTTTTTATCGGCGATAACAGCGTGTGTGCTGACGATCAGCGCCTGCGCGCGCGCGGTCTCGGTCGATTGCGGAAAGTTTTTGATGAAATTCTGTAACGCCGCGACGCGTTCGGGCGAGTCTGGTAAAGCTCTGGCTTTTTCAAACTCTTCCGCTTCGGTGCCGAGTTTTGCCGCGACGATTTTTACTGTTTTCGGAGTTCGTTTCGGAGTCGTTTTCGGAGTTTGTCCGAATGTCATGAGCGCGAAAATAGGAAGAAAAAATAGAACTGCTAAAATTTTCATAAAGCCCCAATGTTAAAAAATTTCTAAATCAGCGGACACGCGGGAAATAGTTTGAAACCGCAGATGCGCACGGATAGACACGCAATAAGACTTAATTTATCGGAATTTATCGGTGTCTGTTCGTCGTTTCATTTTTCGTATAAAAATTTAAGACCGCTGTTTATTTCAAAATAATACCACGAAATTGCTATAATGCGTCGAGAAGTTTTATGCTTCAAAGTATGAACAATCTCAGCGAAGTTTGGGAAGCGCTGATTGCCGAAGCCGGTCAGAATCCGCCGTCTTCGCCCGAAGGCTTCAACGAATTTCTCGCCGTTAAAACCGCCAACGACCATCTGCGCGAAACCGCCGTCGGCTGGCTGCTCGACACGATGCGCACGGCTGCCGAGCACGCCAACCGGAAAAATGCCGGAATCAAGGTTGAACAAGAAGAGCCGCACCGTTTTTCAATCGGCAGAATGCATCTGGGCGGCGCGCTTTTACGGTTCCGGCAGGGCATAAGATGCCTGACGGTCGAAGCCGGCTGGACGCGCACGCCGGCGGACGGCTTTATGCGCGGAAACGCGCTGGCGGTCGCGCGCCTTACGCATTTCGGCATCGCGAAAGAAAACGCCGAGCTGCATCTCGTCCGATTTGAAGACCGCCCGCAGTGGTTCACCGTGAGCGAAAACGGGATGCGCATATCCTTTGAACTGGAAGATTTAATCCGCCATTTTCAGATATTTTTAGGCGCGATTTAGGTTTCAGGTCACAAGTCGCAAGTCGCAAGCAATCAACTCGGGACTTGGGACTCTTGATTTTGTCGTGTAAGATATTAATAACTTATTAATAAGAGTTTTAGGGGAAATATTTAGAAACGTGAAAGCAGAACTTGAAAAGTTAGTCGATTTACAAATAACCGATACCAACATTCGCCGATTGAAAAAAGCAATCGAAACCGCAGATCAGAGGCGTGCTGAAATCGAACAGG
Organism: Pyrinomonadaceae bacterium; assembly: GCA_036403375.1. Classification (GTDB taxonomy): domain Bacteria; phylum Acidobacteriota; class Blastocatellia; order Pyrinomonadales; family Pyrinomonadaceae; genus JAFDVJ01. The sequence continues at coordinate 6,166 of DASWRC010000021.1, forward strand.
AGTTCGAGGAGCACGCCTCTTCCATTCGTGAAATACAGGCGACGCGCGATAAGGCAAACGCCGAACGCGCCGAATTGGAACGCCAGATTGCCGAGAACAAAACCTATCTCGAACGCGCCGACCGTAATCTGAAACACGCGCAGAATCAGAAGGAATACGAAACCGCGATGCGCGAAACCGACGCCCTGCAAAAGCAAATCGGAACTCTGGAAACCGCCGTCCTGGAAAAAGTGACGGCAGCCGAGGAAGTCGAAAAGGTTTTGGAAGCGCGCGCCGAGGAAATCAACTCGCACGACGCCAAACGCGATGCGGCGCTGAAGGCGTTTGATAAAGAAATCAAGCGGGCGCGTGAAGAATTTGCGTCCGAAACCGCCAAGCGGCAGGCAGTTTTCGTGACCTTGCCGAAAAATCTGGCGAGTGTTTACGACCGCATGGCGCAGCGCAGCAAAGACGGCATCGCGGTCGCGGAAGTCAGAGGCGGTTCGTGCTCGGCGTGTTTTATGCACCTTCGCCCGCAGATGCAGCTGGAAGTCAAACGCGGCGACCAAATCATCACCTGCGAAAACTGCGCCCGCATTCTCTATATGCCGCCCAAAGATTCCGAAACGGAAGCGGCGGCATAATAGTTTTACGGCAAATCTGAAACACGAAAAGGCGATTGCTTTGCAGTCGCCTTTTTTAAAATTTTGCGGGCGTGTGAAAATTACTTTTGTAATTTTCAGCGGCAATTCATTTCGTTTGTCTTTCGATTTGAAAAACTTTTTTATTCTCAATTATCCGATATCGGCGTTTGAGGGGCGGCTTTATTTTTTTCTTATGTCGGGCAGCATGCATACTTAACTCTACTTGCCGGACTAAACTTACACAATAAATTAGACTTAATCCCAAAATTGAAATTTTTACTGAATTAATCATGTATTATTTCGCCGGATAATCGCGCGGTTTCTCCCGTTTATGGTCGGTTGATTAGATAGCTGAGGACAAAACAGTCGGTATTTAAACTTTTATCCTTAATCCTGCATCTAAAAAAATAGAAGAAGACTCCCATTTAGAACAGAATGTTTGATAGTACTAAAAAACTAATACGTATCTTAATCGTTGAAGATAACCAATTCTTAATTGACGGACTGGCGATAATTATAAATGACGAACCCGACATGAAAGTAGTCGGCAAGGCGAATAGCGGTTCGGAAGGCTTAAATCTCGCGCTGTGCGAAAACCCCGATTTAGTTTTATTGGACATCGGTTTGGGCGATGTGTGCGGCATCGATATTATCCCCGATTTAATTAATAAAACCGATTCCAAAGTTTTGGTAATGACCGGGATGCCTGTTTTTGAGCTATACGAAGAAGCGCTGTTCAAGGGCGCGCGCGGCGTTATGATAAAGGACAATACGGCAGACGTACTACTTAACGCGATAAGAAAGGTTATGGAAGGCGAAATCTGGCTCTCTGATTCCATCAAACAGGCAATCTCAATAGATAATCTGATATAAAACTTTTTCCTGATTAAACTTAAAAAGAACAATCAAAACCAGTCGGCGATGGTCGGACATTGTCGATGTCGCCGGAAACCCGTAAAATCAATTACGAACTACGAACTGGAAAACAGGGGTTTTGGCATTCGTCATTCGTCATTGATTTAGAGGTCGAACCTAATGAAAAAATATCTGCTTTTTACATTAATCTTCCTGTTTGCGACTGCCGCTGCCGCGCAATCGAAATCGAACGAAACGATTGCCAAACAGATAAAAGAATTAAAAGCCGGGAATATTACATTGAGCTACGACGAAGCGTCGCAAACGTCGAAGATAATGGTCATCGGCGAAGATTTCGGGAAGCAGCAGGACAAAAGCGCGGGCGTCGAGGCGATGAATTTCGGGATGGCGTTTTTTTATCCGGGCAAAGCCCTGACGGCAGCGCCGGACGAGATAGCTCTTACTTTCTGGGTTTTAACTAAAAAGCCGCGCTTTGCCGAAGCGCATCACTGGACGGTCACGGTCGGCGGCGAAACAATCGATTTAGGCGACGCGCGCTACGTTTCAAAACCGAAAGAGGACATGGAATATCTGAATTTCAAAATCTCGCGCGCGAACCTCGTAAAAATATCTAAGGGAACAGACGTAAAATTCAAGCTCGGTGCGGCAGAGCTGAAATTCACGCCCGAACATCTCAGAACCTTCGCCAATCTTTTGAGAATTTCCAGTCCAGCCGATTTTTAGAGGGATAAACAAAGACGAAGCGAAAGCGGCGGGGGAATTTACCGGGAACTTCAATTACTGCTGGGCGACGAAACCAACGAACTAATCTTCGTCACAATTACTCTCAAAGCAAAATCAAACAAGAAATGAGGGATGAGGATGAATTTAAATTCATCCTCATCCCTCATTTCTCTTTCCCTAAGGAACGTAAGCAGCGGCAATCGGTTTATCGCCCGGAAGACCAAACTGCATGATGATGGTTTGGCTCGTCGTGCCCAAGATATACCATGTGCCGTCGCGGTAAACTGCCGCGTCCGCGCGCCCGTCGCCGTCGTAATCGGCGGGTGCCGGGATATCCGAAGCAAGACCCCACTGGAAAATCATCGAGCCGGCGGTTGTGCCGAGGATATACCACGTTCCTTCGCGGTAGACGGCAAAATCGGTGCGCCCGTCACCGTCGTAATCCGCCGGAACCGGAATGTCGGTGGAAATTCCCCAGTGAACCGCTAATTGCTGCCCGGTCTGGCTCGACAGATACCACCAGTCGCCGGTTGACGGGCGGAAGATTGCCGGGTCGCTGCGCCCGTCGCCGTCGTAATCGCCGACGACCGGTTTATCTTCCGGCAAGCCGAAGTTAATGACGTTCGTTTGACCGGTCACGATGTTGTACGTGTACCAGGCGCCCTGGCGGAAAACCGCTAATTCCGCGCGCCCGTCGCCGTCGTAATCGGCAGGCTGGGGAATGTCGCCCGCCAATCCGAATTGAGAGATAAAGACTTCGCCGCTCGCGCTTTGCAGGATATACCACGTGCCGTCGCGATAGACGGCGATGTCGGTTTTGCGGTCGCCGTCGTAATCCGCCGGGACGATTCTATCGGTCGAAAGCCCGAACTGCACCGACGCGAATCCCGCGCTCGAACGGTTTAGATACCAGACCGCATCCGACGGTCGGAAGACGGAAATGTCCGTTTTACCGTCGCCGTCAAAGTCCGCCGTATCCGCCCTGAGATTCGGAACCCAGCCGCCCAGAACATTCGCCGGATTGCGCCAGAACGCAGCTTCTTCCGCCGTCAGTTGGCGCGAGAGCGGATGCCGCTGGCTGACATCGACGGGCAAGCCGGTATTGATGTCGCGGCTGTTGTATTCCCAAAACCGAATGTTTGGATAATTTGCCGGAATCGGGTCGAGACTCGGATTGTTGATAAGCCAGCCTTCGGGCTTGATATGCGTGTCCATCAAAGTATCAATCCAGACGACCTGACTATTGGGAAAATCGTCCGGGTCGATGCGCGACAGATACGCCGAATTGTCGGGCGTCTCGGGCGAACGCGTCAGGCGGCAATTGACGTAAACATTGCCGTTTTTGCCCGGCGGATTGCGAATCTGCGAATAATAAGCCTGCGGACGCGAGGCGGGCGCGACATCTTTTAGCTCGGTGTTTAGGAAAAACGCCGTCCCTGCGCCCCACGTGAAATCGACGTCGCCTTCGATATAGCTTTCATAGACGAAGCCGCCCTGATTTGTTTGGCTTTGCAGCAGCAGCGTGTCCTGGAAACTCAGGAGATTGACGCGATTCAAAAAGATTCGGTCGTTATTGCCGCGAAACGCTTCCGCCTGCCGCGTATTGCCCGACGCATTAACCTTTGAAGTCGTGTTGTGCAGCGTGATGTATTCGAGCGTAAAATCGGGCGCATCAACGCCGAACAGCGGGCGCGTCAGCGTGCCCGAATTTAGATTCTCGTTATTCGCGTACTGAATCACCGCGCCGTTTCTGGTTTCGCCGTGAACGGTGATAAAACGCTTGTTCGAGCGAACGTAAACAATCTCGTTGTACGTGCCGTTGCGGACGAAAATCGTGATGGGCTGCGTGTTGCCGCCCGGCACGAAATCAATCGCGCCCTGCACGGTGCAGAAATCGCCGTTGCCGTTATCGTCAACAATCACGCGCGGCGTTCCGGCAGGCGGCGCGCTTGCCTTCGTTGTAAAGCGCCATGTATTCGGGTCTGAAATTCCCGCAAACGGCGCGCCGTTGATGTCCGTTATCACGCCCGGGTCTATCAAAACGTAGTGCGTCTGGTTGTACTCCAATTTTTGGTGCAGATAAATCGAAGCCGTGTTGCCTTCGATGAGAATCGGATAATAATTGAAATTCGCCGAAGCGCCGCCGATTGCTTTCTGCTGCTGATTGCCCGGAACGTTTGCGCCCGCAACGGTATCGACCGACATATCAATCGTATCGACGAGCGTTCCGTCGGCGCGAAAAACGCGAATCAAGCCGCTCGTTCCGGCGACCGGCGGTTCGTTGAATGTAATCCGCAAAGGCGTGTCTATACAAACGTTCGCCGCATTATTCGGCGGCTCGAAACCCGTCACGGCGAGCGTCGGCGAAATCACGGTCAGCCGCGCCGGATTGCTCGTCACGCTGCCGCCCGAATTGCTGACGACGACCGTGTAAACGCCCGCGTCGTTCAGCGTCACGCCCGGGAAGCTCAAAGTCGCGCTGTTCGCGCCGCCGATGAGCGCGGCGTTTTTGTACCACTGATAAAATAAATTGTTGCCCGTCGCCGTGACTGACAAAGCAGCGGGCGAGCCGAGCGGCGCGACCGTGTCGTCGGGCTGGTCGGTAATTACCGGAATCGGGTCAACCGGACCGCTCGTGACGTTTAAGGTCACGTCGTCGCTGTCCACACAGCCGCCGTCGTTGCACACAAGGACATCGTAAGTTCCCGAATCGCCCGTCTGGACGTTGGTTAATGAAAGCGTCGCAGTTGCCGCGCTCGGGTTAACCGCCGGGTCAATCGGCGCGCCGTTTCTGCGCCATTGATAAGTCAGGCTGCTGCCCGACGCCTGAACCGTCAAGGAAACGTTTGCGCCGACCGGAACGATTTGGTTGGCAGGCGACGGCTGCGTGGTAATGACCGGCGCTGCCGGCGTGTAATCGACGCGCCACTGGGTGAAAGTAATCTGCGAGAAAAGCCCGTTCGGGACGCGAAAGCCCGCCCAGTCGAAAGTCGTGTAGGGCGTCGCGCTCGATTCGGTCGCCGTCGAATTGATATTAAATCCGTTGTTGTCGGTAATCGAAACACTCAGCCGCGTGTCGGTTGCCGACAATCTTTCAATCGTAAAAGTGAAAGTATAAGGCGTGTTGTTTGCCAGCGGCGCGCGCCCCGAACCGGTGACGGGCGTAATCGGCGTGTATTCCGCGCCCAGGATATTGACCAGCGGGTCGGTCGCGCCGGGAATCGTCGTGCGTTTATGAAAGGTAAACGGCGGCGTATTGCTCGCCGCCGTTCCCGCCAGTCGGGTCGCGTAGCCGGTATCGTCGGTAAACGTCGAGCTGTTCAGACCGCCCGTCGTGTTCGACGTATTGCGCGTTCCCTTCGAGTCGAAAACGCCGAAGCGCAAATCGGCGAGATTGCTCGTCGGGTTGATATTCCGCGCGGTGAATTTGATCTGCACCGAGAGACTGTCGCCGACGCCCAGGTTAACCGGCGCGCCGTCGGTAAAAAAGCCCCAGAAGCCTTCCGAACCGCCGGCGTTCGTCGTGTCGAACGTCACCGAGCCGACCGCGTCCGTGCGGATTGTTCCCGCGCGCCCGTTAAAAATGCGGATTGAATTGTTCGCCAAATCCTGATTCTGACTGTTTCCGTCAGCAAAAATGTCGTTGACAAGTGTCGCCGCGCTCGCGATAAAGGGAAGTGTCAGCGCGCCCAGCGTGATAAATAAAGTGATTGCGAGTAGTAATTTCGATTTGATTGTTTTCATAAAGCCCTCTTGCTCTCGTCTTCCGTTTGGCAGAAGTTTGAGTCGTTTGCAATTAAAAATTATAATTTCGTGAATCAGGCGAGTATTTTATTACCTGACTCTAAGGAGAAGGTTAGGTCTCCGAAAAGGCTGCAAATAAGTATTTGAAAACCTTGTATTGTTTTGATACCTAGCGCCGGAAATTTAGCAAGAGTTGTTCCGAATCCGGCGATATGTAAGCTACATAACTAAAAAAACAGCCGAAACGTAAGCCGCATTACCAAAAAAACAGTCGGACTCAAACGAAAAGGACAAGATACGGTAATATCCTGTCCTTTCCTTATTCGCCCGAATAATAAAACTTTCAGCCGTTTTTATTTATCCAACCTTATTTCGTCCATTCGTCCGCAACGTGCGCATCAACCTTGACGGGAACTTTCTTGACGTATTCCTCGCCCGCGTCGCACATCGCTTTTTCGAGCTTTTTGCAGACGGCTTCCGCCTCGCCCGCGTCGCATTCGAGAATTACTTCGTCGTGAACGATGTTGACGAGTTTCGCGCTCGTGCCGTTGATTTCTTTATGAAGAAGATGCAGCGCGCGCTTTAAGATATCGGCGCTCGTGCCTTGAATCGGGAAGTTTTTGCCGTTGCGCTGTGCCGCGCCGATTGATGCGCGGTCGCCTTCGTCAAAGCGGAATTTGTACATTCTGCCCGAAGCCGTGCGCGAAACTCTTTCGGTCGTGACCCTGCGCGCCGCGTCGCGAAGCCATGCGTCGAGTCCGCGATAGGTCGCGAAATAGCGGCGCATCGTGTCTTCGGCTTGCGTTTGCGAAAGACCGGTCATCAGCGCGAAACGTTGCGCGCCGATGCCGTAAACGACGCCGAAATTCAGGCGTTTGGCAAACGAGCGCTGCTCGGCGGAAACTTCTTCGGGTTTGACGCCGAAAACCTGCGCCGCCGTGATGGTGTGAAAATCCGCGCCCGACTGAAACGCTTTGATAAAATTCTCGTCGCCGGAAAAATCCGCTAAAATCCGCAATTCAATCTGTGAATAATCGGCAATCACGAGCTTTCTGCCTTCGGGGGCGCGAAAGCATCTGCGATAGGCTTCTTCGTGCGGAATTTGCTGGATGTTCGGCTTGGAACTGGAAAATCTGCCGGTCGGCGCGCCGATTTGGCGAAAATCCGAATGGATTCTGCCGGTCTGCGGCTTGATGAATTCGAGAATGTTTTCGCCGAAACTCGATAGCGATTTTGCGACGCCGCGATATTCCAGAAGCTTGCCGACGACCGGATAATCGAGCGCGAGCGGCTCAAGCTGCCAGCCGCGCGTCGTCGCCGGCACGGGAACGCCGAGGTTTTTGAGCGCGTCGGTGACCTGCTGCTGCGAATCGAGATTGATTTCCGCGACGCCGAACAGGCTGGCTTGGGCGACCCCGGCGGAAAGCATCTGCTGCAATTCCAGCGCAACTTTATCCTGAATTTTCTTGACCTTTTCCAATTGTTCACGCCAGCGCGCCGCGTCTAAAAAGAAACCGTTGAGCTCCATCTGCGCAATCGGTACGACGCAGTCGAATTCGAGTTTCGCCGCTTTGACGAGCCCGTCCTGCACGAGCCGTTCAACGACCTTTTCGCGCAAGCCCACCATAATCGCCGCGTCCTTTGCGGCATATTGAATCTGCGACTGCGACAATTCGGGCGCGCTCCAATCGGAAACCTGTTCGGATTTGTCGAGTTCGACGCCGAGAAAAAAGTTGGCGACTTCCGCCAGATTGTGTCGTCTGTCCTGGTCGCCGGCGGCGATGAGCTGGCTCGCGAGAAGCGTGTCGAAAACGCCGTTAATGTCAACTCCGAGATGATGACAAATCCATTTCACGTCGAATTTCGCGTTGTGCGCGATTTTTATCGGGCGCGGCGCGCTTAAAAGCTCGCGCAGCGGCGCTAATTCCGGCATCGTCTTGATGTCGCCTTTATCGGCAAACGGTTTGAGGTCGACAACGTATGTGTTTTTGCCGTTGCTGAACTGGACGAGCCGAATATTGCCTTCATACGGGTCAAGCTCGGTCGTCTCCGTATCGAATCCGAGATATTCTTCCGTGCTGAGCGCTTCGTAAGCGTTTTTGATGCCTTCCGCATCTTTTATAAGCTCAAAATAAACTTCCATTTCCTAAATCGTAAATCGGAAAACGGAAATAGTGAAGCGGCGAATCAAACAAATTTCCGGCGGACGAATATTTGACAGGGAATTTAATTTTTAGCTGCGGATTTCGCGGATAAAACCATAAATTTACTAAAACTTA
>DASWRC010000022.1:0-3963 GCA_036403375.1 Pyrinomonadaceae bacterium
GCCGAAAATTCCGTCGCATAAGTGCGGTAAAGAATCTCGTCTTTCGAGAAAAAGCCCGCGAAAATCGGGATACCGCAAATCGCCAGCCAGCCCGTGACCATCGTCCAGAAGGTAATCGGCATATATTTGCGCAGGTTGCCCATCTTGCGCATATCCTGTTCGTGCTGCATTCCGTGAATGACCGAACCCGAACCGAGGAACAACAGGGCTTTGAAAAACGCGTGCATCATGACGTGAAAAATCGCCGCGACGAACGCGCCGATGCCGCACGCTAAAAACATGTAGCCGAGCTGCGAAACGGTCGAATAAGCGAGAACCTTCTTGATGTCGTTCTGCGCCAAGCCGATGGTCGCCGCAAAAATCGCGGTCGCGCAGCCGATAATCGCGACGATAAACATCGCCGTCGGCGCGTTCCGGTAAATCCCGTTACAGCGCACGACCATGTAAACGCCAGCCGTGACCATCGTCGCCGCGTGAATCAGCGCCGACACGGGCGTCGGACCAGCCATCGCGTCGGGGAGCCACGTAAAGAGCGGAATCTGCGCCGATTTTCCGGTTGCGCCGATAAACAGCAGAACGGCAATCGAGGTGATGCCGCCCGCCACAATCGCGCCCGCCGTAAACGGCTCGCTCGCCATCTGCGAGATTAAGTTCAAGGAACTGTTGACGTGCGCGCCGTCAACCGTCTTGTCGTAAAACGAAATCGAACCCGTCAGCGTGTAAATCAGAAAGACGCCCATCAAAACGCCCCAGTCGCCGATGCGGTTCATAACGAACGCTTTTTTCGCCGCGCTTCGGGCTTCGTCGCGCTTGATGTAATAGCCGATAAGCAGGTACGAGCACAAACCGACGCCTTCCCAGCCGACGAACATCAGCAGAAAATTATCTGCCAGGATAAGCGTCAGCATCGAGAACATGAACAGGTTCAGATACGCGAAAAAGCGATAAAAACCTTTATCGCCGTGCATATAACCGGTCGCGAAAATGTGAATCAGCAAACCGACGAACGTGATAAAGCACGCGTAAATCCCGCTCAACCTATCCATTCCCAGACCGAAATCGGCGCGGAAATTTCCGACCTGAATCCACGTCCAGAGCTGGTCAAGCACCGGCTTTTCAGCGTGAAGCGCGCCGCCGTCGGCGAAAAACGCGATGTAAAACGCGACGATGCACGAAACCAAAATCGTGCCGCACGCGACCGCCCCGCTGAACAACTCGTTTTTCAGCCGACCGCCGATTATCCAGTTAATGACGGCACCGGCGAGCGGCGCGAAAATTATTAGACTTAAAAGATTGTTTTCAGTCATTTTATAAAAATTATTGTTCTATACCATTTACAACAAGTTTTTCAGTTGGATAAGGAATCGGAACCATCCCGGCAGCGTCTGGAAACGAATCGTAAAAAGCTACTCCTTTGACAAATTTCCAAGTTTTTCCGCCGTCTTCGGAAATCCCGACCATCGAACCCATTCCGGCAAGTTTATCTTTTTTATACTTGCTTACAGAATTTAATTTGTAAGTGAGAACGCCAAAAACTCGTTTATCTGCTTCAAATAATACGTTCGGGCTTTCAATCGTCGAGGGAAGCAGTTCTTCTCCACTTGCTATGCGGCTATTGATGATAAACTCCACTTCGCCGTAAAAATCTGCGACTCCCGACTTTTTATAGATATTCGGATGTGATAATTCGACGAATTTATCAACATCCGCTTTATCATATGCATTGAACAATTCTCTTGCCTGTTTCATCAAGTTTTCGATTCTCTGATCAGCCGGTTGAACTGAAATGTCCTGCGCGGTTTTATCGTTAATTTCATTTTGTCCAAAGGCTGTTTGAAAAGCCAAAATGACAGCAAAAAAACAACAAACCCAAGAATATTTGATACGCATTGTTAGAAATTCAAATCTTCGTCTTCATCCTCAAATTCGAAACTCTGGCTTTCAAGTTCCGTCCAAGTCTTCAAAACCGCCTCGTCAACATTTTTTGCCTTCAAGATTTCCCCTACTTTTTCCTTCAATTCGGGAAACCGCAAAAGCAAAAATCCCAAATCTCGCCAGTCCGTTCCCGATTTCGGACGCCCGCGCCGCGCGTGGTAGGAAATAACTTTGCTCGCAATCAATTCGAGCGGCGATAAAATCCGAATATCTTCAACCGTTTCGGTTTCGGGAAAATTTTCGACCGGGCGGACATCAACCAGATGCCGGTTGCCTTCCTTGCGCGTCTGGTAAATCCGAAAACCTTTACCCGTCCCGATTTCACGAACACGGATGGCGATGCGAAATTTTTCGCTCAAGTGTTCACGCAATTCTTCCGCAAAATCCGCCGCGCGAGTCGAAAGCAAATCCACGTCCTGCGTCATTCGCGGTTCGCTGACGTAGGCGTTAACGGCTTGCGCGCCGAACAGCACGACGTCTTCACGCCCCTGCAAAAATTCGAGCACCGCGCCGTGAATTTTCGAGAGCGGCAATGGTTCGTGCATCACAAACTCCTGAAATGTTAAAACGTCCGCATTCAGCATTAAAAAACAGTTTAATCAAACACCTTCGTAAAATAAAAATCTATTCGTTTTCAACCGGCTGCGGCGGTTTTTCTTCGGGAATCTGCAATTTTTCAGCCGCTTTCGGAAACATCGCTTTGAATTTTTCCTGGTTGATGCCGTCGATAAATTTCCAATTGACGCCGTTGTCGTTTGAAATCCCGACGATTGAACTTTCGCCGACATCTTTTCCGGCGGGCGATTTAATCGTAATCGCGACCGGAACAATCGCGAAAATTTCCGTCTCGACCCGCGCGATTTGTTTAATTACTCCGATGGTCATTGCCGCGACTTCAAAACCTTCCGCCTTCATCTGCGCCGTGTCGTTCTTTAAAACGGCGACCATTTTATCTTTTCCGCCGAAGCTTTCAACCACTTTCGGATAAGTAAAATCGGCTACTTTTGCGAAATCGCCGGTAACCATCGCTTTCGCACGCTCTTCAGCCTGAATCTTTAATTTCGGATAAAACAGTTTTTGAGCAGTCGTCGGAGTTTGTGTTTTCGGCGCAGTTTTGACGGGCGGCTTTTGTCCAAAAGCTATTTGAACAAGCAGCAAACCATTGACGGCGATGATAAACAAATTCCTTTTCATTACTCTTTAGTTAAATCCAGCATCATTTCATGCATTGTTTCGCGAAAACCGCGGCGCTCGAAAAAGCTTCGGGCAAATTCGTTTTTTGCCGCCACCGAAAGCATCAGTTTATCGGCGCCAAGCTCTTTCGCGGCTTCCGCCGATTTTTCAATCAGAAGCTGTCCCGCGCCTGTCCCGCGCGCCGCATCGTCGATGTAAATATCGTGCAGCCACGCGGCGGCTTCAAGCAGGTTGGCGTAATCGCGCGCCTCAAACTGAAGATACGCGAAACCGACGACCTGCGTGTCAATCTCGGCGACCAGCACCGCCGCGTTTTCCGCCGTTGTCTGGCTGCCGTAAAACCATTCTGCCCGTTCCTCGGTAACGAGCCGCGCAAATCTTCGCGAATCGTAATTCTGGTGCTGACGGACGAGCTTTATCGCCATTTCGGCAATCGCCCGGGCGTCTTCGTGCTGCGCTCGGCGAACGGTGACAGCCATAAAATCTAATTTTTCAAAATGCTCGCATCGTCAACGTCAACCGAAACACGATTGCGGAAAAACGCGATGATAATGCCCAAGCCGACCGCCGCTTCGGCGGCAGCCACCGACATCACCATAAAGACAAAAAGCTGTCCGGTGACGTCCGCATAATAGCGCGAAAAGGCGACAAACGTCAGGTTGACCGCGTTGAGCATCAGCTCGATGCACATAAACATCCCGATCGCGTTGCGTTTAAAAATCACGCCCGTCGCGCCGATGGCGAATAAAATTCCTGAAAGTGCTAAATAACTTGCTAAACTCGGTTCCATAAAATTCGGTGGTCGGCGGTCGGCGGTCGGTGGTCAGTTGGATT
>DASWRC010000023.1:0-1782 GCA_036403375.1 Pyrinomonadaceae bacterium
CGATTGGTCTGCTCGCCGGACTTTTTCTGCTCACGGTTTTGCTCGTGCAGGCGGTCAGCGGCGCGGTCGTCGCGGCGGTCGTCGCGCCGGTCGCCATCAACGTCGCCGAGCAGACCGGCGTTAATCCGCGCGCGCTCGCGATGGGCGTCGCGCTCGCTACTTCGATGGCTTTTATGACGCCGCTCGGGCACGCCGTTAATATCCTCGTGATGAGTCCCGGCGGCTACAGTTTTCGCGATTATTTCAAAATCGGTCTGCCGCTGACCGTGATTTTAATCATCGTCACGATGATTTTTCTGCCGGTCTTCTGGCGCTTGTAAAGTTATTTAAAGTCGTCCGGCTGACGCAAACTTTTCGGCGTCTGCCGTCTTTTGAAAGAATTAAATTCTAAAAATATCAAGGAGTGTTTAAATCAATGAAAAAAAACATCAGCGCATTGTTTTCAGCCGTTATTTTGTCGCTCGCCCTATCGGCTGCCGCCAATGCTCAATCTGAAAACAATTCCAATCAAACCGATTCCAAACCGTTAAAAATTCTGAAAAAACCGATTCCCGAATCCGGCGGCTGCAATCAACCGAACGGGCGCGTAATGGTGCGCGTGACGTTCGATAAATCGGCAAAGATCACGGACGCGACGATAACGCAATCATCGGGCTGCGCGTCTTTTGACAAAAACTCGGTTGACGCCGCCCGCCGCATCAAATTCGAGCCGCAAATCAAAGACGGCGAACCGGTCACCGTTACCAAACCCGTCGAATACAAATATTACCGGTATTAGGAATGAAGTTTTCGATAATTGTAATTTTGCTTTGCGTGATTGCTTCGTCTGCGCAAACCGACGCGGCGCTGCGCGGCGAGCTTTTGAAAATGCTCGACGTTGACCAACAGGCGCGCGAGCAATGCGCGAAAGGAAACGGCGACGAGCAGCTAAAGTGCCTCATCGAAACGCTCGAAAAGGTTGATAAACCGAACGCCGCGCGGCTCAATGAAATCTTTAATCAAACGGGCTTTCCGACCGAAAAAGCGGTCGGCAAAGACGGCTTGCAGGCGTTTATGATACTGCTTCAACACACGCCGGACGAAACCCTGCGCCGAAAATGTCTGAAACCGATTACCAAAGCCTTCAAACGCAAGGAAATTCCGCCGCAGGATTATGCAAACTTCGTTGACCGCCTGCTAGTGCATCAAAACAAACCGCAGATTTACGGCTCGAATTTCGATTTCAAGGACGGCAAACTCGTGATGAGTCCGGTCAGGAACCGCAAAAATCTCGACCGCCGCCGCCGGAAAATCGGTCTGCCGACCATCGAAGAATATGCGAAAAAGCTCAAAGAGTTTTATAATCTGGAAGTAGAAATTCCGAATTAGTTTTAGAAATATGGCATCTTTTTACGAAGTAATGATTGAACGCAATTTTTCGAGCGCGCACCAATTGCGCGGCTACAAGGGAAAATGCGAAAACCTGCACGGGCATAATTATAAAATCGAGATTTACGCGCGCGGCGCGGAATTAAATAATATCGGTCTGCTGATTGATTTCGGCGATTTGAAACGGGCGGCGGACGAGATTGTGACGTATCTCGACCACCGCAATTTGAACGAGCTGCCGCCGTTTGATGAAGAATTAAACCCGTCGGCGGAAAACCTCGCCTGTTACATCTGCGAATATCTCAATTCGCGCGTCGGCGACGAACGCGTGCAGGTTTATAAAGTGCGCTGCTTTGAGACGCCGACGAGCATCGCGACTTATCAAATCGGATAATAGTCAGTGGTCGGTGGTGG
>DASWRC010000024.1:0-12956 GCA_036403375.1 Pyrinomonadaceae bacterium
CGAACGCTGCACGAACCAATCTGCCGTCGAAGGTCGGAACACGGCGGTGTCGAACTTGCCGTCGCCGTCATAATCGCCCGGCGCCGCAATGTCGCCCGCCGCGCCGAACGGCACTGAGAAGTATGAATTATCTTCCGAACGCTGGAAGAACCATTCGCCCGTCGATGGACGAAAGATTGCAATATCCGCCTTGCCGTCGCCGGTGTAATCGCCTTGAACAGGCTTATCCGTGCCGACACCGAAGCGGTAAACTTTGAATTGGCTGTTCGATGATTGCAGATACCACCACGAGCCATCAGACGGGCGGAAAATAGCGATGTCCGCTTTATGGTCGCCGTCAAAGTCAGCCGGAACGGGTTTATCTTCCGAAGTGCCGAACGGCACGATTGAAGTTCCAGAACCGCCCGAGTTTAAGATAAACCATGTTCCCGAAGATGGACGAAAAACCGCCGCGTCGGTTTTGCCGTCATTATCATAATCAGCCGGCGCGGGAATGTCGCCCGAAGAGCCGAACGGGAAAGAAAAGTAGGAATTATCTTCACTTCTTTGGACGAACCATTCGCCGGTCGAGGGACGAAACACGGCAATATCGGCTTTGCCGTCGCCCGTATAATCGCCGGGCGTAATAATGTCCGAAGAAGTGCCGAACGAATAAACGCGAAAATCACCGACGGACGAGCGCGTATACCACCAAGAGCCGTCACTCGGGCGAAAGATGCCGACGTCCGTTTTCCCGTCGCCGTCGAAATCAAACGGCGCGCGGCGCACAACGACGGGCGCCCCTTGAGCGATGACAAAAGGTGAAAGAGTACTCACGCGCGCGCAGATTTGGCGGCGGATAAAGTCTGTCGAATTTGTGCGGTCAACCCAGTTTGCGCCTTCGCCGTGCAGGATTTTGAGATTCGCAAAAGCCGCCTGGCTGAATTCGTTGATGCCCGCGATGCACACGTCTATGTCGCCGGTCGCGACGGCGGTCGCGGTCACGTCATACGCCGGTTGATTGTTTTGAATCGTATATCCGGCAGGAATCGTATAGCTTCCGGCAACCGCCGCGGCGCTGACCGCCGTGTAAGCTACGCTGCCGTCGCCCGTCACATTGGCAAAAGTCAGGCGCACGTTGTCGCCGCGCAGGTTTATGTTTGTACTCGCTGCCACCGGAATGACCGGTTTAAAGGCAAGCGCGTCGAACCACCCCGAAGCAATTCCGGTGTTTCCCGTGCCAACCGACGCGTTGAGCGGTGTCGTTTGACACTGGCAGCCGGTTGCGTTGGTCGTGCCGTTGCCGATTTGCCCGGCATCGTTAATGCCCCACGCCTGAACCGCGCCGTCGCGCAGGCGCGCGTAATTGGTAAACCCGGCGGTTTCGATTTCAATCACGTTGTTGAGCGTCGCATTCTGCACCGGCGTCAATTGCGCGCCGCCCGCCGCGCCGTTGCCGACCTGCCCGTAAAAATTATCGCCCCAGACAAAGACTTTGCCGTCCGGTTTGAGCGCGATGTTGTGAAAAATGCCTGCCGCGATTTGCGTAATGCCGGAGAGCGAAGCGTTCTGCATCGGCGCGAGCTGATTGACGGTCGGCGAAGAAGTGCCGTTACCGATTTGACCGAATTCGTTATCGCCCCAGACCCAGACGGTGCCGTCGGATTTGAGCGCAATCGAATGACTGTCGCCCGCGCTTATCGCGATGATGTTGTTAAAGCCTGTGACCGCGCTGCCGACCTGCACCGGCGTCGCGCGCGAAACAATCGAGCCGTCGCCGAGCTGCCCGTTATCGTTAAAGCCCCAAGCCCAAACCGTGCCGTCCGATTTTAAGGCGAGTGTGTGAAAAGCGCCCGCTTCGACCGCCACCACGTCCGTAATGGTCGCCTGCGTCGGCGTCGGCATACAGAGACAGCCGGTCGTCGTCATCGAGCCGTTGCCGACCTCGCCGTCGACGTTGTAGCCCCAGACCCAAACCGTGCCGTCCGATTTTAGCGCGACCGAATGAAAACCGCCGCCCGAAGCCTGTACGACGTTCGTTAAACCCGGCACGACAACCGGCGCATTGCTGCTCGCCGGCGTCGCGCTGCCGAATTGCCCGTAGTCGTTCAAACCGGCAACCGCGAGCGTGCCGTCCGCCCGCAAAAACAGAGTATGGTCAACGCCGGCGCCGGCGCCGGTCGCGCCCGGCAGCGCAGTCACGGTTTGCGGCGTCGGCTGATTCGACGAATTGCCGAGCCCGAGCGCGCCGTTGTTGTTCACGCCCCAGCCGCGCGTCTGTGCCGGTGTAGTTGAAACTGCAAAGAGATAGATTGTCAAAAGGGTCAGAAAAATGAGTTTTTTCATTGAAATACGGGTCTCCTAATTTATCCGAAATACTTAAAATAGTCCGACGCCTGATATTCTCCTGAAAAAGCGAGCGCGGAAATTTTCGTGCGTGGGCGGATTCTAGAAAGTATAGGCAATGCGCTTTGAATATTCAAGATAACTTTCGACAAGGACGGCACTCAATTAAAAGTCGCTCCGAAACGGGCGAAGGTTACGGACTTTTTAATATAAGAGTTTTTTAACTCGGGAGGCGCGCGAAAGGGCGATGCCGCAACGGAAAAGCCAACCAAAAACCTTTTTGATTGGCTTTTCCCTTTTTGTTGTGCGAGCGCGATTTCGGCTGTATTTTACCGAATCCTATAGCTCGCGTTTTTTCACTGATTCGCCGTCCGGCTCTTTTCTTTGGTGGTCAGCGTTTCGTCTTCGTTAACGGCGGAGTCCGTTCTATTGTCGAACGGCAGAATGTTTTCCATGCGAACCGAATCGAGACGCTCCTGCAAATCGTGCTGTCTTTTTTCAATTTCCTGCTCGGCGTCAGCGTATTTACCGAAGTTTTCTCCATTGGTCGCCTCCAGGTAATCGAATTCGTATGTGTCTTCAACGTTCGCGCCCTGATTGTGCCGGACGGAATTTTGACGATTGTTGAACAGATACATCAACGCGACGCCCGAACCGAGCCCGACCAGAAGCGGGAACAAACTACTACCGCTAATAAATGATTGTTTGCTTAAAAAGGATTTATAGTTCCCTCCGCCGCTCGCATTCGAATGGTGCGCGGTCGGCGCTGATTCAGAAATCTCGCGGATGACCCGATTCGCCCTGATAGGATTGACACCCGATTGAACGATGTCCGCCTGCGCGACGATGCCGCAGCATTTTCCCCGGCTGTCGACGACCAGCACGCGGCGAATCTCTCTGTCTTCCATCACGTCGAAGCATTCTTCGAGACTCGTTTCGGGCGTCACGGTCGCGATGTCCGCCGTCATAACATCGGACGCCGTCAAGCTCATCGGGTCGCGATTATCGGCGAGTGTTCGAATCGTGATATCGCGGTCGGTTATCGTGCCGACGGGCTTCATATCACTCATATTGTTAACGACCGGAATCAAACCGCAATCGTTGTCGCGCATCATTCGCGCCACTTCCGCCAGTGTCGAATCGGGCGTGCAGCACGCCGGATTCTGCGTCATTATTTGTCTAATTTCCATAGAAACCTCCTTGAATTAACTTCTCCTTGTGAAGCGTACTCGTACACCTCTGATTATAAGCGCTCTTTGAGTGCAAATATCATTCCCTTCATAAAACGGAGTTCAATTCCTTTTCTTCCCGGCGGCGGACAAATTTGTTCGCCGACTGAACGAGCATTTCTTTCCATTCCTCAAAGTCGGTGTGGCGTTTTATAAATTTATCGAATTCCGCCTTCCCGAAATCCTTTTCGCTCCTGACTCCCGACGCTTTAAGAAAATCATTCCAATTCAGAAAGTCCGTGTGTTCGGCAATGAATCCGTCCGTCATCAACTGCGTCACGGAAACGTTCGATTCGCCGAGGGTATAAGCCAGACCATCCTGAATTTCGTCCATCATTTCAATTTCATCCGATTGCAAGTGTAAATTCATAAAGTTCCCCATGTATTTCGGTAAAGATTTTTTCGTTAATAACACCCACTTTATCTTCTTATTTTCTCTTAATCGGTCAGGTATCTGACCAACGAATTATTTTAATTGGCTAATTAAAATTTGTTTGTCTCCAAACTTGAAAGGATATTGTTTTGAGCTTTGATTATGAGAGGGATTTTGAGACAAATGACCTTTTAATTAAAAGAGGAGTGCAGAAACATATGCAGCCCGAATGAGAAACAACGCGTCGCTGTTGCGTTCCATATCTAATGACTTTTATGCGTCACTTCACATGGAAAAGTGCGAGCCACGTCCGGAAACTGCCGAAACCGAGCGGAACGGGTAACGGCAGCGGTGTAACTTCGCCGCCTTATCCGTAAACTAAAGCGAAGCTGAAAACCGGCGGGCGGAAGGTGCTGCCGGCGCGCTTTCCGCCTTTTTTATTCGGGAGATTATCCCGAACAACTATTGTCAGAATCTTTTGAATTATGTTATAAAAAACCGTTCGCGCGGCAGTACTCCAAATATTTATAAAGGAAAATGTTGATGAACAAACGTATTATCATTGCAGTTTTGGCAGTTTTTTCTTTACTCTCCGTTGTTCGTTTCGCGCAGTCCCAAACGAATACGGAAGCGAATCCCGGTCCGGCAAACGCGTCAGTAAGTCCGAGTCCGGCGGCAGCGACGGCAGCTCCGGAAAATGCTCAAAATCCCAAAGAGGAAAAGCTTAAACGAATGCGCGAGGCATACAAATCGGTCGCCGATACATCGCAGAGTCTCAATGGCTGGTGCCTGTTGATTATCGCCGCGTCGATTGCCACCATCGTCAGCACGTCTTATTTTCGCCCGGCGCAGAAATGGTTTCGCGCGCTGTATCTGCTTTTTCTACCGGGCTGGTTTTTTATTGCGCTTGCCGCCTATCGCGGCTTTAGTCTCACGCAGTGGTATATCTCTCTGCAGGTCAATAAACCGGAATTCGCCGTCAGCGCAATGGACGGCATCGATAACGACTTCTGGTGGCAGATGCTCTTTTTTCAATTAGGATTGGTTTTCTTTGCCGTCTGGCTGGTGGCGTTTCTGATACTCTGGGTGCTGGACGACAGACCGGTTTCCAATTAACTTAAAAAATTGATATTACGGGAGAATTATTATGAAAAAGTTCGGAATGGTGATTTTCTTTCTTCTTTCGGCGGCGTGCGCCGCCGCGGCGCAGCAGACCGATTGCGGCGAATGCAAATATCCATACCCGCCGAATCCGCCGTGCGGCAAACAATGCCGCGATTTATTCGTCGTGCCCAAGCTTATCTACGGCACGGAAGCCGAGCTGCGCGCATTTTTTGCCCTTGACAAAGAAGCCGCTCAAAAAATAATCACATTAAACGCAGAGTTGAAAACCAGCCAAAAACTGCCTTCCATCGAGCTTTACAAGCAAGTGCTCAGCGAAGATGAATTTAAGGTCTTCATCGAAAGGCTCGAAAATCTCAACGAAAAGAACACGCTGTATTTAGAACTGCCGCCCGAAAACAAAACGAAATTGGGGGTGCGCAGCAAACTCAGCGAACACTACATGGATATCGACCGGGATAAAATAGAATTTGAGCAAAAACTGGACAGGCGGCAGGATTCGTTTGAAAAGGATATTCAAAAGGATATTCAAAAAAACGTTCAAACACAGGTGACGGTTAAACAACCAGACAATTAAGACGCCGGTTCGATTCTCGAATAAACTAAAAACCGGAAAATCGGGTGACGCCGAGGATAAGACCGTAAATTATCTTGCCCGCGCCCGAATTTTTTAAAGACACAAAATTGACGCGGCGTTTTTGGCAGCTCTCGCGAAATTATTATAAAATATCCGACTAGGATACAAAGCGAAAAATGAGCAGATTCAAATCAACTGCGTTACGCTATGGATTTTCAGTCGGGCTGTTTGCGTCGGCTATCGGTATTTCTCTTCTCCTGCAAAAGTATTCAATCAAGATTAATTTAACCATCCTCATAATGGGCGTGATTTTTCTCGCGTCGTGGTACGGCGGGCGCGGTCCAGGCATTCTCACCGCGCTGCTTCTCGAAATGACGACCATTATCTACACGCCGATTCCGCCGGACAGCTCAATCGCCAAAGCCTGGTTCGGATATTTCAGCGTCACTCTGCTGCTCGTCAGCTTTGCGCTTCTCATCAGCGGGCGGCGCAAGGTCGAACTGCGCCTGCGCGAACAGGGCGAGCTTTTAACGGTCACCCTGAAAAGCATCGGCGACGCACTGATTGCGACCGACCTCGACGGCAGGATAAGCTTTGCCAATCCCGTCAGCGAGCATCTAACCGGCTGGACGGCGGCGGAGATGGTCGGCAAACCGCTCGACGAAATCTTTAAAGTTATTAATGAAGAAAGCCGCCAACCGGTCGAAAGTCCGTTCACGGCGATTGTCCGCCGCGGCGCGACGGTCGGGCTTGCCAATCACACGCTGCTCGTGGCGAAAGACGGCGCGGAAATCCCGATTGAAGACAGCGGCGCGCCGATTCGGGACGCGAAGGGCAAAATCGTCGGCGCGATTATCGTCTTTCACGACGTTTCGGAACGCCGCGCGGCGGAACGCGAGCGCGAACAGCTTTTGATGAGCGAGCAAGCCGCACGCCGCGAAGCCGAAAGCGCCGGACGACTGAAAGACGAATTCTTAGCCACCATCTCGCACGAGCTGCGAACGCCGCTGAGCGCCATTCTCGGCTGGGCGGCGATGCTTAAAAATAACCGTCTGGAAGAGCCGGACAAGCAGAAAGCGCTCGAAGTTATCGAACGCAATGCCAAGGCACAGGGCGAGATTATCGGCGACCTGCTCGACATCTCGCAAATTATTACGGGTAAATTCAGCATCGCGGAAACGCGCGTCGAGATGACGAGCGTCATCCGCCAAACGGTCGAATCTCTAAACGCGCTCGCCGCGTCGAAAGCAATCGCGCTGGAGATTTCGGTTGACGACGAGAGCGCCGGGCTAATCGTTCTCGGCGATGCCGAACGCCTGCATCAAATCGTCTGGAACTTAGCCTCGAACGCGATTAAATTCACACCCGAAGGCGGCGGCGTCGAGCTGCGCGCGCAGCGAACGAGTTCCGGGCTTGAATTAACCGTGACCGACAGCGGTATCGGCATCGACGCGAAGTTTCTGCCATTTGTCTTTGAACATTTCCGGCAGGGCGACCCTTCGCCGACCCGCGCCTACGGCGGTCTCGGACTCGGGCTTTCGATTGTCCGCCACCTTGTACGCCTGCACGGCGGCGAGATTTCCGCCGCCAGCGACGGCGTCGGACGCGGCGCGGTTTTCACCGTCCGCCTGCCGCTCGCGGCGGAAGAAGGAGAAAAGGAGAAAGGAGGAAAGGAAACAGAGGAGAAAAGCGAAATGGGTTTTTACGGGTAAGATTTTGCTTAATCCCTTTTCCCCTTTTTTCACCCCGCGAAGCAACCAAATAAAAACTTCGCTGCATCAAGATAAGTAATTCGTCAGACGGTCAGACGCCGCCGGTTCGGAACGGCGTTAATAAAGCAGGAAAAGAATTTGTCTAAACGGCAGACGCAAGAATTTTATTCTTCAGCGTTCAGGATAGGTGTATGTCAAAAAGAAGTTTAATTGATTCCATCGAAGTAAAAAGTCCCTGTTCCGCCGATTGGAACGCGATGACGGGCAGCGAACGGGTGCGGTTTTGCAGCCATTGTAATTTGAGCGTCAACAACATCTCGACGCTGACGCGCAAGCAGGCGATGCGGCTCGTGCGCGAGTCCCGGGGAAGAATCTGCGTGCGATACATAAAAAATCCGGTTGATAATTCGCCCGTTTTTGCCGAACGGCTTTATCAAATCACGCGCCGCGCCGGAATCGCCGCCGGCGTTCTCAGCGCATCGCTCACGCTCTCGACGCTCGCTTACGCGCAAAGCGAGCCGGTTTCGACCGGAAAAGACTCGCCAACGACCCAGGTTTCGCAGCCCGTAAATTCGGACAAAAACCTGACGGGCGCGTCTGGAGAGGCGATTATTTCCGGAACCGTGACCGACCCGAACGGCGCTCTCGTTCCGTCGATGCCGGTTGTGCTCCTGAACGAAAAGACCAACGAACAGCGCCCGGTAAAGACTAATGAAGAAGGCTTTTACGAGTTTAAGGCGCTCGAAGATGGCACTTACAAACTGCACTTTGAAGGCATAATAGGTCTCGCGACAAAGGAAATTGAAGCAATTTCGGTCGCGGGCGGCGCAAACGTCCAACAAGACGTTACGCTCGACCCTAATGTGACGAGTATGGTGACGGTGGGCGACCTTGCAATTGTCGAATACCGCACGGAACTCCATCACGCGGTTTCAAACGACGACGCGGAAGAAGTCAGAAATCTTATCCTGCAGGGCGGAAAGGTCAATGAAAAGGACGAGAATTACAGCCACATCACGGCGCTTTTTCTGGCGGTCGAAAACGGCAATACGGAAATCGCGCAGATGCTCCTCGATTTCGGCGCGAAAATCAACCCGCGCGACGATAACCGGCAGACGCCTTTGATGCGGCTCGACGAAGACGCGTCGGTAGAACTCGTCAATCTTTTAATCAAACACGGCGCGCGCGTTAATCTGGTTGACCGCGAAGGCAATACCGCGCTGATTCTTGCGGCGCGGTCGGTAAAACCGGAAGTCCTGCGCGTTTTGATTTATCACTCGGCAAATCTCGACGCGCAAAACGCGGAAGGTCGCACGGCGCTGATGGAAGCGGCGGACGCCGACAACGCGGAAAACGTCCGCGCGCTGCTCGAAGCGGGCGCGAATCCGACCCTTAAAGACAAGGCGGGCGAAACCGCGCTCGATTTGACAAGCAGCGAAGAAATCGAAAATCTGCTTGCCGATTACGGCGCAGGCGAAAAAGAAGATTCCCAGTAATTCCCCCTTTCCACCTCACTGCTTCTGCGAGCAGGAAAAATGCCGCTACTGTTCAGGCGGCATTTTTCTATTTGAAAAAAATTTTCTTCCGCGATGATAGTTTTTCAGAAAAATTCCCGCATTCCTTAGTGACAGGCTGAAATTGAGAGCCGGAAAGTTTATTGAGAGGGAGATTTTTATGAAAACTTTAACTGCATTTTTTTGTCTTATTCTAACCGTTATTCTATCAACCGTGCAGCCGGCGACGGCACAGTACGCTTGCCGGCGCGCGCCGCAGCCGGTTGAAATTCAAGGCTCGATTAACATCGGCGACGTTCAGCAAGCCGGTCGCATCACGCGCGACGGACGACCGTCGAGCTGTTCGGGCGACACGGCGGCGATAGAAAACAACACCGCCCTGCGCCGCGACACGCATAATTTTCAAAACCCCTATAACGAGCAGGTCTGCGTCCGCGTCGAAGTCGATTTTACGGGCTGCGGCGGCAATCAAACGCAATCGGTCGCCTATTCGAGCTTTAGCCCGGCAAATCCCGCGTCGGGCGTTATCGGCGATTTGGGCTACAGCACCATCGGCAAAGGCTCGTATTCATTCAGCGTCGGACCGAGCGCCGCGTTTACGATTGGCGTCAACGAGATCGACGCCAGCACGGGCTGCCCGCTGTATAAATTAAAAGTTACGTATCTGAGAAACTGCCGCCAGCCCGGTTTCGACCGGACGAACGACGGCAAGGCGGATTTGACGGTTTATCGCCCCGGCTCGATTTCAAAATGGTGGACAATTGATTCGGCAACCAGCGATATTACGGTCACCGATTTCGGCACAGTCGGCGACGTCGTGACCGGCGGCAGCGATTATACCGGCGACGGGCAAACCGATTTGAGCGTCTATCGCGCTTCGGACAACACATGGTATTACGGCACGAGCCAAAGCGCGCCGGGCACAAATTTTGTCGCGCAGCCGTGGGGCGTCCCGGGCGACCGCAGCGTCTCGGGCGATTTCGACGGCGACGGCATTAACGACATCACCATCTGGCGACCGTCGGAAGGCAATTTTTACGTCCTGCGGACGAGCGACGGAACTTTCCAGACGTTTCACTGGGGCGTTTCGACCGATACGGTCGTGACCGGCGATTTTGACGGCGACACCGTCACGGATTTCGCGGTCGTTCGCCCGACATTTAACGGTTCTTACTGGTGGATTCAGAAAAGCAATTTCCGCTACGGCTTCGACGATGTCGTGCAATGGGGTCTGCCGACCGACAAGCTCGTTCCGGCGGATTACGACGGCGATACGATTACGGATTTAGCAGTCTGGCGACCCGGCGAAGGCAATTTCTACGTTCGCCGAAGTTCGGATTCGACGATGCAGGTTTTCCACTGGGGTTTATCGGGCGACATTCCGCAGCCCGCCGATTACGACGGCGACGGCAAAGCCGACTTTGCCGTCTGGCGACCTTCGACCGGCGTCTGGTATATCAACAACAGCGAAACCGGCACGTTCAAAATCTTCAAATGGGGTCAGCAGAACGACCAGCCGATAAGCGCCGCGTACAGAATTCAGTAATTTATTACTGAACCAAAATAGCGAATCCTCGGAATCAATTGTCTCCAGATTCCGAGGGTTCGCTATTTTCATGTTTGCCGTGTGCCGGGGACGATTCAAACTAAGTGAAAAGTGAAAAGTGAAAAGTGAAAAGTCATAATCGAATTTATCACTTTTCACTTTTCACTTTTCACCTATTTATAATCAAATCCGCCGCCATTTTGCCCGACAATAAAACCAGTGGGATACCGCCGCCCGGATGCGTCGCGCCGCCCGCAAAATAAAGATTTTCGATTTCGCGCGAACGGTTCGGCACGCGCAGGAACGCGGAAAAAAATCCGTTTGAGGAAATCCCGTAAATCGAGCCGCGATTCGCCCGGTATTTTGTTTCAAAATCGGCGGGCGTAATGATTTGTTCAAAATCAATCGCGCTTTCCAGACCTTCCAGTCCGAACCGCGTGAGCTTACCGATAACCGAATCGCGATAGTTTTGCTTTTCCCTTTCCCAATCAACCTGCGCGTTGGTGTACGGCGCGTTGACCAGCACGAATAGATTTTCGCAGGCTTCGGGCGCTTGTGTCGCATCCGTGCGCGAAGCTGCTGAGATGTAAATGGTCGGGTCCGGCGCCGGAATTTTCCGCTTGAATATCGCATCAAACTCAACGCGGTAATCGTCGGAAAAGAAAATATTGTGATGTGCGAGCCGTTCAAATTTTCGGCGCGTGCCCAAAAGCAATACAAAGCCGCTCGACGACGGCTCGCGGTTTTGAAATTTTTTGACTGGTAGAAGATTGCGGTAAGTTTCAATCGCGTCGGCGTTTGAAATGACAAAATCGGCGCGCCTGAATTCGCCGTCCAGCGTCACGCCGACCGCTTTTTTGTTTTCGACGACGATTTTTTCGACTTCCGCGCTTTTGTAAATCTTTACGCCCAACTCAACCGCCAATTTTTCGAGCGCGCGCGGAATTTCGTACATTCCGCCCTGCACGTACCATGCGCCAAGACCGAATTCGACAAACGGAATGAGCGCAAAAGTCGCCGGCGCAGCAAACGGCGACGAGCCGTTGTAGGTCGCGAACCGGTTGAAAAGCTGTCGTAATTTCGGCGATTTGAAGTACGCGGCATTGTGTTTATCCAACGTTTTGAGCGTCGAGATTTTCAGCAAATCCGGCAGGTATCGCGGCGTTAAAAGTCGCGGCAAATCGTTGAGACTCTTTGCCAGAAAAGTTCTTTCGGCAATCTCGTATTTTTGTTTGGAATCGGCTAAGTACCGGCGAAAGCTCGCCGCATCGGCGGGTGCGAGGCGTTCGATTTCGCTTTCGGTTTTCGCCAGGTTTTGCGAAGCGTCCAAGCGGCTTCCGTCCGTCCAGAAATAACGGCAAATCGGTTCGAGCGGGACAATTTTCAAATAATCGTCGATTGTCTTACCGCAAAACTCAAAAAGGTCTTCCAGAATGTGCCGCATCGTCAGGAGCGAGGCGCCGGTGTCGAACTTGTAACCGCCCGACTCGACGATGTTTACCTTGCCGCCGACGGTCGCGTTTTTCTCCAGAACCGTGACCGCAAAGCCCGAGTTCGCCAACCGGCAAGCCGCCGCCAGCCCGCCCAAGCCGGCGCCGATGATAATGATGTTTTTCACGTTTTTAAGAAAAAGAGCTTTAGCGTTCGACGGTTTTTTTTTCCGCTAGATGCTGCGTTGTATTTTCGGTGACGGACGAAAAAACCTGTCTCGCTTCGGGTAAAACAAGCTCGCCGGTTTGCGCGTCCAGCGCGCGCTGCCGGTCAGCGTCCGGCGATTTATCGGAAATTTTTCTTTTCGGGACGGTCAGCAGCAAGCCGTTAAAGACAAAGCTCAGCCCGATAAAAAATGCGACTATCCCCAAGCCGGCGACAATAATAAATCCTTTATCGCCGGTGACGGCGGCAATCCACGCGAATGCAAACATTGCGCCCAGCCCGATTAAAGAAATCAGTGTTCCGACGCGCATCCGGCGCAGGCGTTTCTCTTCCGGTGATTCGAGAAACTTTTCGATTTCGGGCAACACGTCCTCAGCGACGATTTTCAGCTCTGCGCCGGTCTGCGCCTCGCGGATTTTGGCGGCAAAAGCGCGTCCGATTTCCTCGCGCGCGCCGCTTGCCGAAGCCGTAATGGTATCGGGCATTTCCAAAACTTTGCGTGCCGTTCGAAGGTCGGTTCCGCATGCGCGGCAAAATTGATTCGCCTGTTTTTCTTCGATTCCGCATCCCGGGCAAAACATATCTGTTTTCGATTCTCCTTGCTGATTTTTTAGAATTTTACTCTGAAACCAATCAAAAACCTATACGCCCGAAACTCGATTTCGGTTCGCCCGGTTTTTTTATTTTGCAAATGGCTTGCAACTCTGCCGCGAAAAGTGCATCATAAGAGCTGTTAATCCTTCTCTTGTGCATCAACGGTGATGCGCCCGACAGATAGAGTTTTTTTTGACGGCGTTTTGGAAGTTCTGAGAGTAGGCAGTTTTTTTAGGCTATAGAAGTTGCTTTTTTCAAAGCTACCCGAACACGATACTTCGTCCGAACTAACCGTTTCCCGAAGACAA
>DASWRC010000025.1:0-4476 GCA_036403375.1 Pyrinomonadaceae bacterium
GTGAAGGCTCGAACGCAGCAAGAATTGGAAAAGGCAATCGCGCGGGCGTTGGAAACAATCACCCTCAGCGATTGTCTGAACTGGTTTCGACATTGCGGTTACGAGGTTACACGCAACTGAAAACTGCTATAAATTCATTATTGAATTGAGTCGGTGCATTAAAATTAAAAGTATTTCCGCTCATATTTCTTTCTCCTCTGCTTTTATCCTCGATATAAATTTCGCCTAACAGGTCGGCGACGTTTCTATCTTCTCCGCTTTTATGGCATTCAATAGTTTTTTTATTTAGCTTTCCGAGCCTTTCTTTTAAATCCGTAAACTTAAAATCTTCCGATTCTAATTCTGCTTTTTGTTGATTTGATAAATTTCCATAGTCGTTCGGCGACATTGATTCAATTTTTATTCTTCTTTCCTTACAAACCCTTTTCCCGAAGCCTGCGTTATAAATTTAAAAATTCAAAAAAGGAGAACTTTGATTTTATGGCAAATGAAACCGGAGATATGAAAATTCTGGGAAATTTTCGCAGGCTGATTGATATTGCAATCGCAGACATTTTGTATAAACCGAGCAATGTCGTTTTGAGCGCCGCGAGTTTTGAAGCGAAGCTGGCGGCGGCAATTGCGGCGGTCAACGACATCGGCGTCAAAATTGCGCCGAACAAGTTTGCGATCGACGCGCGGCAGGCGGCTTATGCCGAAGCGATTGCGCTGGTCAGAGGCTCGCGCAATATTCTCAAGGCAAGCGGCGCTTCGGTCGCAACGCTTGCCGATGCCGATACTTTCGGGCGCAAGGTGCTCGGCTTGCGGAAATCCAAAAAGCAGGCGGACGATGCTAACACGCCGGGCAATGAAGCCGAAAATAATCATTCGGCATCACAGCAAAGCTACGATGCCGTTCTCGGCAATTACCGCAGTTACGTCGAAATTGTCAGAAACGAAGTGCTTTATAAACCGAACGAATCACAGTATCAAATCGGGAATCTGACCGCCAAAGGCGACGACCTCGAAGCCCGGAACAACGCCGTCAGCGCGTCTTTTGTACCGCTCAGCAGCGCGCGTGCGCTGCGGGACGAACTGCTCTACACCGGCGAAAACTGCCTCTGCGATTTGGCGCAGATGGTCAAGGCTTACGTCAAAGCCGTTCACGGCGCGAACAGCCAGATTTACAAAACCATCAACGCACTTTCCTTCAAACGCTCGTCCAAATAACTTTCGCAAACTCTTTGCTGCTTTCGACAAACTGGCTCACGCTTTCCACAAGCTCCCTTCGGCGGCTTGTTTTTTTTCGTTTGCGACCCACATATTGCCGCCTGCTTCACGCATATTAAAACCTGCTTCGCATAAATTGAGACTTGCTTTGCGCTTTTTGGCGTTTGCGGCGCGCGGGCTGACAGCCGCTTCGGCAGTTGAGACCAATCTAATCCGCGCGTTTGACCGTTACGGTTTCATGTATTTGTCGAGAAAATCGGCGACCAGCGGGTAGAGGTCGAGCCGGTTTTTGAGTTTGGCGATGCCGTGTCCCTCGTCGTCATAAAGCTTGTATTGGACGATTCCGCCTTTCGCCTGAACGGCTTTAACGATTTGTTCGGCTTCCGTATAGGGCACGCGCGGGTCGTTTTTGCCCTGGATGACAAACAGCGGCGCTTTGATTTTATCGACCTTGGCGAGCGGCGAAATCGAGCGCAGGAAATCGATGTCTTTATCGAGCATCCCGTATTCGACTTCGCGCTGGCGGCGGCGATAACCGCTCGTGTTTTTCAGAAAACTCTCCCAGTTTGCAATGCCGACCGTATCGACCGCCGCCGCCCACAAATCGGGATAAAGCGTGATTGCCGCGAGCGTCATATAACCGCCGTAACTTCCGCCCATCACGGCAATCCGTTTCGGGTCTGCGCCGCCCGATGTCTTCAGCCACTCAACGGCGTAAGCCAAATCCTTGACGGAATCTTCGCGTTTTCTGACATCATCAAGATGCGTAAAAGTCTTGCCATAACCGGTCGAACCGCGCACGTTGGTCGCGAGGATTGCATAGCCGCGCGAAAGATAATATTGATAAAGCGGGCTAAAACCGGGGCGTTCCTGTCCTTCCGGTCCGCCGTGAACGCTGACGATAACAGGCAAATTGTTGTTTGATTTAAATCCCTTTGGAACGCTAGTGTAATACCAAGCCGGAATTTCGCGCCCGTCAAAAGTTTTGTATTTTATCAATTGCGGCTCGACAAACGATTCCTGCGCGATGCCGGAACGTTCGCTTTTGGTAATTTGCGTCAAAGATTTCTTTTCCAAATCGTAAAGCCAAACGTCGGAATTATATTTTGAAGAATTAAAAGTGAAAGCCAGTTTCGAGCCGTCTTCGGAGAAATTCAAACCGCCGACGACGCCCTGCGCGGGAAGTTTAACGGTGGTGTCTTCCGTTAAAATGTTCGTTATCAAAGGCTTTCCGTCAACTTCATATTTTCTCAAATGAAGCTCGGAAAAGCCTTCGCGGTTGAGCGTGTAGGCGAAATGTGAACCGCGTTCTGGAAACGCGATTGCTTCCGTGTCCCAATTCTGTTCGGGTTTGATGGTCAAAGCCTTCGGCACGACACCGTCGCGAAGATTATCGACTTGCGTCATCGCCGCAAACTCGCGGTCTTTGTTCGACGTGAAAATAATAGAATCGCCGTCGGGCAAAAACTTGACATCCGAAAACTCGGAAGCGTCCGCGTGCGGCGTGAGCAGCGTTTCTTTTTTCGATTCGACATCGACGAGATAAAGGTTATTGTCGAGACTCAGCTCCGTCCCGGAACGCGAAATGATGATTTTGCTGCCGTTGCGGGACGCGTCCGCAAAATCGTTATTGCCGTCGTTTTGATACAAAAGTTCTTCTTTGCCGGTGCTCACATCCATCGAATAAACGTCGAAAAACTGCGGGTTACGTTTGTTTGAAGAGTAATAAATACGGCTTCCGTCCGCTGCCCAATCGCCGAAGTCATGGCGGACTTTCGGATTATTGGTCAATTCTTTGCTGCCTGTGCCGTCCGGTTTCATCCAGAAAAACTGCGTGTTTTCATCGCCGCCGCGCGCTTTGCCGAAAACCGCGCCGTCGCCTTTCGGCGAAAACCGCACAAACGAGACATTGTCCTCGTAATTCGTGATTTGCTTCGGCGTGCCGCCGGGCAAATCAATCATCCAAACCTGCGAAGTTCCCGTGACATTCGTCAGGTAAAATAAACGCTTGCCGTCGGGTGAAAGAGTGGGCGAACCGGCGCTGCGAATCGAAAGATATTGCTGAATCGTGTAGTTGTTCTGGGCAAGTGCCGCCGACGCGAAAAGCAAAATAAAAAAGACGGACAGAAACTTTTTCATACAAAAAATCCTCGCTAATTTTTTTTCTTAACGAGGATTATTATATTAACGAATAGCGCAATCGCAAATTGACAGCGCGTAAACGAGCCGGAAATTTCAGCGAATCGCGACGTAAAGCGAATAGCTCGCCGCCGCGCCGCCGGTATTGTGAACCGTGATGATGTATTCGTCGGTCGAGCGCAATTCGACGGTATCTCCCGTGCCGACGTCGTTGCCGCCGAGGTCAACCGAGACGTCACCGCTTTTTGACGTGACGCGCACGGTCATCGTCTGACCGGCGGAAGCGCGCAGGATATAACCGCGCTTGCCGCCCGACGAGAGGCTGCCCGTCATCGTGGCTGACGAACGACCGCGCGCAAAACGAATCCGCGTTTGCGCGAAAAGCGACGAATCGGTCATCCCGACTAACAACAAAACCGCAAAACTTTTAATAACAAAGGCTTTAACTATTGAATTTAATTTTCTTCTCACTTGATTCTCCTTATTCCGGGCAAAAATTGCTTTCCGTCAGCAAACGCGAATTCGGGCGGCGGAAAATATCATCTTGCGCGTTAATTTTTGTTGAGAGCTTTGTCGAAGAAAGCCAGTATATCACCAACCGTCGCGGGCGTCACTTTGTGCGCTGCGCTCATGTAAAGCCTGAGTTCCGTATCCGGAACGAACGCGTAATACGGGTACGAAAAACTTTTCGACGCGTCCGCCAAGACCCTGACGAGGCTTTTCGATTGCGTCGGAATATTCTGCCTCGGAAGCAAAACCGGCGGCGAGTAAAATAAAAAGAAAGGCGTAAAATGCAATTTTCATAACGAAAATCCCTTACGCCTTTCTTTTGAATCGAGTCCAAAAAAGTTTGGACTTTTATGCGAGATTCAACACCACGTAATCGCCGCCGCCGGTGCGCTCGCCCGTGACAAGCGATTTTAAAAGTCCGAAGGCTTCGACCAGACTGCTCGATGTCGCGTCCCAGTATTCGGCTTGTTCGACCGAAACTTTCAGCAAAATCAGGTTCTCGTCTTCTAATCCTTTCGGAAACCACGCCAGGGAACCGGGCGCCCACAATTCTTCCATTTTCGCGCGGTCTTCCACAATCTCAGCCGTGCCCGACATCGAAACGAAACGATTGTCGTC
>DASWRC010000026.1:0-12802 GCA_036403375.1 Pyrinomonadaceae bacterium
CTGCCGCAAATTCTGTTCAAGCGTCACAATTGATTTTTTTTGGTTTTCGTTGAGCATCGTCTCGGCTCTCGGGCGCTGCAAATTAAAATAAAAACCAACGGGCAGCTGAAAAACTACTTATTTCTTTCAATCATGTACGCCGGAATGTCTTCCAAGGCTACACGATACTCTGTTTTGCTTAAAATTTCAAGATTTTTTCTCGCTTTTTCGGCGTAGGTATAAGCACGCCGGCGCGTTTCTTCAATCGTCTGCACGGTTTCGAGTTTTTCTAATAAAACCTCGCGCGAAACGGTTGAATAATCGCCGTCGAGCATTATTTTTTCCAACTCCTTTCTGAATTCCGGTGACTTTTTGACCAGCAAAATTAACGGCAGAGTCAATTTTCCTTCCAGGAGGTCGGCACCGGCGGCTTTTCCCAAAACATCTTCGTCCGCGATGAAATCCAGAACGTCGTCCGCCAGTTGAAACGCGATGCCGAGATTCATGCCGTAATCGCGCAGGGCGACTTGCTCTTCGGCGCTCGCGCCGCCGAGGATTGCGCCGATTTCGCAGCAGGCGGAAAACAGAAACGCCGTCTTTCGCCGTAGAATGTCGAAATATTCTTCTTCCGTGATGCCCGAGCGCCCGAGCATCGTGAGCTGTATCAATTCGCCTTCGGTCATCTTTCGCGTCAGGCGCGTCAGAATATCGAGAATTTCCAGACTTCTTTCCTTGAGCGATGTCTCAAACGCCGACATATAAAGCCAATCGCCCATCAAAACGGCGGATTGATTGCCGAAACGCGCGTTGACCGACGTGCGATTGCGCCGCGTGTCGGCGTTGTCGATAATGTCGTCGTGGACGAGCGTCGCCGTGTGCAGCATTTCCATGACGGTCGCGAGCCGAATGACGTTTTTCTTTGCCGAATCGCCGCCGACCGCAAAATTCGACAGCAGAAGCAGCGCCGGTCGGACGCGCTTGCCGCCCGAGGCGCGCAGGTAATCGCCCAGATAATTGATGACCTGAATATTTGACGAAGCCTGTCTTTGAAACTCGGCTTCGACGAGCGCCATCTCGTTCTTGATAAGACTGAAAATCTTCTT
Organism: Pyrinomonadaceae bacterium; assembly: GCA_036403375.1. Taxonomy (GTDB): domain Bacteria; phylum Acidobacteriota; class Blastocatellia; order Pyrinomonadales; family Pyrinomonadaceae; genus JAFDVJ01. The sequence goes on from DASWRC010000026.1 coordinate 1,083, forward strand.
TGCCGCGATTTGCGGGTTTAATTTTTCTCTGATTGGTGAAAACGTCTGCATTTATAAAATATTACAACTTGCCGTTTATTCCGTAAAACCGAACTGCCGGCTCAAGTAATTATTGAAGTCTTTTGAAACGGAGCTGAAATAGACCTTATCAAAACTGTAATTTGCCGCGTCGCGCTGATCGAAAAATTGTCCGCCGCCGAGATTTGTAATTAACGAAACGTAATTTGTTTTGTAAAGCTCGCGGGCTTCCGCCGATTTGAGCGTCAAATCGAACTCGAATTTCGCCGCCGGATTATAAAATGTCGTGGTTGAACCGTTCGAATACCAGTTGAAGCTGTAAAAGTTTTCCTGCGAACGCGCGACATAGTTGAGGTCAATCGTCGGGCAGTTTGGCGGCGGATTGTCGGACATTGAAAAATTTATCGAAGCGTTTTGCGTGGCGGGCAGAAAGACGAGAGTTAAGTCCTGCAAAAGTTTGTCTTTGCGAAACGCTTCTTCGCTCGGCGGTATCGAATAATCGTAACTGCCGATTGAGTAACCCGTTAACTGTTTCATCTTTTTGACGACCGCGTCGTCGAGTTCTCGTTTTTCGCTGATTCGCACGTAAATCGTCCGGTTCGGCAGCTTTCCGGCAGTTTCGAGTACTTCCGAAAGAGCTTTAACCGCGTTTTCGTCCGCTGTTTTTTTAACTTTTTTGGTGTAGTCGTCCTTTAAATTGCCGTAGATTTCAGCCATTTTGGCGTCGGCGTCCGCGCTGTGGATGCCGCCGGGATGGCGCTGTTTGTATTCTTCAAATTCGGCGATGGTCGTGCCTTTCGCCAATCTTTGCCACGTTTGCTCATCGTCGTAATTGCGGTTCATTATCTTCGCCGCGTAGCTCACGCCGAACGACACCGCCAAAAATAAAATCAAGCCGCCTGCCATTGCCGTCATTTTCGTCGCCCCTTTAAAGGCGTTTACCGGGTTAATGCAGCGAGCCAGAAAACTTTCGCCCGCGTTGTTTCGCCATTCGACGAAGATTCGTTCGAGACCCAGCGCATCGGCGACATTTTCGGCTTTTATCTTTTCGACGCGCTCGCCGATCCAAACTTCGATGGTTTTGATGTCTTCCCGAAACTGAAAGCCTTCCAATTCCTTCAAGCCCCAAAACTCCACGCGGTTGCCTTTCGTCTTGATGCATTCGTCGGTCGTAAAAACGTATCCGTCTTTCAATTTTGCGAACTTTGAGGAGACGATTTTGTAAATCGCAAAGAGCGCGAGCGTGACGAGCAGCAGCGAACCGGCGGCAAAAAGCCCGAACATCCAATCAGTCCAAAGGTAGTTTTCGGTCGCGGCGAACATATAAACGCACCAGCCGATACCGGCGGCGATTGCCAGCCAGTAAAATTTGGAAAGCGACGGTATAAACACAAAGCGGTTTTCGCCGGGTGTTTGCAGCTCGATTAATTTTGTTTGAATGTCTTCGGGTAATTTATCAAAAGCAAGAATATTACCATCCATATTTTATGCCTCGGTATAATTATAGGATTTACTCAATTGTATATTGTGAAAATTTAGAGTTTTAGGACTATTTCGAAAAAAGTCTAAAGGAAAGAACTTAAAGTGTAAAGTTATCCGGGCGAGTTTTATCGAGCCGTCATTTTACAGGCTACATTTTACATTCTTCGATATTTTGAAATAAATATCCGTATGTTTTTTGAAGAATGTAAAATGTAGAATTACTCAACTCTTTTTGCGTGCATTGCCCGTTTTTCGCGCAAAGTCCGCATTATCAGCTTTTAATTACTGCGGTAATTGTCGAACGTCATATCGATGCCGAAGTCTTTCGCCTTTAATTTGGCGATAACATCCTGCAAAGTATCGCGGTCTTTGCCCGAAACTCTGACCGATTCGCCCTGAATCGAAGCCTGCACTTTTAACTTTTCGTCCTTAATGAATTTGACGATTTCTTTTGCTTTTTCGGTCGGAATTCCCTGCTGAATTTTAACGGTTTGACGGACGCTGCCGCCTGCCGCCGGTTCGATTTTTTGATAATCCAGCGCTTTTAAGGAAATTCCGCGTTTAATCAGCTTGCCTTGCAGAATATCGTTCATATTCCGCAATTTGGTTTCGTCTTCCGCCGCTAAAATAAGGTCTTTGTCCGCTAATTCGACCGTCGCTTTACTGCCCTTAAAATCGAATCTCTGCGAGACCTCCTTCGTCGTCTGATTAATCGCGTTGGTTACTTCCGCGTAATCGGTTTTCGATACGATATCAAATGAATTTTCTTTTGCCATAATTTTATTTTGCCACAGAGCACACTGAGCGCACAGGGGACAATTTTTATTTCTCAGTGTTCTTCGCGCGTTTCGACGGCTAATTTAATGTTGAAAAAATCTAAAAAGTTGCACGTCGTCTGATTTGCCAGCGTTTCCAGTTCAACTCCGTAAAAATCCGCCAAAAATTTCGCTGTTTCGACAACGTACATCGGCTCATTACGCTTTCCGCGAAACGGAATCGGCGTTAGAAACGGGCAATCCGTCTCAATCAGAAGCCTTTCGAGCGGCACGACGCGCGCCGCATCGCGTAAATTCTCCGCTTTCTTAAAGGTCACGTTGCCCGCAAACGAAATCAGAAAGCCGATGTCCATCAACGCCTCAGCCATTTCCGCCGTGCCGCCGAAACAATGCATAATGCCTTTGAAATTCGGGTACGCGCATTCTTCCGTTAAGATTTCGACCGTTTCATCGTCCGCCTCGCGGCTGTGAATGATTATCGGCAGATTCAAATCTTTCGCTGTCCGGATTTGTCTTTTAAAAACTTCGCGCTGCACATCGCGCGGGCTGTGGTCGTAATAAAAATCGAGCCCGATTTCGCCCCACGCGATAACCTTTTCGGATTTCGCTAAATTAATGAGCGTTTCTTCCGCCCTTTCATCATAAGCGCGCGCGTCATGCGGGTGAACGCCGACCGACGCGAACACATTTTCGTAACGTTCGGCAGTTTCGACCGCCTTTGCAATTTCGCCGTCGTGCGGATTTCCCGTCCCGACGACGAGCATCGCTTTAACGCCCGCATTTTTCGCCCTTTCGACAACCGCGTCGCGGTCTGCGTCAAACGCATCGCCGTCGATGTGACAATGTGAGTCAATAAAATTCATTAAATTACGAGATAAATTGCTCTTCCGTCAATTCAAGCGAAAGAAAAAATTTGTCAATCTTGCTTTTGTTCTTCGCGATGACTTGTTCAAACGTTTCCGCATTCCTGACTTCAAATTGAATAATTATTTGATAAAGTTTCGTCCCGACGACCATCGTGCGATGAATTAAAACGTCGTTCGGCGTTTGTTGATAAACGAATTCGACCATTTTATACGCTCCGAAATTAAACGTGTTTTCACCAACGACATTAACGCCGGACAAAACATAATTCCGCAGCCAGGCTCCGTAACTTTCTCCTAAATCGGTGCGGTTGGGCAACACGCCCGCAGGATACTCCCGAACCTCGACCATATAATAATCGGTGTTAATAATACTCTGTATAACCGATGATATAACCTTAACGCGGCTGGTCTCGCTATAATTACTCACCGTCACGGTCGGCTCTTTCGGAAAAATCAGTTTCAGATTTAAATCTTTGAATTCAAATTCTTTCCAATTTTCAACCTCGACCTTCGGTTTCGGAATCGGCTTTATCAAATTCCGTCCGCTGACGCGTTTGACCGGCGCTTTCGTTTTTTGCTGCGCCGCGATGAACGTCGAACAGGACAGTAAAATCAAGATAATCGTTAACATTGAGGATTTTTTCATAATAAAAATCGATTCCTTATTTCAAACGCGCGCCGATGTCGACGTTTTCGATAAACGCCGCGAGCGCCGGTTTTTCGCCCGTGCCGTCTTCTAAGCTGGCGGCGCAAATCATGCCCTGCGATTCGAGCCCGCGCATCATTCGCGGTTTCAGATTCGCGACGACCACGACTTTCCGACCGATTAAGGTTTCCGGTTCGTAATATTCGGCGAGTCCGGCGAGGATTTGGCGGGGCTTTTCTTCGCCTAAATCGATTTCAAAACGAAGGAGCTTGTCGGCTTTCGGAATGCGTTCGGCGACCTTGATTTCGCCGACGCGCAGCTCGACTTTCAGAAAATCGTCAATCGTAATGAAGTTGTCGGTTGCCGGTGGTCGGTTGTCAGTTTCGGATTTTTCTTCCTGACTGACCACTGACTCCTGAGCACTGACCACTGATTTGTTAATTTCGCTCATAACTTTATTTTTATCAATGCGCGGGAAAACGGCGGCGCTTTCGCCGATTTTTGTTCCCGCATTTAATTCTCCGTATGTTAAATTTTCGGGATTTATTTGTGAAACATCCCCGCCAAGCCCGAGCTGTGCGTAGATTTGCCGCGTCGCTTCGGGCATCGCCGGGTAAAGCAGAACGCTCAGCCAGCGCAGCGATTCGAGCGCGCGGTAAAGAACGGCGTTCAAAATCTCGGCGTTTTCCTCGTCCTTTGCCAGAATCCACGGTTTGGCGTCGGAAATCATCGTATCGATTCGCTTGATAACGTTCCAGACGGTTTCGAGCGCCTGGCTGAACTCGAAATTATCAAACCGGCGCACGAACTCATCACGCGCGTGCGCGAGAATCGAAACCAGTTCCTGCTCGTCCGGATTGATTCCGGCGCGTTTGGCGTTGAGGTAATTAGCTTCCTGAATTTTCCCGTTCGGAACCGCGCCGTCGCGATATTTCGAAATCATCGTCAGCGTGCGCGCCGACAAATTGCCCAAACCGCTCGCCAAATCGGCGTTCGCGCGTTCAATCAGATTCTCGTAACCGAATTTTCCGTCCTGCCCGAAAACCATCTCGCGCAGGACAAAATAACGAATCGCGTCCGTTTGAAAATGCGCTTTCAGAACGTCGATTTCGATAATGTTGCCGAGCGTTTTGCCCATCTTTTTGCCTTCCGCGTCGAGCCACATGCCGTGCGCGTAAACCGTCTGCGGAACTTCCAGACCGGCGGCAAGCAGAAACGACCACCAGTAAATCGTGTGAAAACGCAAAATGTCTTTGCCGACCAGATGCGTCACCGACTGCCAGTATTTTTCCAGACCCGACTTTTCCGTATTCCCGTAGCCGAGTGCCGTAATATAGTTTGAAAGCGCATCGAGCCAGACGTACATCACGTGATTCTCGTCGCCGGGAACCGGAACGCCCCAACTGACGCTCGTTTTCTCGCGCGAAATCGACAAATCCTGCAAGCCTCGTTTGATAAACGAAACGACTTCGTTGCGCCGCGCTTCGGGGCGAATTTTTTTGGGATTTTCTTCGATAATTTGAAGCAGCGTTTCGTCGTAATCCGAGAGCCGGAAAAAGTAGCTTTCTTCGGAAACCTTGTCGAGCGGTCGCTCGTGAATCTTGCAGTTCGGCACGTCCGAGCCTTCCGCTATGTAATATTCGTCTTCGGTTTTATATTCGGCGCAGGGCGCGCAAAACCAGCCTTCGTAGAAACCTTTGTAAATCGTCGGATTCCCTTTCGGCGTCGTGTTTTCCGAGATTTTACGCCATAGATTCTGCACGCCTTCGTAATGAAACGGCTCGGTCGTGCGCATAAAAATATCGTAGCCGCCGTTTTCCGTATCGAGCCGAAAATCGTGAAACATCCGTTTTAACTCGCCCGAGATGTAATCGACCTGCTCTTTCGGCGTTCGATTATTTGCCTGCGCCGCACGCTGGATGTTGATGCCGTGCTCGTCCGTGCCGGTTAAGAAAAAAGTGTCGAAACCGCGCTGTTTTTTATGACGGATTATCGCGTCCGCAACAATCGTCGTGTAAAGATGCCCGAGATGCGGCAGGCTGTTCGCGTAGTAGATTGGTGTCGTAATATAAAAAGTTTTCATTTCAAAAAAAATAAAAAGCCTCTGCTGTTTTTGCAGAGACTATATTACCAAGATTTTCCGGCACTTACCTAAATCGCCGATTATAATTCAGGGTTAAAAGGCGAGTTGTCAATAAAATACCAGCTCAGATTGGTCTTTAAAAAATCCGTCCGGGCTTCCGCTAATTCAAATTCGATAAGCCGCTCGGCGCCCGCAAATTCCCTGACTCTTTCCGCGTCCCAGATGATTTTCGCACCTCCGGTAAGCTGCAGCAGTTTACCGTCCGAAAAATCGTAAAACAATAAACCGCACTTTGGATTAAGCTGCAGATTGCCGAGCGTTTGAAACATCATATTGCCCGAATAATCCGGAAAAATCAGCGTCCGGTCGTCCAAAACTTTTACGAAACCGGCGTTTCCGCCGCGATGCGAGACGTCCGCGCCGCGCGTTTGGTGCGCGCTGGCGATGACGAAAGTGTCCGCGTTTTCGATAAACCGGATTTGGTCGCCGGTCAACGCGTCAAAGCTTTCCGCCAAACCCGTCTTATTTTGCGGCTGTTCTTCGCGCTCCCAAAATCGCGCCTGGATATACTTCGGGCAGTTCGAAAAAACCTCTTCCGTGTAAACAAATATCGAGTCATTATCAACCCGCGCGCGACCGTTCGCGCGCATTCGACGGCGCGTTTTAAACTCGATGGCGAGCAGACCGAGACGGTCGTCCGTTTGTAGATTTTCAAATAAAAACTTATCCGTCTGCGGCGCATCGATTCTAATTGTGCGCTCATTCAAAACCTGCAAAAACCCGACTTCGCCCATCAGAATCGAAGCCCAGACGCGCTCGTCCTTGTCAATCGAACCGGCAAAAACAAAGGGTTGGCGCTCTAAAAAGTCCCCGGCGAGCGGCGGAATCGCCGGGCGAATCGAAGCGCCGACGCGGCTTGCCTGCCGGCTCACGCCCGCACGTTCCTGAACTGTCAATTCGCCTTCGTGAAAAACCATTTTTTTACCTCTCGAAAATTTAAAAGAAACCGCACGCCGCGCCCGTCGCCGGCGCTCGATATTCTTCAAGCCCTTCGGTCGTAAAAATTTCGAGCCGTATTCCGTCCGGATCTTCAAAAAATATGCCGCCCGATTTGGCGCCTTCGCCGTGCAGTACGATTCCGTCATAAATCAACTTCGTGCCGCGAGCTCGAAGTTTCGCTTCGATTTCCTCGATCTGCCCGGCGGATTTTGCCTGAAACGACAGGTGATGCAGCCCGGCGGTCTGCCGGCTAAACCCGCTCGCGCTTTGCTGCCAGAGCGTCAAAATCAATTTGCCGTTATGCGCCAGCAGCGCGTATTTTCGGTTCGCGTCCGCCGATTCTCCGCTGACTTCAAACCCGAAAACATCGGCGTAAAACTCTTTCGAACGTTCTAAATCTTTTACGTTTAAACCGACGTGCCCCGTTTCAAAACTTCCCTGCGGATTACTCATAAATTTTCCTCCTTTTTATTTTTCTAACCATCAAACTAAGGTTTTAAAAGTTAGTATATATCTTCTAACTTGTCAAGCTCGATTTAGACGGTTAAACTAATCTGCAAAAGAAAATGTTTGAAACCGAAAAATTCTCATTGATTGCCGACAACCTGTTTCTGGATTTCGTCAACACGCAAAAAATGCGCGGCGGCGAATCGTTTGAAACGCTGGAAACCTTTGCCGATTTTCTGGCGTGGACGACGGCGGTTAATTTGCTTGAAATCAACGGGGCTGAAGAATTGTTTGAAAAATGGCGCGCGGCGGAATCAATCGGCGAAATTTTAGAAGAAATTCAAGGGTTCAGAAATCTTCTGCGCGCGACGGCGGAAAATATTGCGGGCGATAAAAAAATTTCGGACGAAGCGATTCAGGCAATCAACGCAAACTTGAAAAAACAATGCGGATTTACCGAAATCGAAAGGGGCGAAAAAGATTTTGAAAAACGCTTCCGGTTTGATTTGAGCGAGCCTTTAAAACTCCTGCACCCGATTGCCGAATCAGCCGCCGATTTTCTGTGTTACGCCAATTTCGATTTCCTCAGAAAATGCGAGAGCGCATCGTGCGTGCTGTATTTTTACGACACGACAAAAAACCATCGACGGCGCTGGTGCAGCATGAAAGCGTGCGGCAATCAGGCAAAAGCCGCCGCTTTTTACAGACGCAAAAAGCAGGCGGCTCCGGGGTGAAAATTAAGATGATTTATTAGCGATTCGGCTGTGCGTTAAAAAATTCGTCCGTCTTATTGAATCTTTGCAATTGTTTCGCGTTTGACGCTTCGAGTCCGATTGCCATCGAAATTTCAGCCATTTGAACAAGCCCCGAAAAATCCCATGCGTCGTTGAATTCGTCGGACGGCTGATGATAATTTGCTGCGTTGTAGGCTTCAAACTGCTGCTTGCCCCAGCCGTCGGGTTTGCCGACAAAATCATCGCCGGCTTCCATATTCAATGACGGAATACCGACTTTTGCAAACGGAAAATGGTCGGAACGGAAAAACAATCCCTGTTCCGGTTTGGCGTCGGGAACGAGTTTTAAACCGCGTTCTGTCGCAACTTTCCGCACAATTTCGTTAAGACTCGAACGCTCGACGCCGAGCGCGCTGAAGCTGCCGACGCGTCCCAAAACGTTGACCGAATCGAGATTTACGTCCGCCGCTATTCTATCGACCGGAAAAATCGGATGTTTCGCAAACCATTCCGCGCCTAATAAGCCCTGTTCTTCGGCGGTCGTGAAAAGAAAAACCGACGAACGCCGCGGGCGTTGTTTCGCGGGCAGTTTCGTAATCGCTTCGGCAATTCCGAGTAGCGACGTGACACCGGTCGCATTGTCGAGCGCGCCGTTGTAAATCGCGTCGCCTTTGGCGTTCGGCTCGCCGACGCCCAGATGGTCCCAATGCGCCGAATAAACGACGTATTCATTTTGCAAATCTTTATCCGCGCCGTCGACGAGCCCGACGACGTTGTTTGATTCGACTCGTTTTAACTGGCTTTTTATTTCGATATTTGCGTGAAGTCCGAGGTTTACCGGAGTAAAGTCGCGCGATTTGGCGTCTTCGCGCAGTTTGTCCAAATCTTTACCGGCTTGATTAAAAATCCGCTTTGCCGTTTCGTTCGTCACCCACGAGCGCATTTGCAGGAACGGCGTTTTATCGTCCGGCGTGCGCGCAATATCGAAACGCCAGCTGCCGTTCGACGAGCGGACGACATTCCAGCCGTAACCCGCCGATTCGGTTGTGTGAATCAAAATCACGCCCGCCGCGCCCATCCGCGCCGCCTGCTCGAATTTATAAGTCCAGCGTCCGTAATAAGTCAGCGCGCGACCGCCGAACAGATTCGGCTCAGCGGCAGTCGCGGGCGGGTCGTTGACCATCATCACCAGCACTTTGCCGCGATAATCTTCCTTATTGCCCTTAAAGTCGTTCCATTTCTGCTCGGATGCGTCGATGCCGTAGCCGACAAAAACCATCTCGGCGTTGAGTTTCACGTCCTCGGTTTGCGCGCCCGTGAAGGCAACGAATTCGTCGGCGAAATTGTAGCTCATCGCGCCGCTGCCGCCCGTCACACGCAGTTTCGTCTGCGGGTCGGCTTTCACCGCGACGAGCGAAACCGGCTGAAAATACGAGCCGTTGTTGCCCGGCTTGATGCCGAGGCGCTGAAGCTGCATCGCGATATATTTCCCCGCCAGCTCGCCGCCGCGACTGCCCGGCGCGCGACCTTCGAAACCGTCGTCCGACAGAAATTTGACGGTCGATTTCAATTCCTGTTCGTTAAACAGATTCGTGTATGTATTTTTTTGCGAAAGAACGGTGTTTGAAAGAAAAGCAACAAACAAAACCGCTGTAATTAAACGATTTTTCATAATTTCATCCCTTAATAAGGCTCATCGCCTCGGCGCGCGTTCGCGCGTCTTTGCGGAAACCGCCGAGAACGCTCGAAGTAATGGTTTTCGCGCCCGGTTTTTTCACGCCGCGCAAGGTCATGCAGGTATGTTCGGCTTCGATGACGACCATCACGCCGAGCGGCTGCAGTTCGTCAAAAAGCGTCTGCGCGATTTGCTGCGTGAGGCGTTCCTGAACTTGCAGACGCCGCGCGTAAATCTCGGCGATGCGCGCCAGTTTCGACAACCCGACGATGCGCCCGCCTTTCGGAATATACGCAATATGACATTTTCCGACAAACGGCGCGAGATGATGCTCGCAAACGGACGCGATTGAAATGTCTTTGACAATCACCATTTCGTCGTGCGTATCGCCCGGCAGCGGAACAATGTGCGAGCGCGCGTCTTCCCACATTCCTTCGGTCAGCTCGGCGTAGAAATCAGCGACGCGCTCGGGCGTTTTCTGCAAACCTTCGCGGTCGGCATCTTCGCCGATGCCTTCAAGAATAAGCCGCACACCCTGTGCGATTTTTTCTAAATCAACTTTTTTATTTTTACCCAATGAATTACCCCTTCTGATTTTGGATTTTAGATTTTGGATTGGTTCTTAATTTGAATTGTTTCGTTTTCATATGGATTCTCTCTTTCCCGAACAAAACTTTCGAACAGTTTTAAGCTTAGCAACGCGGCAGAAAATCCAAAATCTAAAATCGAGTTAGTTTATACTTTTCTGTATTTCGGCTTCAACCTCGCGAAGCGGCAAATTTTCGCGCTTGGCGATTTCTTTCAGAGTTTCAAACTCCGGTTTGATATTGACAATCTCGCCCCGGAAACGCGCAATTTTTACCGGAACTTCGCCGAATTTCGTGTTGATTTTCGAGATTTCCCGGCTTAAGCAAATCCTCTCGACTTCAGCGATGCGAACGCCGAGCGTCGGCGTTTCGCGCACGAGCAGCGCGATAAATTTATCTTTATCTTCTTTCCGGCAAAGAATCGAAAGAAGCGTCGCCGGACGATTTTTTTTCATCTGTATCGGCGTGAACCAGCAATCGAGCGCGCCCGAATCGAACGCTTTTTCCATCACGAAACCGAGAATTTCCGGCGAAACGTCATCGAGATTCGTTTCCATAATCAAAAGGTTTCGGTCTTCGGTCTTAAGTCTCCGGGTATCGGTAAATAAATCCTCGGCGTCTTCGCTCCCTTGCGGCTCGGCGTTAAAACTTTCGCCTAAAATCAATCGCAGCGCGTTCGGAAAACCTTTGTATTCGCGCGTTCCCGCACCGTAAGCCGTTTTTTCAATCGTCATTTCGGGAATTTGTCCGAATTCATCGCAGACGGTTGCGATTATCGCCGCGCCGGTCGGCGTAATCAGCTCGCCTTCGATTTCGGTCGAATAAATGGGCGCGTTTTTTAGTAATTCGGCAACCGCCGGCGGCGGAATCGGAAATTTCCCGTGCGCCATTTTAGCGAACCCTGAGCCGACGTGAATCTTCGAGCCGACAAACTTTTCAATTCCTAAAATTTCAAAACCGATACACGCGCCGACCACGTCGATAATCGCGTCCAGCGCGCCGACTTCGTGAAAATGCACTTTTTCGATGTCAATTCCGTGAATCTTTGCTTCAGCTTCGGCTAAATTAGTAAAAATTTCGACGGCTCGCTTCTTTACCGAATCCGACAGCCGCGAATCGTTAATGATTTTCTCGATTGTGTGCAGATGCCGGTGCGCGCTCTCGTGCGGAACTTTAACCCCGGCATGAATCGCCGAAATGCCGGATTTATCTTTTTTGGTAAACTCGATTTCAAAATCCGACACGTCGAGCAGCCTGATTTGCTCGATTAACTCGTTCTCGTCAACGCCGAGCGCCACCAGCGCGCCGAGAATCATATTCCCGCTCGCGCCTGCAAAACAATCGAAATAAAGAGTTTTCATAATCACTGGTCGGTGGTCGGTGGTCAGTTGAAATCAGATTCTTCTG
>DASWRC010000027.1:0-13667 GCA_036403375.1 Pyrinomonadaceae bacterium
AAAAAAATGAGTGATAATTCATCCGGACATATCACTCATCGAAGATTAAATTAACAAAAAGGGCTGGCTTTTTCCGTATTTTCTTTGTATCGAATAACGGTTGAGCTGTAAAATCCGGATTACTCAATTCGGCTTCAGCAGTTAAAATTGATTTGCCGCCGGAATCGGAATATCGTTGGCTAATCCAAAATTAACGGTTAAAACGCTGCCGTCCGAACTTCGGAGAATCCACCACGCGCCGTTGCGATAAATAGCCAAATCGTCGGAGCCGTCGCCGTCGTAGTCGGCAGGAACAGGCGTGTCCGTACTGATTCCCCACTGAACCGCCGCGAACGAGTTGGCTTCGCTGCTTCGCAAATAATACCAAACGCCGGTTGACGGGCGGAAAACCGCAATGTCGGTTTTACCGTCGCCGTCATAATCTGCCGCGACGGCGCGATCCGCGGCTAATCCGAAATTGACAACCGTGACCGCATTATTCCGACTGTTCGATATCCACCACGTTCCGTTTCGATAGATTGCGAGATCTGCGCGTCCATCGCCGTCAAAATCACCGCCGACCGGACGGTCGCCGCTTGTGCCCCATTGAACAGAAGTAAACAGACCGTGTGAAGGCAGGATATACCAGGTTCCGTCCGAAGGTCGCCAAACCGCCGGATCGTCCTCGCCGTCGCCGTTGTAATCACCCGGAAGCGGATCGTCATTGCTTAAACCGAAGTTAGTGATCGAGACGTTTGCGTTCGGATTCGAAAGTGTGAACCAAACACCGTTGCGGTAAACGGTATAATCCATTCGCCCGTTACCGTCAAAATCGCCGGGCGCGGGACGGTCGCCGTTTTGCCCGAACTGCACGGCGCTGAATGCCCCGTCGGAACTTTGCAAAGTGTACCAGGTTCCGTTTGACGGTCGCCAAACCGTTAAATCCGCCAAACCGTCGCTGTCGTAATCGCTCGTCGCGGTTTTGATTGCAGCGCACGGTGAAAATTCCGAGGTGCTGCCGTCAGGGTCGGTCGCCGCCGCCGAAATGCAGCGGGCATTTGCCAGTGTGCGCGGCAAAGTTACGCTGAAATTCGCCTGACATCCGGCGGGAACGGCGACGCTGGCGGTGCCGATAAATTGTTGTCCTTCGCCGAAGCCGGACGCGTCAGCCGCCGCGTTGGCGTAGAAATGCAATGTGTAACTTTGATTCGCCGTGCTGTTGAGTCTGCCGACGATGCGGATGTTGCCCGCGCCCGACAAACTGACGGCGGAAATGACCGGATAGTTTTGCAAATTGTTCACACCGTTCTCCGCATCGCAGTTGTCATTGGCGCTGACGCCGTCGCCGCCCAAATCAATGCCCAGACCGCCGTTGCTGAAAATCGAATTGTTTGTAATCCGATTTTGGACTGCGCCGATGTTGGCGGTTTCAAAATTTATGCCGTTGCCCGTGTTGAAGGCAATCGTATTGCCCGCGCCGCCGATTTGTGTCAGGCTAAATGCGTTAATAAATCGCATTCCGTCGCCGCCGTTTCCCAGATTTGGGCTGAGGCTTGAATTTGTGCCGATAAAATTGTTTTGAAAAACCAGTGCGCTTGAATTATCGGAAAAAACGCCGTGGCTCGTGCTGGCGGCGATCGTGTTGCCTGTAATAGTTCCATTATGGGTGAAGCCGCCGGTACCGCCGCTGCTGATGGACAGACCGACACCGCCATTGCCGAGCGGATTATTGCCGGTTGCGTCCGTCCCGATCAGATTGTCGGAAATGAGGTCGCCGCCGCTGTTACAACAAAACTGCAGCCCGCCGCCGCTGTTGCCGGAAATCAGATTGTTGCTGATCACTTTTTGGGTTCCTTGATTGAATTCCAATCCCAACCCGCCGTTCGGAATTGCCGCCGTGCCCGCCGCGTTCGTGCCGATAAAATTTCCTAAAACCTGGGACAGGTTGCTGCCGCTCGGATTAAGCTCCAAGCCGTCCTCGCCGTTGCCGGAAATCAAATTTCGCGCCGTCGGCGCGATTCCGCCGATCGTGTCGAAAGTTCCGGTAGTGGTCAGGTAAATTCCGTTGCGCTGGTTGCCGAGCGCGGCGGTTCCGCTCGCGTTCGTGCCGATGAGGTTGCCCTGCACCAAAATTCCGATGCCGCCGCTCGGATTAATTCCCGCGCCGACGAAGAAAGGCAGGCTGCCCGTCGTCCCGGAAACGACGTTGCCCCCGCCCGCCGTCGTGCCGCCGACCACGATATTTTCGCCGTTCGCCGTTACGCCGAAACCTTTATTGCCGAGCGCGATTGTGCCGGTTACGTCAGTGCCGACAAAATTGCCCTGCACGCGATTTGTGCCGCCGCTGCCGAGGCTGCTGATGTTTATACCGTCCGCGACTCCGGTTGAAACGATGTTGCGTGCCGCCGCCGCCGTGCCGCCGATGAGATTATTGCTGAATCCTGCGGTCACGCCGGATGCACCGTTTGGCAGAACGGCAGTTCCGGCAGCGTTCGTGCCGAGCCGGTTGCCTTCGGCGATGCTGTTGCTGCCGCCGAAAGCGATGTAATAGTTATCGGAAGAACCGTTGGCGACAATTCCGCGAAAAACACAACTGTCAATGCCGTTTCCGCTGCGGTGCGAAGCGGGAAAACTCGCCGTTCCGTTAACTTCGATAAAACCGCCCACCGATGTCGTGCCGTCAATCGTCAACGCCGTAGTAATCCCGACCTGCGGCGCGATAAAAACGCTCGAAGGCGCACTAAATTCAATTAGCGACGCGCCGCCGTTAAAATTCGCCTGTTGGCGTGCCGCCAAATATGTGCAAACGCCTGTGCAGGGAAGATTGCCGTCATCAGGACACGGGTTAATCGCGCAAATTCCGTCGTTCAATCTGGGATCGTCAGCATTGGCGTTTGAAATAACGGTGAAAGTTGACACCGGCGCAGTTTGCAAGATGGTCGGCGCAACCGAATCTTCGCGCATCACGACTAAATCGCTGAGCGCGTCAATATTAAGGCGCATCGGCAAAATGGCAGCAGTTCCGGACGCGACATTGAGCGAAGCCGCGAGCTTGAATGTTTGTGCGTTGTAATTTATCGCTTCCGTTTCGCTTTTCGGCGGCTTGACGTCGCTCGTCAACAAATGAATTTGGGCGCCCGAACCGACAATCAAAGTGTCAACCGAACGCGCCGAAACACGCGCCGTCAACATTATGGGCGCCGTCTCGCTCGATAAATCGTTCGGCAGCGAAACTGTTCCGGCGTCGCGCCAGACGGCTGATAAATTTCCCCTGGCATCCGTCGTTCCGCCGTTTTCGAGCAGATGAATGCTGCCGTCGTCCGCGAGCAGAGCGATTTCCGACTTCAAAGCTTTGTCTTTGATAAAATCGCCGACGGCGAGCGCCGCGATTTGAAAATCGAATTTTCGTCTCGTAATTTGCGCCGCTTCAGCCTGTTTGCCGCTTTCGTCGAACAATAATTTCCTATCTCTACCGCGCAAAACCGCAAGCTCGTTGCCTGCCGCGATTGCCAGATCAAAACGCGCGTCGCCTTCAATTAAATTGACGGCGAGCGCTTTAACCGGCGCCTCAAAAGTGAAAATTTCCGGCTCCGCGCGCATCGCTCCGTAAGGGTTTTCAAAAATCAAAACCTGCCCGTTTTTCGTCGTTTGAACAGCGACAATCAAATCATTCAAACCGTCGCGCCGATTAAAATCATCCGCCAGAAAAGCCGTGATATTACCCGCCAGCTCAATTCGTTTTGATAAGACAAACGCGCCGTGCCCGTCGCCCTTTAAAAAATAAACGGCATTCTCCGTGCGCGCCGCCGCCGCGATATCGAAATGCCCGTCGGCGTCAAAATCGCCCGCCGCCAGAAAATCGGGCGTTGTCGGGAGGCTGAAAACCAGCGCCGGACTCAAAAAGGACGCGTCGGTAAATTCGCCTCGGGCTTCCCGCTCGACGGCTTCGGGCGCGTTCGGATAAACCGCATCGACATTTCCGCGCATAAACGATGCCGCGCCGCCGCTTTCATTTTTATAACCGGTCACAATATCGGGCATCCCGTCTTCGTCAAAATCCGCGGTCGCCAGCGAAAGCGAACGGCTCTCGTTATTTTCAAAACTCGCGCGCAGCTCGGATTCACCCGCAAATTCCATCAGAATTTCTTTGCCGTCCCGCACATTAATCCACGGATTACCGCGCCGCGCGGCAAAAATCTGCGCCTCCCGGTTCCATCGCGCCCCCTGAAATTTTTGCGTCGTTTCGGCGTTCGCGGTTTTTTCCGACCGCGACAGCAAACTCGCCGCAATCAATGTCAGAACCAATGCCGCCGCCAGGAATTTGAGTTTCATAAAGAAGCCGGATGCCGTCGTAATCTGTTTCATTTCTTTCTCCTCGAATTTTGAAATTTTTTGTGTTCGGAAAAAATTTAGTCTGACTTCACTTCAAAAATCTTCAAAACCAGAGTCAAAAGTTCTCAAAATTTATTAAAATCATGCAGGAACTTTCGGAATCAAGAGTTTATGAGTTCGACAAATTTCGACTGAACGCGAAAAGTCACCGGCTTTTCTCGCGCGAGACGAACGAACTTATACCGCTGACGCCGAAAACCGTCGAGCTTTTGATTATTTTGGTTCAGAGCAAGGGACGAGTTTTGACGAAAGACGAGCTGCTCGATACCGTAGCGATATGGCGGCGTTCTACGACTTTCTCGGCGACTCCGAAAAGGAAATCGAACAATCGCGTAAAGTCCTCGAAATAGACCCGAATTTTGCTTACGGATATTTTTATTTAGGATCGGGATATGAGCGAAAGGGAATGGAGCAGGAAGCTTCGGACGCGCGTTTTCAGGATTTGATTCGGCGCTCGGGACTTTAAACTTTCAATCTTAAAGCTTAATGAGTCGTTAACATGCATCTCTATAATCCGGGACCGCCGTTTGCGGTAGATGATACTATGCCCGCGGAATGATGCGAAAAAGGACAAATATTCAAAATATTCACATCATTCTGCGGGCATAAATTCTTACCTAACAAAATTTAAGCGACAACCGACTTTAATCCTGTTTGGCAATAAGCGGTTCGCCGTCCGAAGATTTCGGCTCGGGAATGACGTAATTTTCGCCTTTCGGACCGCTCACTTCCTGTTCGAGCGCCGCCGCTAAAACGTCGCTGATGTATTTTGCCGGAATAATTTCCAGCTCGTTTCGAACATCTTCGGGAATTTCTTCCGTATCGGCTTCGTTGCGTTCGGGCAAAATTATCCGCCGAATCCCGGCGCGGTGCGCGGCGAGAACTTTTTCCTTGATTCCGCCGACCGGAAAGACAAGCCCGGAAAGCGTGATTTCGCCGGTCATCGACGTATCGCTTCGCACTTTTCTGCCCGTGTAAAGCGACGCCATCGCCGACGCCATCGTGACGCCCGCGCTCGGTCCGTCTTTCGGAATCGCGCCTGCCGGAACGTGGACGTGAACGCCGTTCTGTTTAATCATTTCCGGGTTGATGCCGAATTCGGTCGCGTGCGACCAAAGATAGCTTCGTGCCGCCTGCGCCGATTCTTTCATCACTTCGCCGAGCTGTCCGGTTAAGGTCAAACCGCCGCCGCCCGGCAGCATCGTCGCTTCGATAAACAAAACCTCGCCGCCCATTTCCGTCCAAGCCATGCCGGTCGCGACGCCTGCCGGTAATTCGGCGCGTGCTTCTTCCGGGTAAAATCGCGGCGCGCCAAGATAACCTTTGACATCGGATGCGGTAATCGTCACCTTTTCCGTCTGACCTTGCGCGACGCGCAAAGCGACTTTTCGCGCCAGGTTTCCGACGGTTCTTTCCAATTGACGAACGCCTGCCTCGCGCGTGTAGCGCGCCGTCAAAAGATTTATCGCGTCTTCCGTAATTTCAAGTTGTTCGTTAGATAAACCGTTTTCCTTGATTTGGCGTGGAATCAGATACTGCCTGGCAATATTCAGCTTTTCCTGGTCTGAATAACCGGCAAGCTGAATGATTTCCATTCTATCGCGCAGCGGCATCGGAATCGGTCCGAGCTGATTGGCGGTCGCGATAAAGAAAGTTTTCGACAAATCGAACGGCAAGTCGAGATAATGGTCGCGAAACGTATTGTTCTGTGCCGGGTCGAGAATTTCAAGCAGCGCCGCCGCCGGGTCGCCGCGATAATCGTTGCCCATTTTGTCGATTTCGTCGAGCATCAAAACCGGATTATTGACGCCGACGCGCCGGAAAGTCTGAATGATTCTGCCCGGCATCGCGCCGACGTACGTGCGGCGATGCCCGCGCAGCTCGGCTTCGTCGCGCACGCCGCCCAAACTGATTCGGTCGAATTCGCGCCCCAGTGCGCGCGCAATCGAGCGCCCCAGAGAAGTTTTACCGACGCCCGGCGGTCCGACGAAAAGAATAATCGGGCTTTTTGAATCGGGACGCAGTTTAACGACCGCGAGCGATTCCAAAATGCGCCGCTTGATGTCTTCCAAGCCGTAATGGTCTTCGTCCAGAATCTTTTGCGCTTCCGTTAAATCGAGTTTTTCCTCGCTCGATTTTTTCCACGGCAATTCGAGCACGTATTCCAGATAAGTTCGAATCACGTGATAATCCGGCGCGGCTTGCGGCAGCTGTTCCATGCGGCGCAGCTCGCGTTCGGCTTCCTTGCGGATTTCCTCGGGCAAATCGGCAGTTTCCAATCTTTCGCGAAGCTGCGCGGCTTCCGCCTTTTCGCCGGTTTCGTCTTCGCCGAGTTCCTTTTGAATCGCCTTCATCTGCTGGCGCAGAATGTAATCGCGCTGCGATTTTTCCATTTCGTTCTGGGCTTCGTTCGCGATTTTCGAGCGAATCTGCATAATTTCAAGCTCTTTCGCAAGCGCCCCGTGCGTCAGCATCAAAAGCTCGTCCGCCGTATTGGCTTCGAGCATTTTCTGCTCGGTATCAACGCCCAAATCCAGAACCGAAGCGAGAAAATAAGAAAGCTGAACCGGATTATTCTGCGACATGACCGCCATCCGCACTTCGGGCGGAACATTCGGCAGCATCGCTAAGGCTTCCTGAATCATTCCCTGAATATTGCGTTTCAAAGCTTCGACTTCTTCGTCGTCGGAAACTTTCAACTCGGGCAAAACTTCGACTTTCGCTTTCAGATACGGTTCTTCCGCCGCCCAATACAAAACCTTCACGCGCTCGATGCCCTGCACGATTAACTGCATCACGCCTTCGTTGCGCATCATCCGTTTGACGTTGACGATGGTGCCGGTTTCGTACAGGTCGAGCGGCTTTGCGTCGTCGCCCGTCACGTTTTCGGTTTTTGTCGTGATACAGCACAGCAGTTTTTCCTCGGTCGCGAGCGCGGATTCGACCGCGCGCACCGAACGCGCCCGCCCGACCGCGAGCGGCACGACCGTTTCGGGAAAAAGCGTCGTGTTCTGCAAAGGTAAAACTGCAATCTCAAATTGTCGCGGAGTCGTCACCGTTTCTCCGCCTGGTGTTCGCGTATTTTCAGTGTTTTCTGCCATAAAATTTTATAAGTTCAGCTTAGATGTCGTTTTCGCCATGTGTTTTGCCTTCTTCTCCTTTCCAGAGATTGATAATCAGCAAGCCGTTGTCAAAGTTGTGCTCGATGCTTGCGCCTTCGATGGAAGCGGGAAATTTAAGAACCTTTTCAAAACGGCTGTAAGTAATTTCCATCTGGTGATAGGAAACGCCCGCCGCGCACGACCGGTCGCGCCGCGTTCCGGCGATTGCTAAAATATTGCCCTGTATTTCAATTTCGATGTCTTCGGTCGAAACGCCCGCCAACTCGACCTTGACGAGCCAGCCTTCGGATGTTTGGTAAACGTCCGCCGCCGGGTACCATAATTGCCCGCTGCGAACGTCTTTCGACGAGCCGATAAATTGAAAATATCGATTGATTGATTTTGCCATAAACTTCAGTTCTTATCCGGGTCGCACCCGTTTTGTCTATCGATAGAAATTTTGCCGTATTCTTGCTTTTCTTCCGCCGAAAACTTAACTTTTACCTTTACTTTGCGCCAATTGTATTCTGACGCATTCTCTTCCGGGTAAAATCCGATTACATATTGATTCGTTCGTTCATCAAAACTTAGATATTCAATTGCCAGAACACCCTTTTCATCATAAATTTCAAAATTTTTAGCGGTTAAGTTTTCCAAACAGCCTTTTTTACTGCTCGCGACCGAGGCGCGAATGACTATTAACTCGGTTTGAATCGAGTCCGCGATTACGTCATCATCAGCCACAACCGGCGGAGTCGGCGACGCCGACGGCTGTTGCGCCGTGATTACGGCAGGCGCAAGAAAAAGCAGCAGGATTAATCCAAACCGATATTTCATGGATTCTTACGATTTATTCCAAAACGCGCTGCCGCTCGAAATTTCTTCGAGCGTTTCGGCGATTTCGCGTTCGTCTTCGGTTTCGAGCGCGACGTCCGCCATCGCGATAATGCCGACCAGCTCGTTCTTTTCATTTATAATCGGTACGCGCCGGACCTGTCTGTCGCCCATAAGACGAATCGCTTCAAAAACAAAATCGTTTTCGCGCGCCGAATAAACCTCGGTTGTCATCACGTCACCGATTTTCGTCCAAACATCGCGTCCTTCGGCAACGGCGCGCACAACAATGTCGCGGTCGGTGACGATGCCGACCAGCTTGCCGTTTTCGATGACCGGAATCGAACCCATATCGCCCTCGCGCATCAATGTTGCGACATCGCGCAAAGTCATTTCGCGCGTCGCCGTTTTAACGCTCCGCGTCATAATCTCCCGGCACCGCCGCCGCGCATTTTCCGAAAAGGTTTTTTCACTCATTCTGTCGATAACCTCAACTTTTCTTTCGATTACTTTTATTTTCATAGACGCGGCGGAATAAAGCAAGCCTTTTGAATTATAGATTTTGGATTTGAATGCGCGGATTTGTTAATCTCTAAACTTGGCGCTCAAGTTTTAGAATTAGGAAATGTCGAAGTATAGAGAAAATAAAAGAAAACCTCATCGCGAAGGGAAATTAATCGTCGTCGGCAGAACGGAAGCCGTCCCAACCGGGCGCGGCGCGACCGTCAAGCTCAAAGACGGCTCGGAAATCGCGCTTTTCAACGTCGGCGGCACGTTTCGCGCTATCGAAAACTTCTGCCCGCACAAAGGCTACCCGCTCGCCGACTCAAGGCTCTACGGCGGAATTGTCGAATGCGACCTTCACGGCTGGCGCTTCGACGTTGCTTCGGGCGAATGCTTTACGAAAAAAGACTGCTCACTCGAATCTTACGAAGTCGTCATCGAGGACGGCTGGATAAAGATTTTGGTTTAGTCAGAATTTTTAATGCTCTTTGTCTGTAAAGACGTAATCAAAAAACCTCTTTAGAGTCCCGATAGGGACGCGCTGTTAATAACCCCGCGATTTATCGTGGGGAAACGGTAAATAATACGTTTCGAGTCTCGTCAGGGACGAAAGACAAATCCATTTCCGGCGTCTTATTTCTGTCGTCCCTGGCGGGACTCGAAATCTTCGACGCGTTTGTAACCTCACGATAAATCGCGGGGCTATTAACTTTCATCCGCTTCGCGGATTTTTATTTATCGAATTTGGGCTAAAGTTTCTTTGACTTAAATCCCTAAATCCGCTTAAACTACACGAACTTTCCGTTTCTAAAATATCGAATTTCCGATGGCGCTTCGGTTTGTCTCTTTAAAACCCTCGACGAGACAAATACCGGAATCTGCTTTTTCGATATTTTCTGAATGAAAACTGTCCGTTTAATAAAATTTTGGAGGATTTCCGATTGTGTTAAAAAAATTATTTTTCACCCTGTCTCTCGTTCTCTTTTTCTCGATTCAATGTGCCTTTGCCGCCCAACAGGTCGGACCGATTGACGCGTCGGGCGAGATTGACGGCGCGCCGTATCGCATCGTCGTTCCGGCAAACTGGAACGGCACGCTCCTTGTTTACGGTCACGGCTACCGCGACAAAGCTGACCATCCGGGCGAAGTCGACAACCGCAACGCCGACATTGCGCCGAGCGCGGCTTTAGTGCCGGTTCTGCTCGCGCAGGGTTTTGCGCTTTCCGGTTCGGCTTATAAAGACAACGGCTGGGCGGTCGAAGAAGGCGTGCAGGATTTAAAAAATCTGACGACTTATTTCCGCGATACCTACGCGCAGCCCGACCGCACGATTCTCTGGACGTTTTCGATGGGCACGGTCATCGGTTTCAAAAGCATGGAACAATTCGGCGGAATCTATGACGGCGCGCTGTGCGGCTGTGCAGTCGGCGCGGGCGCTTCGCAGTCCTGGGACGCGGCGGGCGATTTGGCGCTTGCCTACGACACGCTTTTCGGAATGCCCGCCAGTTGGGGAACTTTCGGCGATGTGCGAGACACGATTGATTTTGAAACCGAAGTTCAGCCGAAATTGGTCGCGGAAGTTTCAAATCCGGCAAATTTTCCGAAATTCGAGTTTATCCGCCTTGTCGTCGGCACGCCGGGACGCGGAATCGTGCCGCCCCCGCCGCCCGCGTTTTATCCGGGCTGGCTCTTTACCGATATGTTTTTCACGATGGAATCGCGCGCGGAACTCGAACGCCGCGCCGGCGGTCCGGTTGTCCAAAACCTGAATCGCAACTACAGTCTGACGCCGGCGGAAAAAGCGTACCTGACGGGGTTCGGCATTCCATCCGCCGTAATCGATGGCTGGCTCGCGCAGATGAACGGTCAAAGATTCATCAGCGCGCCCAATTATTCGCGTAACTACGTCGAACATAATGCTGATTATTCGGGCAAAATCAAACATCCCGTTTTGACGATGCACACGGTCATCGACCCGCTCGTCACCGTCTCGAACGAATACGAATACGCCGAAACCGTCAATAATGCCGGTCGCGGCAATCTGCTTTTCCAAACCTATACAAACGGCAACGGTCACTGCGCGTTTTCCGGATCGCAGCTTATCACGGCGGTCAACGCCATCAACACATGGGTCAAGGACGGTACAAAACCGACCGCCGCCACATTTCCCGCAGCCATCGGTTTCGTCCCCGGATTCGTTCCGCCGCCGATGAACCAACCCTAACGATTTGGGATTTGAGATTTCGGATTTCAGGTTGATATAGAAAAGGCGATGATTTTTAACTAAAAATCATCGCCTTTTAATTCGTAATTCGTAATTCGTAATTCGTAATTCGTAATTCGTAATTCGTAATTCGTAATTCGTAATTCTTCACCCGCCGTCGTCGCCGATGGCTTCGACCGGACACGCGCCGAGCGCTTCTTCGCAAAGCTCGAATTCTTCGGCTGTTTCGGGTTGTTTGTAAACGAAAGAATAACCGTTTTCATCGTTGCGCGTAAAGTTTTTCGGCGACGTATCGCGGCACACATCGCAATCGATGCACTGCGCATCGACGTAGAATTTCCCGCGCACGTTTTCCGGCAATTTGTCTTCTATTTCCGCCATTATTTAAAAATTGATTTTATCTTTCTGCCGAAACGAAATGGAAACGAATCGCGCCGCAGAATCTCGACGCGGTTCAGCGCATACATATCGAGCCGGTCGTCCGCGCCGTAACGGGTCGAAAAAGCCGCGTCGTAGCCCGCGCGCCGGATTGCGTCTTTCGCAAAATCGGTAAAAAAACCAGCCGGATAAGCAAAAGTCGAACATTCTTTCTGCGTCAAATTTTCGATAATTTTTTTCGATTCCGTCACTTCAAACTCGATTTCTTCCGCGCCCGTGCGGTCAAACAATTTATGACTAAAGCTGTGCGAGGCAAACTCGACTCCGCTCTTCGACATTTCTAAAATATCTTTTTCCGATAAGTGCTCGCGCGCGCCCTCGCCGTCCGCCGTCACCGCGTCCGTCGTCTGCCCGATAAACGCCGGCACGAGAAAAACGGTCGCCCGCGCGTCGTATTTTTTCAGAATCGGAAACGCGTTCACGTAATTATCCTTCCAGCCGTCGTCGAAAGTCAGGCACAGAGAGCGCGGCGGAAATTCACCGCGTTCGAGATAAAACCTGATTAACTCTGAAGCCGCGTAAAACTGAAAACCCTTTTTCCTGAGATACGCAATCTGCCGCTCGAACTTTCGCGGAGCGGTAAAAGCGCCGCGGATTTTAACGTCCGGGGTCGGAAAATCGATTTTGTGATATGCCAGCACGGGAACTTTCATTACAGATTCGGGTCTTCAAAAATACTCACGTCGGCGTCGCCGCGCGTGACAAACCATTTTTCGGGATTATACAACAAATCCTGCCGGTCAGCGGATTTCACCATAAACTGCAAAGGGCTTTTGACGCGCCCGAAGCCAAAATGTAAAAGCCTTTCCTCCGTTAATTTATCAAGCACGTCGGTCACCAATCCGCCCGCGCCGCGCTCGACCGCGAGCCTTAAAGATTCCTGCAAAAGCGCGTCAACCGTTTTTTTCGGATTTTCGGGGTGATAACAAATATCGGTGATGGCGGCTTTTGAAATGGCGCCGTTCGCGCGCGGCTTGCGAAAAAAAAGTACCGCGTAACCCAGAAGTTTTTCGCCTTCGTAATACCCGATTACATCAAACCGCTTTCCCGGCTGCCGCGCGTATTGCCATTCGAGAAATTGTGCCGTCCGCCGCACGGCGCACGACCATTGCGTCTCGGCTTCCGTCCAAAGCGCATCGAAAGACGCATCGAATTTTTCGACGGCGCGCACGTTTTTATTTTTCTCGAAACGCGGGCGAAACGGCGCGAAAGCAAGGTTGACCGCTTTTCGCAAAAGATTCAGACTTGCGATTTGGCGCACATCGTTGGCAGGAAAAAGCAGTTTATGAAAACGCGGAATCTTCGCGACGTGCCGGTACCCTAAAGATTGCAAAAGCGGGTCGGAATGCTGCTCGTTCGTGCCGATAACCAGACCGAAAGGACAAAATTCTTCCGCCGCCAAGACCAGTTTTTTTGCCAGACCGCGCCGCCGGAATTCGGGGTCAACGACCATATCGACAATCCAAATCGCCCGCCGCCGCTCGCTCTCAATGTTGACTTCGACCGGAATCGTCGCGACCTGCGCAACGATTCGTTCACCGCTCTTAGCGACCCAAATCGGCGGTTTCCCCATCCCCATTTTGGGAACTTCCCGGTAATGCCAGTCCCAAAACCGGGCGTCGCTCATGCGCGGATTGTCGCCGTAACCTTTTGCGACAAGAGCAATTGCCTTGTCACGGTCGGACAACTGCAATTGCTCTATCTTGATTTCGTCTGGCATTCCGGAGCGCGCTTTGGTTAGTTCTTTTTATCCTGATTTTTTTCCGTCAAGTTTATCATCCGCTCAAGCGCGATCGATGCGTAATGTTTCGTTTCATCGTCAACAATGATTTCATTGACAACGTTGTCGTCCAGAAGATTTTCTATCGCCCACGCCAAATTTTGCGGCGCGATACGATACATCGTCGCGCACATGCAGAGATCGGGCGCGAGCAGACGAATTTCCTTGTCCGGAAACTTCTGCTGCAGGCGATTGACGAGATTTACTTCCGTGCCGATTGCCCATTTTGAGCCGGCGGGCGCTTTTTCGACCGTGTTGATGATGAACGAGGTCGAGCCGTTCAAATCCGAAATCTCGACGACTTCGCGCGCGCATTCGGGATGAACAAGCACCTTTACATCCGGAATTTGTTTGCGAATTTGCTCGACGTGCCACGTTTTAAAGCGACCGTGAACCGAACAATGCCCGCGCCACA
>DASWRC010000028.1:0-5293 GCA_036403375.1 Pyrinomonadaceae bacterium
TCGCCGCGGTCGAGCTTGAATCCTGCGACGCCGCGTTTTAATAATTTTTCGACTCCGGCTTGCCAGTACGCCCGCGCCTGCGGATTCGACAAATCGACCATCGGAAAATTATTGCCGCTCGGCGGGCGCGTTTGCCCTTTCAGCGTGTAGCCTTTTTCGGTCGCTTCGGTCGCCATTTTGCCCTGGAAAAACGGCGCAATCCATAAAACCAATTTTTGGTCGTTAGCGCCGAGCCATTTCACCATCTTGTCGAAATTCGGCAGACGTGTTTCGTCGATGTCAAAATCGTCGTAACCCATTCTGCCCGGTCCCCACGGTCGGTCGATCCAGTAGACGCCGTTCGGGATGCCGTAGGCTTTCATCATCAAAACGTCTTCCATGACCTCGGAATTAAACGGCGCGGTGACCGGCGTTCCGTCGTAAAAAGTGGCGCGCTGGGTGTGTTCGTCGCGCCAGCGCCAGGGCGTAAACATCCAGCGCGGCGGCAGAATCGACGTCCCGACTTCGACGGAATGCGCTTTTATTAAATCGGCGGGATTTTTCGCGGTGTAAATTTTCAGCTCAAATTTCGGTCCTTCAAATTCGATTTTTACGCGATTTTGGTCTGTCGCGGCAAAATCGTAAAAGCCGGGAAAATCGCCGCGCGTGAAAAGGGCGTAGCCGCGCGATGAAAGATAAAACGGCGCGTAAACGCTCGTCGTCGGTTTGACAATCATTTCCACTTTTTGCCCGCGCAGATTCATCGCTTCCGTGATGCCCGCTTTCCATGATGCGGCTTGCGCGCCGTCAACGACGCGCTCCATCAAACCCGTGTAATATTCGTCCGGCAACGAATCCAGGCTCAAGCCCCATTTTTTAATGTCGCTGCCCGGATTTGCCGTAAGTGTGAGATTAAAATTCTGACCGACCGGCACGACGGAGAGCTTAATTGTCCGTCCGTCAGCCATTTTCGTTTCGGCTTCCGTCTGACCGTTTTTCTTCGTGTTCGCGGTCAATTGCGCCGGAAGCGCGACACGCCCGCCGGCGGTTTCGTAAAATAAACCGTCGATTTTGAGCTGATTTCCCGTCGATAGATTTTTTGAAGGCAGGACGAGAGTCGTTTGACTGCCCTGCTGCTGCTGCTGC
Organism: Pyrinomonadaceae bacterium; assembly: GCA_036403375.1. Classification (GTDB taxonomy): domain Bacteria; phylum Acidobacteriota; class Blastocatellia; order Pyrinomonadales; family Pyrinomonadaceae; genus JAFDVJ01. Next base: position 1,126 of record DASWRC010000028.1, read on the forward strand.
TGCTGCTGCTCCTGCGAAAACGCGGAATAACCGCTTAACAAAAGCATCGTCACAAAAAGGTAAAAGAATTTATTTGTTTTCATTTTTACAGAATTTATTTCGCCGAGACTGTCGGCTCGGCAACATTTTTACTATCTTTAATTTTTACGTTTTCGCCGGCGTCGGTTTTAATTTTGACGTTTTCCATCTTCCAGTTTTCGGCGTACTGAATCGTGCCCGCTTCCTTGCCCTGCGCGGTGATGTTTGAAAACGTGACGTTTTGAATCGTCTTCGCGGGCAAGCCCTCGGCGGTGAAAATGCGGGTTGCATTGACTGCTTCGACGTTTTCGATGCGGATGTTTTGAAATAAACAATAACCGCGCTCGGCGGGCAAAACCGGCGTGTTCATCACCTTCCAGAACGCCGGATAATTCGTCATTCCTTCGGGAATCGCCGCGTATGAATAACTCGGGTTCCAATTCAGAGTGAACGTAAAAGGCAGCGCCACGCCGTCCATTTTCAGCCCGCGAACGAGCACGTCTTCGACAAAACCGCCGCGCGTTTTTGCCGATTTGAAGCGAACGCCTTCTTTCGTGCCGATTCCTCGATTGTTGAGCGCGACGACGTGGCGAATGCCGCCCGAAGTTTCAGAACCGAACGAAACGACACCGCCGCCGCGACGGATTAGATTGTCGCGTATAAAAACATATTCGGTCGGACGATTGACGCGCAGACCGTCAAAATCGCGCCCCGATTTCAAACAAATATCGTCGTCGTTGTTGTCAATGTCGCAATTTTGAATCAAAACATAGCTCGAAGAGTCGATATCGACGCCGTCCGTGCTCGGTCCGCCGTTGTCCGAGATTTTGACGCCGTCAACCGTTACAAACTCTGAATATAAAACCTGCACCGTCCAAAAGCCGGAACGTTTCAAACTTAAATTTTCGATTGTTACGTCGCTTGAGCGCGAAACGACCATCAAACGGACGCGCTCGGCATCGTAGTCCGAAGCCCAGCGCAAACCTTTCGGCTCGTATTCCTTCCTTAAATTCCAGTATTTGTCCCACCATTTTTTGCCGTTGCCGTCAATCGTGCCGCCGCCGGAAATTCGGACGTTTTTCGCGTCATCGACATTTATCAAAGCTGAAAGCCATTCCATCTCGATACCGGCAACGCGCGTCGGTTTTCGCGGATATTCCGATTCGTCCTGGCTCGCCGTTAAAGTCACGCCTTCGTCAACGACTAAATGAACGCTGCTTTTCACAAACAGCGCGCCGGTCACGTAAATTCCTTTTTCAAACGTCACCGTGCCGCCTTTTTTCGAGGCTTCGTCGATCGCTTTTTGAATCGCCGCAGTCGAATCGGTCGAGCCGTCGCCGCGCGCGCCGAATGAATTTGCGGAAAAGATTTTCTTGCCTTTCGGAATTTTTCGAGCGCCCGTCTGCTTTGTCCACGACGGCAAATCACTGTCGAAGGATTGCGTTTTCTTCTTCTGCGCCTGCACAGAAAAAACGATTGCTAACAAAGGCAGAAACGCGACCGCGACCGCGCGTGCCAAATCATTTGAAAAAAATTTTACTGTCATTTCTATCTTTTAAAAGCTTGCGGCACGCTTCCCCCTCGCGGCGGTCGCGTTTCCGCCTTTTATCGTGCTGAAAATTTATAAACGGTCGTCTGCCGGTAAGTTTCGCCCGTTTTCAAAACCGGCGACGGGAAATTCGGTTTGTTCGGTGAATCGGGAAAGTCCTGCGCTTCGAGACAAAAGCCCGAACGACGCGGATAGTTTTGCCCGTTTTTGCCTTTGATTGCGCCGTCGAGAAAGTTTCCGGCGTAAAATTGAAGCCCGCGTTCGGTCGTAAAAACTTCCATCGAGCGCCCGCTTGCCGGTTCAAAAACGGTCGCCGCCAGCGCCATTGAATCATCCGCCTTGTTCAAAACCCAGTTGTGGTCATAACCGTTGCCGAATTTTAACTGCTCGTCCGCCAGATTGATGCGCGCGCCGATTGGCGTCGGCGTCAGAAAATCGAACGGCGTATTTTTGACGCTTTGCAGCTCGCCCGTCGGAATCGAACCGGCGTCGGTCGGCGTAAACCGGTCGGCGTAAATCGCCAGTTGATGATTCAAAATGTCGCCGTTTCCGGCTCCCGCAAGGTTAAAGTAGGAATGCTGCGTCAGATTGACAATCGTGTTTTTGTCGGTCGTCGCCGTGTAATCGACCTTCAGTTCGTTGTTTTCGGTCAATGTGTAAACGACTTTGACCGACAAATTTCCCGGATAACCTTCCTCGCCGTCGCGGCTCAAATAACTCAATTCGACATTTGCGCCTTCCGCGCTCACGAAACCGCGCGCCGTCCAGACGACTTTGTCGAAACCTTTCAAACCGCCGTGCAGGTGATTTTCGCCGTTGTTTTTCGCCAGAGTGTATTGTTTGCCGTCGAGCGTGAAACTGCCTTTCGCGATGCGATTACCGTAACGACCGATGAGCGCGCCGATGTAGGATTGATTTTTTTCGTAATCGCCGATTGAACCGTAACCGAGAACGACGTCCGCGAATTTGCCGTTTTTATCGGGCATCTTTAACGAGACGACCGTGCCGCCGTAAGTGATGACCTGTGCTTCCGCGCCCTTTGAATTTTTCAGCGTGTAGATTTCAACCGCTTTGCCGGTGAACGTTTTGCCCCACGCGCCCTTTTTGACACTCGATTTCGCTTCCGCGCGCGCGATGAAGCCGCTCATAAATAAAACTCCGGCGGTCAGCATTAATAAAAATTTGGCAGTTTCAGTCATATTTTCAGTTTTCTCCTTAAAATCCGACTAATTTCCGGTTAAATTTTTTCAAAAAATTCGATAATCCGAAAGATTTGCTTTTGCGAGTTGCGATTTCTGGTATTCTTAAACTATTTTATAATTACCAATCTTAGTTAAGCGGTTTTCTAAAGATAACATACTATCTAAAAAGGTCAAAAGAATAGACCGAAATATCAAAATAATTAGACAACGCGATGTCTTTGCCGCTATTTTAAGATTATAGTGTTTTAATGATTGGTCAGTCCAATTAATCATTTTCAAAAGACCTTCTGTAAAATTGGAGAAAAAGATGAAAAAATTCCGAACAGCATTTATTTGTTTAAGTTTTATCGCGGCGCTGGCGGGCGCTTCGTGCCAACCCGGCACGACGACTAACACCGCAGCGACAAGCGGCGGCGGCAATACGAACGCGCCGGCAGCCGGCAAAAACATCAAACTCGCGTTTGTCACCAACAACGCGTCCGATTACTGGACGATAGCGCGCAAAGGCGTGGAAAAGGCGGACGCCGAGCTCAATAACGTGTCGGTCGAATTCAAGCTTCCCGGCTCGGGCGCGGCGGACGAACAGAAACGCATTATCGACGACCTTGTTTCGACCGGCGTGAACGGCATCGCGATGAGCCCGGTTGATCCCGACAATCAAACGCAGCTTATCAACGACACCTCAAAAAAGGCTTTGGTCATCACGCAGGATTCGGACGCGCCGACCTCGGAGCGCGCGCTGTACATCGGCACGGACAACGTCGCCGCCGGGCGCGAAGCCGGTAATCTGGTCAAAGAAGCCTTGCCGAACGGCGGGAAAATCATGGTTTTCGTCGGCAAATCCGACGCGCGCAACGCGAAAGAGCGTTTTCAGGGTTTGAAGGAAGCATTGGCGGGCTCGAACATCGAAATCATCGACCTTCGGACGGACGACACCGACCGCGCGCGCGCCAAAACCAACGCCGCCGACACGCTCGTTAAATACCCTGACGTGGTCGCGATGGTCGGGCTTTGGAGCTATAACGGTCCGGCGATTTTGAACGCGATTAAGGACGCGAACAAAGTCGGGCAGGTCAAAATCATCTGCTTTGACGAGGAAGACGAAACGCTCGCCGGCGTGAAAGACGGCTCGATTTACGCGACGGTCGTTCAGCAGCCCTTTGAATTCGGCTACCAATCGGTCAAAGTAATGGCGCAGATTCTGGGCGGCGACAAATCCGCTATCCCGGCAAACAAACAAATCAACGTGCCGACGAAAATCATCAAGAAAGACACGGTCGAAGAATTCCAGAAAAACATCAACCAGCTTCGCGGACGCGGCTAAATTAGTTCAGAGTTCGGAGTTGAGAGTTGAGAGTTTGATTGATTTAACTCTCAACTCTCAACTCCGAACTCTGAA
>DASWRC010000029.1:0-5177 GCA_036403375.1 Pyrinomonadaceae bacterium
GACAGCGTTGCCGAAAAGCATGACTGTCACCTTCCCGATAGCCTTTTTCCAATTCGGCTTTCTGTTTTTCATCAAGTTTGATAACTTTAATTTTCCCCATGATGGAAAATAGTCTAACATAATCTTGTCCGGCTACTTACCAACTTAAGAAATGATCCGCAAACTCTGCGAATCTGGCGACTTTACCGGATCGTCGGCAAAATTATGGAATCCGTCGCCCCGGACTGGTTCGGGATTTACCGGAAGACTGTAAACCAAAACGGCGAGCCGGTTTTAATAAAAGAAGCTTATGCGGGCGCGTTTTCGCGAGCGGAATTTCCGTTGAATGAGAAATTTGCCGCGCAGAGTAATAATTCGATGGTCGGTTTAACCGGCAAAGTCAGGTATTTTGCGGATTTGTCGAGTTATGACGGTCATTATTACGAATGCGACAACAAGGTGCAAAGCGAATACTGCGGACCGATTTTAGATCCGCGCGGAAACGTGATCGGGATAATCGACGCCGAGTCGTTTCAGAAAAACTTTTTTAGGGCTGAAAAAATTTTGCAGTTAACGAAAGTCTGCCGCGATCTGGGAGAGGTCAATCTCGGTATGGAAACGCCTCGCTAATTAGGCACCGTATTCCAGGTGATTTACAAGGAGGATTATTATGCTGGCTTCGACAGCGCCGATTTATTTTACGACACCGATTTATTACCCCAACGATGCGCCGCATCTTGGGGCAGCCTATACGACCGTCGCGGCCGATATATTGACGCGCTGGGCGCGGCTGAACGGGCGCGATGCGTTTTTTCTGACCGGACTTGACGAGCACGGCAAAAAGATCGAAAAAGTGGCGGCCGACCAGGGGCTTTCACCGCAGGCACTGGTTGATGCACAAGCCGAAATGTTCAAGTCGGTATTCAATTCCCTGGAGATCGAATACGATCGTTTTATACGCACCACCGACGACCACGAGCGCGCGGTGCGGGAAATTCTCAGACGCGTCCATTCCCGCGGAGATATCTATAAAGGTTTATATCAAGGACTTTACTGCGTCGATTGCGAAACTTATTACACCGAAAAAGAGCTCGCCCAAGGACAATGCCCGATTCATCATCGTCCGGTCGAGTTGTTGAGCGAAGAGTGTTACTATTTTCGACTTTCAAATTACCGCCAATGGCTGCTCGATTATTACGCGCAGCATCCGGAACTTATCCAGCCGCAGTCGAGACGCAACGAGGTCATCAGCTTTGTTTCTGAAGGACTGGAAGACCTGAATATCTCACGCAGCAGCTCCCGATGGGGAATTCCGTTACCGTTTGACGAAAATCACGTCGCCTACGTCTGGTTCGACGCGCTGATCAACTATATAACGGGTGTCGGTTTTCCCGAGGACCCGGCGAAATTCACACGTTACTGGAACAATGCGGTTCATCTGATCGGCAAAGACATCCTGCGCTTTCACGCGGTTATCTGGCCGGCGATGCTGAAATCGGCAGATTTAGAGCCGCCTAGAAAAATCTTTGCGCACGGATTCTGGACGGTTAACGGGAGAAAGTTCAGCAAATCGCTCGGCAACGCCATCTCGCCGCTTTACCTGATTAAGTCGTACGGGCTCGATCCGTTGCGTTATTACATGTTTCGCGCCTTTCCCTTCGGCGGCGACGGCGACTTTTCCGAAGTCGATCTGGTGCAGCGAAATAACAGCGAACTGGCGCAGGGACTGGGGAATCTTGTCCAGCGAACGACCGGAATGCTCAAAAAATACTGCCGAAACGTTGTTCCGCCGGCAGGAAGTCCGACCGAGGCGGAACATTCTCTGATTGATGCGTCAGTTTCGGTCGTCAAGGATGTTTCTTCGGCGATGGACGATTTTGCATTTCACCGGGGGCTTGACCGGATATGGAGTTTTGTCGCCCAACTCAACGTTTATACAAACGCGCGCGCCATGGAATCTGGCGGAGAAAGGCGAAACGGCGGCTTTGAACACGACGCTCGCCACGCTTGCCGAAGGACTCCGGTTTCTGTCCGTTTTGACAGCGCCGTTTATGCCGGAAAGCGGACGGAAGATTGCCGAAAGATTGGGACTTCAGACTGTCCCGCAGGTCGCGGACTTAAATTGGGGAAACTCGCTGGACGGCAATCCTATTAAACACACTAGCCCGCTTTTTCCGGTGCTTGAATTAATTGTCAATCAAGAGGAATAAGCTCCTTTAGAAGATAAAAACTAAGATTATGAGAAATAAATTTACAGACCGGCGCGCACCGGTTGAACGAGCTTCAGGTTTTCACTTTGACGATTTTAACCAAGCGAAGAGGGCTTTTAAGCATCTCCAACAGAAACACGAGCAGAAAAAATATCTGAAACCGCCGATTTATACGCGCTACGGGAATCCGAGCGTTTCCAGCGCGGAAAAAGCCATTAAAAAACTGGAAGGATGCGAATGGGTAGTCCTAACTTCCTCGGGTATGTCGGCGATCGACGTGGCGCTCTCGATCTTTCCAAAAAAGCAGAAAAACGCTAAGAACCCACGTAATAATCCTTGGCTGTTTTTTAGCGATATTTACGGCGGGACAAAGGGATATATCGAAAAGATTTTGAAAGAATATCACGGAATAACGGTCGATTATTTCCCTTACGAGCAAACGAAAGGATTCAGGATCAAGAATGAAAAATTCGACCTTGAAAAATTAAAAGCAAGACTGGATGAAGTCAAACCGGCAGTGCTGTTTTTAGAATCGATATCGAATCCGCTTTTAATCGTGCCGGATATGCAGGAGATAGTCGGTTATGCCAAAAAGTTCGGAACAAAAGTCGTGGTTGACAACACTTTTGCCACACCGCTTCTCTGGAATCCTTTAAGTGCGAAAGACGATTCAGCGCCCGATCTGATAATACACAGCACCACGAAATATCTGGGCGGACACGGAAATCTGACGGCGGGTGTGGTTTGCGGCAATGACTCGGAGCTTTATGAAGAAGCTCTCGAATACCGGAAGCTGACGGGGTGTATTTTAAGTCCCGATGATGCTTACCGGCTCGAAACACAGCTTTTGACGTTAGATCTGCGTTTTAAGCGGCAATGCGAGAACGCTTTCGAGCTGGCGACATTTTTGAATGAAAAGTGCAGCGATAAAGTCTCGGTCGTTCGCTATCCGGGATTACCGGATCATCCGACTTTTACGCAAGCGTCGGAACTGTTTTCTCCAAAAGCGGAAAAGAATGGCTTCGGAGCGATGATTACCTTCGAACTGAAAGGCTGGATCGGCGATGAGGGCGGTTATGAAGATCTGGAGACCGATAATCAGACTGTTGCCCATGAAAATTCCTGTCGGACGTTTATTGATGCAGTCAATCGCGATGAGATTTGTCCTGTGCATTATGTGCCGACGCTCGGCGACGCGCAAAGCATTCTGCTTCACGCGTCTTCGGTTTTTACAAAAAACGAACCGCATCTGCCACACGGAATGATTCGATTTTCAGTCGGATGCGAACCCGTCGAGGACTTGAAAAAAAGTCTCCGTCAAGCACTCGATGCGGTTGAATTAAAAAAGTAGAAGAACCTTAAACTAAATTGGCACTGAAAATGAGGGGTATTGAGAGCGATAGAGAGTTGGCGATTCAAAATGCTAATCCGTTTGAAGTTGAAACGGCGCTCTATAGTAAAGAACATCTGCTCGGCGATATTGTGGCGACGGTCGCGGTTCCCGATTTCTATCATATTGCTCTGCCTAATGTCGGGCATCAGATCATCGAATATCAAATCAATCAGTTAGAGAGCTTTTATGCTTACCGGTGCTATCTTAAAGGGGATTATTCCCTGTTGAGAGAAGAGTCCAGATTGCCGGACATCGTTTTTCTCTCAATGAGCTATGAAGGATCGTACATCCGCGCGCTTCGGATACTCGACCTTCTCGGGATACGAGCGTTGGCTGGCTCGCGCTCTGCGTCGGATCCTTTGGTGGTCGTCGGCGGACGCGCCGTTTCGATCAATCCGCTGCCGTTTTTTGAAATCGCAGATATCATCGGCGTCGGCGACGGGGAAGAAACAGTACAGAGCATTTGCCAGGCATACAAATCATCCGGCGGCGATAAAAAAAAGCTGGCAGATGAAATTGTAAATGAAAATGGAGTTATCGTTACGGCACGTTACCGCGTGGTGACGCGCGCCGGCTACCTGGAGCGCTGGGAAGCCGACCGCGCGCCGGCGGAAATCTTACCGAATCGCGGAAAGTCGTTTCCTCATTCATGGTATCTGTCTTCGGAAACCGACTACAACGAGATCGGCTATTACGAGAAGAAAACGTTTTTCTCCATGGAGATTGTCAAAGCCTGCGCTTCAAAATGTCTCTTTTGTGCGGCCGGTTACAATGACGGCACGGTGAGGTTTACTAACGACTCGCAAAATATCGTCAAGTTGGGCAAATGGGCAAAACGGCAGGGCGCCGATTTAATTAAATTGTTCTTTCCGGCAAATTCTTCTTTAAAAACGACTAAGGGTATTTTGCGAGCGCTGCTGAATGCCGGTCTGCAAGCGCGGGTCGGATCGGCAAAAGCCGAGCGCATCGATCGTGAATATATCGAGCTGGTCGCGCGTGCCGGACAGGAAAAGCTTGCGATTGCGCCGGAAACCGGCGATTATCGACTGCGTGCGAGATTGGGTAAACCGGGAATGACCGATAAGATTCTTGCGGAGGTCGTCAAAAACGTCGTCGCCTGTGGAATTCCGAATCTGGATTTTTATTTGATAATGAACCTGCCCGGCGAAAAATCCGATTCTTTCACCAAAACCGTGGATTTTATCGAAAGTTTTCTCTAGCTCGTGAGAAGCGAAAGACTAAAGGAGCGCTTTCGAATTTCGTTCCCGAATTTTTTCCCGAAAGCGTGGACGCCCTTTCAGTATGCGGCTTCGGGCGACATTGAAGAATATACGAAAAGAATCGACTTGCTCGAACGCTATTTCGGCGATTCGATCAGGATCAGTCATATGAAGGACAACGTCGATCTGCTATCGCAGAACATCATGTCGCGCGGAGGCACCGAAGCCGGTCGTCTGCTGGTCGAGGTCTACCGCGATCTAAAAAATCGGGAGGCCGATTTGGGATATTTTCAACTGGACCGAATTGAGAATTGGCGGGCGGCGATGGTGAATCTGCAAATTTCCGAAAGCCAGTATTTTACGGAAAAACATACG
>DASWRC010000030.1:0-88690 GCA_036403375.1 Pyrinomonadaceae bacterium
AAGGATGAAGTAAAAACTTCATCCTTTTTTTTCTTAAGTGTGCTAAATTACCTTAAATTTAATTTGAGGAGGATATAGCAAATGGAGACAATAGTCGGGATTATACTTTCTACAATTATCGGATATGTTAGTTCATTAGCAGCAAACAAGAAATACCGAAGCTGGCTTTATCACGCTGGGATGTTATTAGGGGTTTTAACATTAGCTGTTTTTATCTATATTGGCATCTTCTATGTTAGATCAATGTTCAAAGTAGAAAATGATCTGGTTGGTCGATGGGTTGAAAGGTATGACGAAGAAGGCAAACCAATATATGCATTAGCGAAATTTGAATACAACATATTTAGTGGTGATTTAGAATTTAAGGGTATGGGTTACGATAAGTCGGGCGAAATGGTAGGCAGGTGGAACACTATTGAATCCAGATTCGAAGTGCCTGTTTATTCCTATCTTTTCGTCGGAGAATCTAAGAACCCAAGCGGTAAAAATCAAGGGCATCGAGACGGTGTCGGAAGTATTACGTTTCAAGAGAACTACCGTAAAGGCGATGGCTATTTTTATTCGCTCCGAAGCGACAATAAATTAAGAGATTTCACTTTATATAAAATCGTTAACAAGCAGGCTGAAAAGGAAGCTCAAGAAAATCCCGATAGTTTTATCCAGAAATTATATAATGATGAAAATTATTTTAAGCAAGTAATATCTGCTCCATAGCAACGAGCGGAGAAGATATTTTAGTAATTATCAAAACCCCAAAATCTCTATAACCTGGACAGCGTGAAAAGCTATTTGGCTTAAACCCAGAGCTATCTGCAGTTTGTTAATCCGGTTTTACGGGGAATTTCCGTCGCCGTTGCCGTCGTCTTCGGTGAATCGGCTTTTGATTTGGTGAAAAACTGTTTGAATTCTTCGACTTTGGCTGTATACCCATCCTCGCCTGCGCCGTGTTTGTATTGCGCGTAACCGTAATCCTTCAAAGCGTCCTTAAAATTGTCGTAATCGTGCATGATTTTCGTGCTTTCCAGAGCGTGCATGATTCCGGTCAGGCGATTGATGCAGGTTTCCAGAAACGCGCGGGCTTGATAATCGGATTCGAACTCGGTCCAATCAACTTCGGGCGCGCTCATCGCGGGCTGGGTTTGCTGGTATTCGCGCGCTTTGTTGACGACCAGCTTGTTCTGCTCGTTGACCGAGCCGTAGCGCTTTCTTTCGTCGGCGTCGAGCGTTCCGGTTTTGTCCGCCAATGTGTTTTCCAAATCGGTAATTAAACCGTTAATTTTTGTACGGTCAGCTTCGGAAAGCTGGGATTCAATGATATTTTTCACTTCTTTTTACTCTCCTTAAATTGTCTGGATTTTTCCGCCTTGTTCTGCTCTAATCGCGAACGTTATTCTTTGTGGAAATAATTTTCAGGATTTTGTGTAAGCAATTGTTTGACTCGAAAAACCGGCGGATTTGCACAAAAAAATTGGGTAGTGAACAAAAAGTAATGCTTTATAAATTGCCACCAGAGGAATTCTTGAGTGAACAAATTACAAGAAAGTTTCCCACTTGAGAAGCAAAGGAGTATAAGAAAACAAAAACTTTGCTTCTTTGCTCCTTTGCGGGAATCCGGCTTCGATTTTTCAGCGCGCACGCGTCCTCAAACTCGCGCCCGCCTCAGCCCGCTTGCCCGATACCTTTTAGGCGTCTGATGTTGTCTTGTTTTTCGTTCGATAGTAAATTTTATAACGAGTTCAAATTGTAATTTTAGAAACGGCGCATTTTTATGAAACACGAAAAAACTTTCGACAAGGTGCGGAAACTGATTGACGAGCGCGAGCTTGATGAATGGAATCTGGAAACGGCGCGGGATGAATTGTTTGCGCTGGTCGAAAAAGATTCCGAATGCGATTGGGCTTACGGGCTTTTGGCGGAAATCAATTACTGGCTCGGCGAAGATGCGGAAGATGCGGAAGACAAACTTGCCTTTTTTGAAGAAGGCGTAAACTGCGGAAAATCCGGTGTCGAAATCAACGAAGACTGTTTGGAAGCGAATTTCTGGCTTGCCGTAAACTACGGTTCGTTCGGGCAGGAAAAAGGAATTATGCAGAGCCTCGCGATGGTCACGCCAATCAAAGAGCGCGCGGAAAAAGCGGCGGAAATCGATGGCAGCTATTTTTACGGCGGACCGTGGCGCGTGCTCGGCAGGCTTTATCACAAAGCGCCGGGTTTTCCGTTTTCGATCGGAAGCACGAAAAAAGCGATTGAATGTTTGGAAAAGGCTGTCGAATCGGGTCCGCGCTTTTATCTTAACCGGCTTTTTCTCGCCGAAGCTTATGTTTCAAACCGCGACCGTCAAAAGGCGCGCGAGCAGCTTGAATGGATTTTAGCGGCACCGCTCAACAAAAATCACGAACGCGAGGACGAAGACTATAAACGCCAAGCGGCGGCGCTGCTGGAAGATTTGTAATCGAATATATTGATGATTGAGAGGCACAATTGCCTGATTTGCCGCGCCTCAGGTCGCGCACCGCGCACGTTAGCCGAACCGGATTTGCGAAAGGTGTCAAAGCCGCACGGCGGATTCTTCCGGTTGAGGTTTGAAATCCACGAATCTTGCCGGGCGGCTTACAGGCTTTTTATCCGGACACCGCGGCGAAGAATAGCACCGGCAGATTTGCCCTATCGACGGCAGAAAATGCTTTGATGCCGATAGCCGCCGACAGCCGAAACTCCAGCGGACGGAAGTTTCGGCTTCGTCCCTTTTTTGCAAAGAGACACATACCTGATTCTTCCGCAAAAACCGCCTGCTTTTCCTGCCGCTCGAAATATTTTTAATATTAACGCAAAAAAATCTATTAAACTGTTCCTATAAGGTAAAGGCTTATTTTTGAACAAATCGGAACGCCGATTGTCCGATGATGTATTCAAACCTTTGACTTCCATCATGGCTCAATAAGCCAATCGTAATCACGTTCAAGGGCGCGGTCTGCGAGTTAAGGGCTATTTAAATATTTGAAACCGAAAACTACCCCGAAGTTCATACCAACCGGAATCGGTGCGGGTTATGAACCAATGTAAACAATCAACAAAAATCATTGAAAGGAGAAGAAGTTAATGCCTACGAAAATTACAAAAGCGGAAGTTGCGGAACTTTCAAAAAAAATAGAGACGTTAAAAATCACCCCGACCGTTAAGGTCGAACAATTTGCGGCGGCGGTTAAAAGCATCAACCCGAACGCCTTGGTGCCGATTGAAAAATTGCCCGAAGATGTCCGGGCGTCAATCAAAGCGCTGAAAACCAGCGTCAAAAGATTTCACGGCGCCAAGGTTGAGCTTGCCTGGTTTCCGTTCCCGATGCGTTTCTCGCCGTGCAGCGATAAATTCGGTTATCTGACGTCAGACACGGTCAGAAGTTCGAGCAAGCTCGATTTTAATATCGTGAGCATCGGGCTGATGAATCAGCTCGGCGATTTGATGGGCAATCCCGGCAGAGACACCGGAGCGGATTCGATCATTCCATCGGGCTATACCTATTTCGGACAGTTCGTTGACCACGATATTACGCTGGACGTTTCATCGACGATTGAAGTATCGACGGACGCGAATTCAATCAATAATATGCGTTCGCCGGCGCTCGATTTGGATAACGTCTACGGCAGAGGTCCGGCGCTGGAGCCGTATCTATACGTCTTCCCGTCGTCGGGTTCGGGTACGGCGATAAAGATGAAGTTAGGGAAAAATACGAATACCGGAAAAGGCGGACCTTCATTGTCGGGCGACGGCGGCGTGGCGATGGTCGTTAAAACCGATTCCGATGTGCCGCGCATCGAAGGCACGAACACGGCGGTTATCGGCGACCCGCGAAACGATGAAAACCTGATTATCGCGCAGTTTCAGATGACGATGCTCAGGCTGCACAACACGGTCGTCGATATGGTCGTCGCGGCAGGCTTTACCGGCGATGTCTTTGTCGAAGCCAAAAAAATCGTGACGCATCATTATCAATGGGCGGTGGTTCATGATTTTCTGAAAAGAATCTGCGGCGCGGCGGCGGTTGCAAATGCTCTGACTTCGGTCGCCGCGCCGATTGGCAGCCCGTTTCGGATGCCGGTCGAGTTTTCGGTTGCCGCTTACCGCTTCGGTCACAGCCTTATCAGGGACGTCTACTGGATTAATCACGCGTTGAAAAACCGTTCGCTGGCAGAGGTTTTCGCCTTTGTCAGAAACCCCGACCTGCCGGTTTTTTCCAACTGGGTGATTGATTTTAACGCCTTTTTCCCGACCGGCGTCAGCGTTCCCATCTTTAACAACGCGCGCAAAATCGACAGCGTTTTAGCCAGCGGTCTGGAAACCATTCCGGGCGGCAGCGGCATTATGGCGATGCTCGCTTCGCGAAACTTAAGACGCGGGCTGGCGATGGGACTGCCGAGCGGACAGGCGACGGCAACCGCGCTCGGTTTAGCGCCGATGACCGCCGCACAATTAACGTCGGGACTTCCCGCTAACGAAGTCGCCATCTTAAACTCCAACGGCGGATTGTTAAAAACCAAAACGCCGCTCTGGTACTACGTCCTCAGAGAAGCGGCAGTACTCGGCGGCGGCAACCAGTTAGGACCGGTCGGCGCGAAAATCGTTGCCGAAACCTTTGTCAGGATGCTCAAACGCGACGGCGAATCGTATTTGAACAAGCTCGGCGGATTCGCGCCGTTTTTGCCGTCCGATGTGTCGGGCGATTTTACGGTGACGGACATTATCAAGCTCTCGGGCGTTAATCTTCCGTAAAACTGTTTGCCGTCGCAAATGCCGGATTAACGACTCACGGCTTCGGCGGCAAAAAAGTAAAAGATGCGCGGCGCAATTTGCTTTCGCCGCGCATCTTTTTTATTTTGTAAGCAACTGCCGATGAAAAAATGCCCGATTTGTTCAAAAGAGTTTGCCGCCTTGGAACGTTATCCGAATCAGGTCTGCGAAAGCTGTCAAAAAAAGGCGGCGGACGCTTACGGTCGCCGCCTGCAATTTTCCAATGTCAGTTTACCGGGCGGTTTCAAAGCATTTTATAGAGATAACGGCGCACAATATCATCACCAAATCTGTTATATTGACGGCAGAAAATGTTTTGTGGGCGAACACCGCTTCGGCGGAATCGTCGTTGAAACGGTAGAAAATTAGTTATGACAATAAACTGACTGTCTTGGTAATATAATTAAAAAATGAAAACAGGAGGAAATAAAACCATGAAAGGGAAAACCGAATTCACTAATTCAGAGGCTGGCAAAATTAGAGAATTAATTGATAAAAAAGTTCTCGCTTCAACAAATGAACAAAAAATATTAAGAGACAAAATACGTCAAGTTGGTTTTTATTTTTCAGACTTCAGTCCAAGTAAACATAATTACACTGTTGCTGACTTTGAGAATTTAAGAGAATCAGGACTCATCACAATTACAAATGACACAAAATAATAAAAACTCGCTCGTTGCCATCATCATGGGCAGCACGTCCGATTGGGAAACGATGAAAAATGCCGCCGAGATTTTAGAAGAATTCGGCGTCGCGCACGAATCACGCGTCGTTTCGGCGCACCGCACGCCCGATTTATTGTTCGATTTTGCAAAATCGGCTGAATCGCGCGGGCTGGAAGTCATCATCGCGGGCGCGGGCGGCGCGGCGCATCTTCCCGGCATGACAGCCGCGCAGACGGTTTTGCCCGTCCTCGGCGTGCCCGTCCAAAGCAAAGCCTTATCGGGCATGGATTCGCTTCTTTCAATCGTCCAGATGCCCGCCGGAATTCCCGTGGGAACTCTGGCAATCGGCACGGCGGGCGCGAAAAACGCCGCTCTGCTGGCGATTTCGATTCTCGCCAATTCGCGTCCGCCGCTGAGAGAGAAATTGAGAATGTTTCGTGAGGAACAAACAAAAAGAGTTTTAGAATCGATCCTGGATTAAACAAAAGACATTCGTTCATTTAACCATTTGCCGGAATCAATCGATAAAATAAATTTTGCGTCTGCCGCGGTAAAGTTGTGGCAGGGCGATGAAAACTCGATTCAGCCGGTCAGCGATTCGGCAAATTATGTTTTCAGTTTTATAAAGACGGGCAAAAAGTATTACCTGCGGCTCGCATCGAGCGACGAACGAACAAAAAATCAAATTGCCGCCGAGCTTGATTTTGTCGCTTTTCTTCAACGGGGCGGACTGAGCGTCGCGACGCCGGCGGCGTCGGTCGGACAGCGATTGATTGAAGAAATAAATTTTGCCGGAACACTGCTTTTTGCCTGCGTTTTTGAGGAAGCCGAAGGCGAGCGTTTTACGTACGACCCGGATAAATCGAACCGCGAACATTTCAGACTTCGCGGCGAAACACTCGGGCAAATTCACGCGCTTTCGAGAGAATATAGGCGGTCGGGCAATTTTCGCCGCCTCGCATGGGACGAAGATAAACTGCTGGTTGAAGCGGAGCGGTTTCTTCCCGAAACGGAAACGATTATTTGGCAGAAATTCGGTGAATTGAAAGATAAATTGCGCGTTTACCCGCAATCGGGTGAAACGTTTGGCTTGATTCACGGCGATTTCGGGGAAACCAATTATCGTTTTCAAAATAATCGGTTAAATGTTTTCGACTTTGATGACAGTTGTTATCACTGGTTTTTATATGACATCGCCGTAACCATTTACCCGCACGGCTGGCGACGCGAAGGACGGCAGCTGCTTGATTGGCTACTCGAAGGCTATTCGAGAAAAATGTCGCTTGAGATAAAACTTTCCGACATCACGATGTTTTGCGAATGGCGACTTGTTTACATGTTTCTGGTTTATGCCCGAAAATGGGGACTTAATAATTTAACGCCGCCGCAAGCGGAATGGCTTGCGCACAAACGAGAAAACATTGCTCATGGTTATTCGTGGCAGGAATGATTTTTCTAAAATAAATGACCGCTGACGAAATAATCAAAAAGCTCTCGCTTCTGGAAAATCCAGCCAACATCGCGGGAATGGCGCGGTTCGGAATTGCGACAAAAAAGGCTTTCGGCGTTTCCGCGCCAGTTCTTAAAAATCTGGCGAAAGAGATTAAAAAGCAAACCGTAGAGCGGCATAAACTGGCGCTTGAGCTTTGGGAGACTGGAATTCACGAGGCGCGCGCCGTCGCTTATCTGATTGACAATCCGAAGGAAGTGACCGAAAAACAGATGGACGCATGGGCATCGGATTTCGACAATTGGGCGATTTGCGACGGAACGTGCGGGCATCTTTTCTGCCGGACGGAATTTGCTTATCGAAAGGCGTTTGAATGGGCGGCGCGCGAAGAAGAATTCGTCAAACGCGCCGGAATCGTTTTGATGGCGTGGCTCGCGGTTCACGATAAAAAGGTGTCGGACGAGCGCATCGCACAATTTCTGACCGTTCTGGAAAACAAAGCCTGTGACGAGCGGAATTTCATCAAAAAAGCCGTCAACTGGTCGCTTCGCCAAATCGGCAAGCGCAATTTAAATTTGAACCGGCTCGCTGTTGAAGCTGCCGAACGGATTCAAGCGCAAAACACGCGCGCCGCGCGCTGGATTGCCGCCGATGCTTTGCGCGAACTCAAAAACGAAAAAACAATCGAACGCCTGAAGAAAAAATGAAATCACCGACAAACAAGGTGATTTTCCGAATTTTTATCCACGCTTTTCTGTGCTAATCTGTGGTTTATTTCTTCTAAACTTGTGGCAAAAACAATCTTACCCAATTCAACTATCGGTGTTTTCGGCAGCGGTCAGCTCGGGCGGATGTTTGCCATCGAGGCGCGCAAGATGGGTTACCGCGTGCATACTTTTTCGCCCGACACCGGCACGCCGACCGGACAGGTCGCCGATTTTGAAACTTCCGCCGATTACAACGATTTGGAAACAGTCGAAAAGTTTGCCCGCGCGGTCGATGTCGTCACGTTCGAGTTTGAAAATGTGCCGTCGCGCGCGGTCGAAAAGGCGGCGCAGTTTGTCGAGGTTCATCCGCAGGGCGACGTTCTGCACACGACGCAGAACCGTCTGCGTGAAAAGACCTTTCTGGCGAAAAACGGGTTTCCGCACGCGCCGTTCCGGCATATTAAAATTCTCGACGATTTGTATTACGCAGTCGAAGAACTGGGTTTGCCGGCAGTTTTAAAAACCGCCGGGTTCGGTTATGACGGCAAAGGTCAGCAGAAAATAAAAGCCGTCGGCGAAATCGAAAACGCGTTTGTAAATTTGCGCGGCGCGGAAGCCGTGCTCGAAGGTTTTATCGAATTCGAAAAGGAAGTCTCGGTCGTCTGCGCGCGCGACGCGGCGGGCAATTTCGCGCACTACGGCGCGATTGAAAATTCGCACGCCAATCATATTCTGGACATCTCTTTCGCGCCCGCGCGCGTGCCGGAAAAAGTTTTCGCCGAGGCGGTCGAAATCGCCCGCGAGGTTGCCGAAACGCTTTCGTACGTCGGCACTTTATGCGTCGAATTCTTCTTAACAAAGGACGAAAAATTATTAATCAACGAATTAGCGCCGCGACCGCATAATTCGGGACATTTGACGTTTGACGCGTGCGTCACCTCGCAGTTCGAGCAGCAATTGCGCGCCGTTTGCGGGCTGCCTTTGGGCGCGACCGATTTTTATCGCCCCGCCGCGATGGCTAACCTTTTGGGCGACGTTTGGAGCGCGGGCGAGCCTGCATGGCGAAAGGCTCTCGAATTTCGAGAGGTCAAGCTTCACCTTTACGGCAAATCAGAGGCGCGCGCCGGGCGCAAGATGGGACATCTGACGGCGCTCGGCGAAACCGTCGAAGCGGCTGTCGAAACGGTAAAAAAAGCAAAAGCGAGCTTAACCGCTTAGAACTTTTTCGCGAGCGTCACGCCGAGCGTGACACCGATGAAACCAACCGCTACGCTGAGGAAAAGATACAGAAACGCGGTCAGAAACTGGCTCTCTTTAATCAAGCCCCAGATTTCCATCTCAAACGTCGAAAACGTCGTGTAAGCCCCTAAAAATCCGACCATCACGGCAAAGCGCAAATTTTCGTTTATCTGAAATTTGTCGGTCAGCAGAATCAGCAGGAAACCGATAAGAAACGAACCCGTAATGTTGATAAAAAACGTCGGGAAAGGAAATGGTTTGAGAAAATGCTGTAATGGTGAAATGTTGATTAAATAACGCGCGACCGCGCCGCCTGCGCCGCCTGCCGCAATTGCCAGAATTCTGGTCAAAGTTTCCATAAGAACAAGATAAACAGAATAAGTTAATCAGGCTTATTCTGTCTATCCTGCCGAATTTCCGCCGTTTATAATTTCACCTTAATTCGAGAAAAATGCGGTTCGTCATTTCGGAATAAGATTGAATGAAACCGATGCCGTACAAAGTTTCGCGGTTCTCGATTTCGTTCGGGTTTTTGCCGGTCACGACGGTGCGATTGTTGAAAACGGCTTCGAGCTTTTCCGTTTCGCCGTTGTCAAAAACCTTTGTCGCCGTCAGCAGAGCGCCTTCGACGCGCGCGTCTTTGAGCTTGAAATTGACTTTCTGCGCATCGACCAGGCGGCTGTCGTAACCGCTGCCTTCCGCCTTGCCGTCCGCGCCGACGCGCAGGTCGAGACGATAGCCTTCCGTCTGGTAAACGCCCGAATATTCCTGCGGGCTGGCTTTCAGAACCGCTTGGCTCTTGATGTCGATGTAAATTTCGATGGAAACATTTCGTTTTTCCTTCTTCTTGTATTTTGTTTTCGCGAGCGCGGCGATGAGCGAGTCGGTTCTCGCCTGCGCGTTCTGCGCGTAAACCGTATCACAGAGAACGAAACAAAAAACGAATAAGATTAAGGCTGCGAATTTTGACATATTTTCTCTCCTTGAAAGTTGGTCTTCAAGAAAAAAACACCGCGCCGCCGCGTTTTATGACAGAAATTTTATTTGAGCGTGTTGTAAATTTTCACCAGCGCGCGCACGGGAACGCCAATCCAGTAGAGGCTTTGAAACACCGACCATTTCATGAAAGACCAGAGGAATGCGCCCTGCTGAAAACGGCGCGACGAGGTGGTGACGGCTTTCGTCAAAAATCTGAATTCGCCGCGCCGTCGCAGGCGCTTGGCAAAATCCGCGTCTTCGAGAACCGGAATCGGTTTGTAGCCGCCGATTTTTTCGTAAACCGAGCGGCGCGCGAAAATCGCCGAATCGCCGTAAACCAGCCCGATTGCCTGCAGCTGCGGGTGCAGCCACATCATAAACCGCGCCCATCGGCTGCCGCCGTCGTAAAGCACCTGAAAATTTCCGCCGACGATTTCCTCGTACTTCATATATTTTTTGATTTCGCGCGCGCAGCCCTGCGAGGGTCGCGTGTCGGCGTGCAGAAACCAGAAAATCTCGTGCGCGGCGTGCCCGGTGCCTTCGTGAAGCTGCCGCCCGCGATTCGCTTCGCCGAATTCGATGAGCTTGAAAGGTTTTTTGAGCCCGTAATTTTTGATAAGCTCGACCGTTTTATCGGTGCTTCCGCCGTCGACGATAACGACTTCATCGACGTTCACGAGGCGCGAAATAGCGTCGAGCGTTTTTTCAATCGTCGCTTCTTCATTGAACGTCGGAATGATGGCGGAAAGCTGCACTAAGTAAAAAGTAATTGATTCAATTCAAAATTCAAAGCTAAAAAGTCAAAACTCGAAATTCAAGTAAACACGCAAAAGCGTCTGCCGGTAATATTAACTTGGCGCAGACGCTCTTTTAATTTTTAACTTTGAATTTTGAACTTTGAATTATTTTGCCGTGAGCGTCAGCCTGTCGCTCGAAGTCGCGTTTGCCTTGCCGCCGATGATGGTGAAGAAGAAATTGCCTTTGTCCCAATCCTTGACGGTGTCTTTCGTCATCCAGCTTGCCGATACGACGCCTTTGTTGAGAAAGCCGTTGACCGATTCGACCCAGGTTTGCTGACCGTTGTATTCGTGGATGACCTGGACGCGGACGACGCCGTTGATGCCCTTGTTCAGGACCGCGCGGATGCGGACGGCTTCGCCGATGCGGGCGCAGGTCGTTTCCCACTTGGCGACAAGATACGAGTTTGCGCCGACCGGCGCGTCGCCGAAAATATCGACGCGCGTGCCGCGTTGCGGGATTTGCGTCTGCGGGGCTTCGAAAGAAGATTGGTCAAAACCGCCGGTCGCGCCGGTCGATTGCGGCGGCTGGTGCGACTGTTCTTTCTGGTAAAACTGGTTGTTGGGGTTTTTGCTCGCCGTCGGCGGTATAATCCGGTAGCGGTCGACTTTATTGACGCTCATTAAATTTCTCCTTTATATATAATTGCGGTTATAAATTCAGCGGATTTGTCATCCGCTAATTAACGCGGAATTAAAAACCACCCGGTATCAAAGCGCATCAACTTTTTTCCTTCGCTTTTTCGCGTATCTGCCGGATAAGTTTTTCGACCTGCAATTTGTTCTCGGCGTTCGGCTTGGCTTTCAGGTAAAGCTCCAATTCATCCGCTGCCGCCGCCGGGCGATTGAGGTTGTAATAATAAAGCAGAGCGAGTTCCCAATGAACGTCGGCGACCTTGTTTTTGCTGAGTTCGCGTGCCTTTTTCAAGTTTGTTTCCGCCTTTTCAAAATCTTTCAGCTCGCGATAAATTTTACCGAGAAAGAGATACGAATTGACCGACGATTGATTGAGCGCGATGGACTCTTCGAGCGTTTTAGCGGCTTCCGCGCGCTTGCCGAGCTTATATTCGGCGATGCCCAAGCCCGATTTGGCGGAAAAGCTTTGCGCGTTGACCTGCAAAGCTTTCGAGAAAGCGCCTTCGGCTTCCGCGAATTTGCTTTTCGAGAGGTATTCGTAACCGATTTTTTCGAGCGCGAGAAAATACTCGGGAAAGATTTTGAGCGCGTTTTCAAGCTCCGCGACGGCTTCGTCGTGTTTTTCGTCCTTCAATTTTTTGAGCGCGTTTTCAAAATATTTTTCGGCTTCGCGCGGCACGCTCTGCGCAAAAATCACCTCGTTACTGATTGCTTCCGTGACGCCGCGCCGCTCGAATTGCAGAGTGAAATTTATCTGCGCGGCTTCGCTGCCCGACGTGCCGCTGCCCGAAATTCGATTTGTCTGCCCGAGCTGAATTCTTTCCTTCGTTTCCCGGTAATTCGTTCCGCCCGTGCGCACCTGAACGTAATAATTTCCGGCTTGCAGACCCTGAAAAATATAAAGCCCCGACGAAGCGGTTTTCGTCGACCGCAGCAAGCGCTCGAATTCGTCGAGCAGCTCGACGTCAATCTTCGCCACCGGCTGGCGATTCGCGTCGAAAATCATTCCGCTAATCGAATTCTGCGCCCGTGAGCTTCGCGCCGAAAGTAAGAAGATGACGGCAACTAATAAAATTAAAGCGCTTTTTCTATCATGTAATTTCATAAGAAAAATACTCCAATTTTCAGTATTTCGTAATAACCGATAGCTGAAAACCGACAACTGAAATTTTCAGCTATCAGTTATTCGCCATCAGTTATTGCGGAAGTTATTTGCCAAAACAAAATGTTGAAAACCTGCCCTTCGAAAAGAACAGGTTTTCAAGCGTCAAGTGTAATCAGCTCTTAGAAGATGAGCCGGACACCGAAGCGCACGGAGCGCGGCAGCTGGAACTGGCTCGGCTGATCAAACCTGGCGTCGGTTTTGAAAGCCGCGCACGAAGCGTTGCCCGCCGCGCCGCAGGTCGATAAACCGGCGTTTCCGCGACGGTTCAATTCCTGAATCGTCGAAGTCAGACCGCCGTTGAAAATCCTCTGCATGAAAGCGGTTTCCGTCGTCACGCCGGGGAAGAACTGCTGCACGTTCGGAGCCGCAATACTCGCCGCGAAGATATTCTGAAAACGGTTGGTGACCGCGTTTTCGTTGAATAAATTCAGAACGTCGACGTCGAACGCCATCGTGTAGCGCGAATCGCGACCGAAACGGTATTTGTGGCTGACCGCAAAATCCGTCTGCGTATAGGCTTCCGTTCTGCCCAAATCGCCGCGCCCGTTCAGGAACGTGAACGCGCCGTAGAAACTGACGCGTGAGGAAATCGGCGTGCCGCTCGACGCGAGGAAGAAGCCTTTGAACTCGGTCGTGTTCGTTTTGCTGCCGAACCAATCGAAATTGTATCCGGCGTTCAGTTTGAAGACGTGCGGGCGGTCGGTTCCGAGTCTTCCGTTGTCGGGGTTGCCGTTGGCGTCGAAGCCGAGGAACGGCAAATCGAAAAATCGGTTGACGTTCGGGCTCGAACGACCGTTTTCGTCCGAGCTTGCCAAGCCGGAATAATTACCGAAAAGGCGGCTGAAGGTGTAAGTCGCATTAAAGAAGTAATTATTCGCAAAGCGCTTGTTCAGGCGAACTTCGAGCGCGTCGTATTTTCGTTCGGCTTTCGGCGTTGCCGGAATGCCCGGGAAAAACGGGTTGGAGACGACGCCTTCGCCCGGATTGGCGATAAAGAACAGCTCGTTTTGCTGGGCGTCGAACGTGCCGACGTCTTCGATTGTGTGGTCGAGCTGTTTGTGAACGTAGCGCGCGCCGAAAATCCAGTTTGTACGCAGTTCATATTCGGTTCCCAAATCTATCGAGCTTTCACGCGCGGCTTTCAAATCGGGGTCGACGCGATTGTCCGACGGGTCGTTTGAAGGAACGCGCAAATCAACCGTTAAGACCTGGTTCTGCAAGATATAATTTCTCGTGTAGAACGTGTAGTCCGGGTGGCTCGCCAAAATCGGGACATAATACTGCAGGAGTTTGTCGCCGCCGAAGCTGCCGCGCGGCAGTTGGTATTTGAAGCGGTCGTAGAACCATCCGTAACCGCCGGAAATTTTCCACTTGCCGTTGCCGAGAACGTCAAACGCGGCGCCGATGCGCGGTGCGGGTTTTGCGCCCCAGCCGAAAACAATCGGGATTCCGTTTTCCGAGAAAGACGGCACGTCTTCGCGTTCGATACGGAATCCGGGATTAATCGTCAGGCGTCCGATAGTCCAGCTGTCCTGCACGTAAAGCGCGTGATTAGAGCTGCCCGCCTTGCCGACCGTGCCGAAATCCTGAACAATCGCGAAACCGATTTCGCCCGGTCCGCCGCCGACGCCGCGCGAGGTCGAACCGTAAGAGATACGAACTTCGCCGACGCCGAAGTAGCCCTGGTCAACGTCGTTGCTGATTTTGTTCATCTGGTAGCCGAACTTCAGGTTGTGGCGACCAAAAGCATTAAAGATAAAGGTCGTGTCCGCATCAAAAGTCGAGCGTTTCGAGATGTCCTTGTTGGTTTTGAAAACCGTCGGAACGTTGGCAAAACCGCTGCCGCAGGTTCCGGTCGCGCTGGTTCCCGGATAAATCGGCGAGCCGTTGGCGTTGACGTTGCCCAGCAGACAGCGGATGCGCGGAAAATCGGGAACGCCGTAGCTGCCGAGTTTTTCGTTCAGGTAACTCTGACCGCCGCGCGCCGAAACGATAATATTGTTGGTCGGCGTCCACGTGCCGCCGAAATTATAAATCGCCGAAGCGCGGCGACCGCCCAAATTTTTATAAAAATCGTTGCCGACGCCAAGAATTCCGCCGTTCGGAACCGTCGTCGCGAGTCCCGTCACTGCGCCTAAATCGCCGTGCACGCGAATCGGGTTGTAGGTATAGCTGCCCGTCAGATTCAATTTATTGCCGAGCTGCGCGTCGAGCCGCAGGAAACCGTAATCGCGGCGTTCGTTGCGCCGGTACGAATCCGTCACCCGCGCACCGGACGTGTAAGTCACGTCGCGCGAGGTCTGGTAGCTCTGGATATTGTAGCTGCTGAAAAACCACACGTGATTTTTGATAACCGGTCCGCCCAAAGAAAAACTCGGGAAGAAATTCGTGTAATTGTCGCCCGGCGGGTTTACGTAAACCAGCGAGTTCGGGTCGGGTTTCAGAATCCTCGACTGCGGAAGATTTTGATTTTCGGCGGTGCTCAGGGCGAGCGGGTCGGTCACCGGATCGACCAGGACGCTTCGCCCATCGAGTTTGTTGGTTTGAAACGAAGTTCCGATGTCGCCGCGAAATTCGTTGCTGCCGCGTTTGGTGACGAGCGTAATCACGCCGCCGGTCGCGCCGCCGTGTTCGGCTTCGAAACCGCCGGTCTTGACCTGAACTTCCTGAATCAATTGAAACGGCAAATCGTTGTTGCTGTTTAATTGCCCGGTATTAAAGTTTGTAACTTCCTGACCGTCAACGATAAACGTATTTTCCGCGCCCGACGAGCCGTCGATTTGATAGCCCGCGCCTTTCGGCTCGCGCTGCACGCCCGAAGCGGTTTGCAGGACGCTCGAAAACGTCGTCCCTTTCGGAATTTGTTCAAAGCGCTCGCTCGTAATATTCGTCTGTACACGACTCGAAGTCGAGTCAATCGTCGCCACGTCGCCGCTGACCGTAACGGTCGCGTTGACGCTCGACGGCTGCAGCGCGAAATCGATGGTCGTCGTCTGACCGAGCACGATAGTCGCGTTCGTCGGCTGGCTGGTCGAAAAACTATTCGAGCTTGCCGTCACCGTATATTCGCCCGGCGGAACCGCCACGACGCGGAAAAAACCTTCCTCGTTCGCGGTCGCCGTGCGGCTGAAAGCATTGCCTTCGACCTTTACAGCCGCGCCCGGAATCACCGCACCCGATTGGTCTTTTATCGTGCCCTCGATTGAACCGAATCTTTCCTGCGCGACGGCTAACCCGGTCAGCGCAAAAAGGGCGGCAATCGAAAATATTAATCTGAATTTTTTTATCATTTCCTTTGCTCCTTAAAATGGATTTTTTTTGAACTTATGGCGCGTGCCTCTCGATTGAAGGAGGAAAGGCTTGCCCGCGCCGAAACATCTGCGCTCTTTGTAGAAGCAACTTCATAACCGAACTTCCGAAGAATGCGGAAAAAGGAGGTTAAACTCTATATTTAGAGGAGTTGCGCTAATTTGAAAGATAAAAATTTAAACAAAAAAATATTGCCGATAAAAATATCAACAACATTTAATCTTAAATTATTTGATGTTTTGTAGATTTCAAACCGGCAGCGTCAAGCCGGCAAGCGTAAGCAAGGGCGGATAATACCGCGTCGATACTCCGCCATTACTTATGCTGCGGGGCTTCTGCTTTTTATGCGGGGAAATTCAGTTTTTTCATTAAGTCCTTAAAGCGCGGCTCGCCGCGCAAATCCCTGAAATGCAAATCGACATTCAGCCAGATAAGCCAGATTGAATTTTCTTCAAACGCATTTTCGAGTTCCGTCAGCGCCTGATTCACATCGCCCAGACCGGCGTAAACAAACGCGCGATGATACGGCGAAACGTATTTTCCTTCAAATCCCGTGCGGTCAATCCGCCTGAGCATTTCATAGGCTTTTTCCTTCATCCCGGTTTTGCCGTAACAGTAGCCGAGACACGCGAATGCCTGCTGAATCGGCTCGGCGACGATGACTTTTTCAAACTCCGCGATTGCTTCCGCGTGGCGTCCCGAATGAAACAAGGTCCACGCCAGATAATAGCGGGCACGCTTAAAATTCGGGTCGATTTCGAGAACGAGCTGAAATTGCCGGATTGCCTGCTCGAAATCGCCCCGGTAACAAAGCGGCACGCCGCGAATTGTCAAAATGTAAAGCGAATTTTCGTCCAGCCGGTGCGCCTGCTCGATTTGTTCCAAAGCCTCGTCGAATCTGCCCATCGCCGTCAAAAACCAGCTATACCAATGCCGCGCCGCCGCGTAATCGGGTTTGAGCGCGATTGATTTTCGATGATATTTTTCACACTCTTCCCAGTCCTTGCCGATGAAACTCAAATCGGCTTTCGTCGCGTAAGCTTCCGCCAGATTCGGGTCTGTTTCGAGCGCTTTTTTAACTGCCTGACGAACGTTTTCGTAAACTTTTTCGGGCGGAAAATAAAGATGATGACCGAGCAAAAGGTAAGCGTCCGCGAGACAGATATAGCCGAGCGCAAAATCCGGCGCGGCGGCGACGATTTCCTTTGCGCCCTGCAGACTGGCGAGCAAGCCTTCTTCCGTGCGGCTTTCCCAGAAAAAGCGGTATTTTATGTATTTTTGATAAATTTCGGCGTCTATCGGCGTTCTTCCCGGAAGCGAAGCGCCGTGCCCCTGCCGGACAAGCGCGTCTGCCGCCTCGCTCGAAATCTTATCCTGCATTTCAAAAAAATCGTTCGAGACGACTTCAAATTTATCCGCCCAGAGCGTGTCGCCGCTCCTCGTGTCGTAGAGCTGAAGATTGGCGCGGATTTTCGCGTTCAAAGTTTGAATCGTGCCGCTCAGGACGACTTCGACCTCCATCTCGCGCCCGATTGAAATCGCGTCTTTTTCGGTTTCGACGTATTTTAAAACCGTCTCGGTCGAACGCACCGAAAATTTGCGACAGGCGCTGAGCTGCGTTATTAAAGAATCGGCAATTGCCAAGCCGAGGTATTTTTCGCTTTCCGACTCTTTCGGCATCAGGAATTTCAAAGGCAAAACGGCAAGCGATGTGACGTGCCCGTTTAAGCTAATCGCGCCGTTGGCGTGCGGCGCCCCGCTTTTCGGCTCGGAAACGGTCGCGACCCGAGCGACGAAACGATAGCCGCGTCCCGGGACGGTAACGATAAACCGGTGGTCTTTCGGGTTTTCGCCGAAAATCTTGCGCAGCGTGAAAATGTTCTGCGTCAGGTTGGCTTCTTCGACAAAATTGCTGCTCCAGATTTGGGTCATCAATTCATCTTTTGTCAAAAGCTTTCCGGGGCTCCGAACCAGCGTCAGAAGGGTTTCAAAGACTTTCGATTTCAGCGGGATATTTTCTCCGCCGCGGTAAAGGAGGCGTTCCGAAGGCAGCAGGCGGTAATTTCCAAACTCATAGCGCAAAATTTTGTTGCTCATAACTAAATTACTACTGAAGTTAGAAAAACTATTAGAAAATAAACCGCGCAAAAGGCGTAGATTGCAGCGCGTAACCCGCAACAAATATTAACCTTTTCGAATTATTTTCCAATCGGCAAAGACAGCAACAATCTTTGCTTAACGCAATTTGCGTGACAGAATAAGAAAAATCAATAAATTTATTACAATTATTAAAACAGGACAGTAAACTTAACGCCCGAAAAATCGAAAATGTTTCAAGATAAGAAATTTCTCTCCAAAAATTTGGACGCGCACTACAATATAAAAACACCGCTGAGGACTGATTTGTGACGAAATTTTCCGACAAAAAACGGCGGTTGCTAACGACCGCCGTTTTTCGGTTGGGATTCGGGGGTGAACTTAAAAATCGAAGCGTCCGGCAAACTGGATAATCCGCGCCGCCGCGGCGGTTGTGGATAATCCGAAGTTGCTTTGCGTGACGTCGCTGTTCGGAACTCCGAGATTGACATTGTTGAACAAATTAAAGAAATCTGCACGAATCGTGAAACGCATTCTTTCGTTAATCGGGATACGTTTGATAAGCGAGAAATCCATATTTGTGTAACCCGGTCCGCGGAATGCGCTGCGACCAGCCGAGCCCTGCTTGCCGTCGCGCGGAACGGTCGAAGCAAACAGCGAGCGGTCGGGTCCGGTATAGATGCGGGCGTTGTCCGGCGTCCGGTTGCTGTCGTAACCGTTTGTGCCGTTAGCAAAGCTCGCGCGCGACGAAAGACCGGTCCCCTGTCGGTCGACGCCGTTCATAAAGACGCTGAACGGATAACCGGTCTGCGCCTGGTAAATTCCCGAAACCGTCCAGTCGTCAATCAAATAATTGACGAGTTTGTTTGAAGAACGAAACGGCAGCTCATAAATAAAGTTGAGCACAAACCGGTGTCGCGCATCAAAGGTCGAATCGCCGCGTTCGGCACCGAGACCGCCGGCAAAACCGGACGAATCGCGCGGAAAAGCGCGGTCGCTCGTTCCCGGCACGAGCGGGTCTGCCGCGTCGTCAATCGAATGACTCAACGTGTAGAAGCCTTGAATTTGCCCGCGTCCGAAGCGGTCGTTCGAAAGGGTTTTCGTCATTCTCAACTGCATTGCGTTGTAGCTCGATTTACCGAGAGTCGTCACCAAAAAGACGCTGTTTTGCCCGAACGCCTGATTGAGCGTGCCGCGCAGGTAATTCGTCCGCGAGCTGGTGCTGATTGCCCGGTTTAATCCGAGAATCGCATTGACGCGCGCCACGCTCGTCAGCTGACCGTCGATGTTTCGAATCAGATTCGTGCCCTTCGTGCCGACGTAATCAATCTCGAAAAGAAATTGATTGCCGAGCTCGCGCTGGAAACCGAAGTTCCACGATGCGCTGTTCGGCGTCACGAATTTCTGCTGCAGGATGTTGTTCTGCGCGGTCGGGAAAACCACGGCTAAACCGAGTTCCTGACCTTCGACGACGCGCGCCGTCGCTTCGGTCGTCGCGATGCGCGGAACGTCCGTAATCAGAAACGGCGCGTCGTCGGTCGCGAGCGGAATATTGAAAATCGCGTTTGAAAACGGCGGATTGCCGCTCGAATTGCCGAACAGATTCGTAAAGATGCGGTCGTAGAAAAGCCCGTAACCGCCGCGAATCGAAGACCGACCGGGACCGCCGAAAAGCTTGCCTAAAAATCCGCTGTCATAGTCCGGGCTGTAGGCGAAACCGAAGCGCGGTCCGAAGTTGTTCCAATCGTTATCCCACAATTTCAAATCCGGATTCGCCGAATTTTTGCCGACCGTTTTGAAGACGAAACCGCCCTCGGGCGTCACGCCGCTCGGGTCCTGGTCAACCAGATTCGAGAGCAATCCGTCTTTTTCGTACGGCACCTGGTTGAATTCCCATCGAAGTCCGAGGTTGAGCGTCAGATTCCGGCGAATGCGCCACGTATCCTGCGCGAAAAGTCCGTACTCGGTCGTGCGGTAGCGACGAAAATCGTTATCGACGCGCGTGCCCGCCGAGTTGAAAAACTGCGTCTGCGATTGAAAAGCGACGACGCCCGACAGGAAATCCAGATAATCGTTAATCAAACCGCCCGCGCCGGTTGTCGGCACGTCCTGCAGCTCGCCGTTCGCATCTTCATAGAGTGCGACCGGGATGTCGAAGGTCGAGCTTAAGGTGAAATCGACCGTTTCCTGACGGCTGAAATTGCTGTCGCCGTTCGAGAAAATATTGCGCATTTCGCCGCCGAATTTCCACGTGTGAGCGCCGCTGACCCACGTCAGCGAATCGCCGATGGTCGTCGTGCCGGTCGTGCGTCCCTGCGTGCTGAAATTGGCGATTGACGTAAACGGCGTCGTCAGATTCAGGATGCTCGTATTGGCGCCGCCGAACGTCGGATACTGTCCGCCGTTGGAGTTGAAAATCGAGCGTACCTCGTCGTTGATTGTATTGGGTACGCCGCCGTCACCCGGACCGTTAAACGTCGCTTTCGCGCGGTTGAGACCGAAACGAAATTCATTGACGACGTTCGGCGTAATCGTCGAAACCAGGTTCAGCGCGTAAACCGCGCCTTTTTGCGGCGAAAGCAGCTCGTCCCCGAATTCGGGAAACGTCGGCGCGCCGAGCGAATAATCGCCCTTCGACCAGTTGATGCTGCCCATTAAGGTGTGGCGGTCGTTGATTTGATAATCGACGCGCGTGGCAATCGAATCGATGTCGTTTCGCGCCGTGTAGTTGAAAGTGTAATATTCAAAAACTCCCGGCACGGGTGAAGTTCGACTGCTGCCCGGCGTCAGATTCGGAAGCGGGAAAATACGATTCAAAAGCGCCGCCGTCAGCGGGCTGAACGGCAGCCCGAGATTATTGTTAAAGCCGGTCGGTCGAATATCCAGCACGCCGAAAGTTCCGTTATCGCCGTTAGCGTCCGGGTTTGCGCCCGGCGCGGGCGTCGTCAGAATCCCCGTGCGAGCCTGTGCGGTCGGGACGAGCCGAAACTGCTGCGAGCCGGATTTTTGGCGGTCGCCTTCGTAGTTGAAAAAGAAAAACAGCTTGTCTTTTATCGCCGGACCGCCGATGGAAACGCCGTATTGCTTGCGGTCGAGCGGGTCTGGTTTATCGGTCGTGTTAAAAAAGTTACGCGCCGCGAATTTATCGTTGCGGTAGTAAAGATACGTTCCGCCGTGAAATTCGTTGCTGCCGCGTTTGGTCGCCGTATTGACGATGCCGCCCGTGTTGCGCCCGTATTCGGCGTTGAAATTTCCGGTTAAGATGCGGAATTCTTCGGTTGCGTCGATATTCGGCGTCGCGATGCCGCCCGGAATTCCGGGCACGTCCGTGTCGTTGTTGTCCACGCCGTCAACCAGAAAGTTGTTGTTGCGCTCACGCGAGCCGTTGACCGAAAAGCCTCCCAAGCCGGAATCGGTCTGCACGGTTCCGGGCGCAAGCAAAACGAGCGCCGACGGATTGCGCGAGAGCAGCGGCAAATCCTGAATCTTCTGGTTATTGATTAAGGTGGAAAGCTGCTGGTCGGTGCTATTGACCTGCGTCGCCACGTCGCCGCTCGTCACCGTCACGGTTTCCTGACTGCCCTGCGGGCTGAGCGTTAAATTCTGTTCGGTGACAAAGGCGACGGAAATCTGCACGTCCCTGGCGCTCGACGCTCCGAAGCCCTGTGCCGTAACGGTCAGGGTATAAGCGCCGACGGGCAGTTTCGAGATAGTATATTCGCCGTCCGAGTTGGTCTGAACGGTGCGCGTTTCGCTGGTCGCCTGATTTTTGATTTCGACGCTCGCGCCGCTGACGACCGCACCGTTGCTGTCCGCGACGCGCCCGCGAATTTCACCGAGCGAGCTTTGCGCCCGAACCGGCGAGATTTCGGCGAGAACAAATATGAAAAATAGCAAATAAAAGATACTTCGTGTTTGTTTCATCAGTTTTTCCTCTTTGAATGAAAAATTTTCGTCTTAAAATTCGGATAAAGTTTTTGTTTCGGGATAACTAATTTCATCCGGCAAACTTAATCCAAATAATTCAAAACTGACGAATCGCAAAGGCGGTGCCAAGTCTCTAAAACAGTGCTAAGTGATTGAAAACAGTAGAAAAAAGAGTTTATGGAAAAGGTAGTCTGAAAATTAAAAAAGGAAACTATCTTATTTTATAAAATCAAATATTAAACCGAATGTTATTCCGGCGTGGCGAACGGACAAAAAAAAGGGACGAGTCCGGTAGGCTCGTCCCTCAAACCGAAACCGCGTCGTCGGAACAACGATTCCGGTTAAGAGTGAAAAAATTGCAGGAGTTAATCTAAGCCGCTCGACGAGCGATTTAAATTAACTCTCACCCGTTCAGACATTTCAAAGATTTGACCAATTTGACGTTCGATTCCCAACCGGCAACGTCGCCGCTCATCGCGTTGAAACCCGATTGAGCGAAAACCGGCGGCATCGCGCGCGGGCTGTTCCAGAGTAGAATCACGCGCTCGCCGAAGAGTGCCTGCGCGACGCTGATTTCCGTCACGCGGTCGCAGCGCAGCATTATTCTTCCGTCCCGCTCGCGGCAATCCGCTTCGTCGAGCAGAAAAATCGCCGCCTGGCACTGCTTCATCGCAGCGCGCTGGGCGAGCGGCAAAAATCCGTTTTCAAACTCGGCGGCGCCGAACGCAATGCTCGCGAAATCGGCTAATTCGAGCGCTGCGCGCAGGTTTGCCGATTCACGTTCGCGCCGTCCGGCGGAAATGTAAACGACGGCGATGTTTTCCGCCGCCGCTGCCGTCGGGTCGAAGCGAAAAACGCTCTGCTGCGTAAAAACGGTTGGCGAAAGCGTTTCAACCGCCTCGTCAGCTGAATCGAGAAACGCTTTCAGCTGGTCAAGGCGAACGCTCAGACGCGCGGGTTGACCGCGTTTACCGACCGTCGCCGTGCCCAGTTCGGCGGCGTGGCAGAGACTGAAAAAGCTGACAATCACGGCTTCGATATTCTCGCCGATGTGCGGGCTCAAATCCAAATCTTCGCCCGAAAGCTGCCAGAAATTCGCGACATCGAGATACGTCGCAATCTTCAAACTCTGCGCGTGAATCCACTCGATCGCCCGCCGGTAAGCCGGCACGCCGCGCAAAATCCGGCGGTGAATCTGGCATTCGGCTTCAGTATTTTTGGCGAGCGCTTCGCCTAAAGCCGTCAATTGAAAACGCTCGTCGGCGCGCGTCAAAATTCCCCAGAATTCGTACGCCGCAATCTTTCGCGCGTCGAAAACGCGGCGCGGTTCGGCGTTGGTCATCTCGATTATGGAGACGCCGTTCGGCTTGTGCTTGAAGAATTTGACGACCTCGCGCAAATCGTTCGCCGTCGCTAAAATCGGCAGACTGACGCCGCCCGGTTCAAATTCCGCGCCCTCGGAGACATGAATGTCCGTCTGATTTTTATAAAAATAATCGTGTCCGGCGCCGGGCGGCGCGCCCGTGCGATAATCGTTTTTGGAAATTTGCAGAAACATTTCTTAAACCTCCCTGATGCTCGAACTCATATCGCCTTTGGTCGCGATTCCGAGACGCTTCATCTTGGCATTGAGCGTCGTGTAATTGATGCCGAGCATCTGCGCCGCGAGCCGCTGGTTGTTGTCCGTCAAAAAAAGCGCCTGCCGGATAATATCCGACTCGAAATTTTTCATCTGCTCGTAAAGATTAAAATTATCGTCCAGATTGACGCGCTCGTTTTCGTTTACGGTTTCCAGCTCGTTTAGTAATTTATTTAATAATTGCTTGACGATACCGATTCGCGGCGTGGTCGCGTGCTGCCACATTCGCCGCTCGATATATGCTAAGTTCGGATTTTGTCTTGTGTACATCTTTACCACCTCTTTCGGAATTTATGATTTTTTTGTATGTATGGATGAATTAATCCAAAAATTATGAACTAACATCTAAAATCTTCGATTAATACGATGCAAAAAGTCTTTTAATAAATATTTACATTTCTCAATTTTTCTCAATTTTTCGCCGCTCATCACAATAATTTGGTAAAAATCCCGATTTTTAACCCGGCGTCAAAGAAATCAGCCGCGAAATTACACGAATTTCGCGGCTGATTTCTATTTTTGCGGCGCTTATTAAAGCGGCTCTGTCATAAAATCGAAATCGCTGACGCTGCTCTGCGGCATAACCGTCCGCGACGGCTGTGCGAGAATATATCTTTTGACGACGACCGTGACGGTATAAGTCATTCCGGACTGCAATCCCTCGAAATTGTAATATCCGAAACTGCCTGTATAAACCGTCACGGGCGACGGCAGATTTCCGCCGGAAACCGTGACTGCGGCATTACGAATCCCCGCGCCGCCCGCCGTCAATACACGACCGCCGACCGAAACGTTTGCGGCGACCGGAACCATCGCGTAGGCGTGTGTCTGCCCGTTGAAAACGCCGGTTCCGACAATCACGTTGCCGTCGCTGATGCCGAGCGCCGACGAAGACGTATTCGTCGACAAATCCCAGCCCGTTCCCGGCGGGATAAGGTCTGCCAGCCGGTAAGTCGCCGTGCCGTCGTAAAGAAACGGGATGGCGAACGCCGAAGAAGCCGTGCCGACCGCCCAGCCGGCGGAATTAACCGCCCGCGCCGAACCTTGCGACGTGCCCGCAGGCAGCGGAATCGAGACAATTCCAGTGCCTTGCGACCAGATAAACGGCAGTCCCGACCCTTGATTCTGCATACTCGAACCGACGACGTAACCCGTGTTGCCGACGCCGAAAGCGAGCGCGCCGTTAGCATTCGGCAGCGCGCCGACCTCGAACGCCGAACCGCTGCCGATGTCGTAAACAATCCCGACGTTGCGCGCCGCATTGGTCGGGTCTATTCCCTGCCCGACGACGCGCCCCGAATCGTTGATACCGAACGCGGTCAGAAAAAAGCTGCCGTTCGCGGTCGTCTGCGTAATGACGGTCGCGCTGCCGCCGCTGTAAACGACGCCGCGCTGCAAAGTGCCGCTGTTGACGGAGCCGACCGCGATGCCCGAAGCGTTCACGTCGCTCGCATCGCCCAATATTTCACCTGCCGGCAGCGGCAATTGCGTCACCGCGCCGTTTTGCCAGATAACCGGCAGACGGCTCGTGCCGAACAGAGAGCTCGCACAGCTTCCCGCCACCGTGCCGGTGTTATTCGCGCCGTTCGAGACGCAAAAGGCGCGTCCCGCGAGATTCGGCAGACCGGTGATACCGTTGCCGGCAGTCCACGTAAAAGCCTGCGCCGCGCCGCTGCGCACCGACCGCCCGACCGCAATCCCGCCCGGCGAGACGCCGAATCCCTGCGACGCCGTATCGCCGGTTTGAACGACACCGATGTCGAAAATCTGATACTGCGGCACAACGACCGTCGTTTTCGTTTCCGAAACAGACTTCACGAGCCGCGTCTGCGCCCGTCCCGAGCCTGTATAAATCAAGCCGCTAATGATTGCGAAACACAGGAAAATAGCCGGAAAAACAAACCGATGCATAATATCTTTGCCTCCTCTAAATTTAGTGATAAAAGCCGCGCGAGCAACCTCAATTTAAAGCGATTTCTCCCTAAAGTCAAAGTTTTTAACGGACTCAAATCGACATTGCGAATATCTGTCCAAAGACGCCCGACTTTTTAGCACTCACGGTTCCCCGGTAGGATTGATTGAAAGCCGTTTATTCCTGACTTTCGGATAAATCAGTTTGCAACTATTCTAAATAAAGCGCATCTTAATACTATCAGTCCTTCTCTTGCACCGCTTTTAGGTGCGCTCGTCAAAGACGGTTTTTTGGATAAGTTCGAGAGCAGGTTCATTTAATAGTTTACAGAAGTCGCTCTGGCAGTTTTTTTGAGCATCCGAAATCCGAAATCTTCGTTGCCGCCGTTTTTCTCCGAAGTTCCAATCGATTCCGAAACTTCTTTTGCAGTTACCTGCTTAGCGGGTTAACAATAGGTATTTAATTTTTATGTCAACGAAACTTTATGTAGGAAATCTATCCTTCAGCACGTCAAACAGCGATTTAGAAGATATGTTCGGCAAGGTCGGCACTGTTCTTTCAAGCAATATTATCGAAGACCGCGAAACGGGTCGCTCGCGCGGCTTTGCGTTTGTCGAAATGTCATCGAACGAAGAAGCGCAGAACGCGATTGCTTCGCTCAACGGCACGGAAGTCAACGGTCGTGAATTGCTCGTCAACGAAGCCAAGCCGCGTGAAAATCGCGCCGGCGGCGGCGGCGGCGGCGGCGGTCGCGGTGGTTACGGCGGCGGCGGCGGCGGTCGCGGCGGAAATCGCGGCGGCAGCGGCGGCGGCTACGGCGGCGGCGGCGGTTCACGCTGGTAAGCGCGTGCCGAACGGTTAATTAAAAAAGACTGTTTTTATGCGAATTGTCTCTGGCTAAATTTTTAACCGGAGACAATTCGTTTTCAGCAAAGGCGAGGGGAAATCAAATGAAAGAAGAATTAATTCAGGTTGCCGGGACGATTGTCGATAAACAGCGCGACGCCAATTTTAAGGTCAAAGTCAACGGCAGCGAGCATATCGTGATGGCGCAAATCTCGGGCAGAATGCGCCGCAACCGTATCCGCATCCTCATCGGCGACCGCGTCGATGTCGAGATGTCGCCGTATGATTTGACGAAAGGCAGAATCACCTACCGTCATAAATAAATCGCGCGGGATTCAACAATTGAATTTCTTAGCAGCTTTGCGCCTTTGCGGGAGAAGTGATTTTTCCGCAAAGGCGCAAAGCTGCTAAGAAATCCGAGTTTCTCTTTTTTTCACGAATTATTTTTTGGCGGCGACGCTGGCTGATTCGATTTGTTTCGATTCGGGTTCGAGCAGCGCGTAAACGGCGTCGAGCATCTGGCGCTGCCGATTGTAGCCGCTCGCGCCGTCGGCTTCGAGACAGATATACGGAATCGAGGCGTTGGCGGAATAGACCGAAAGTGAACCGTCGTCAACCGTGCATTGCTTTGACTGCAATCGCGTCGACGGTTTTTGCACGACGACGTTAAAACCTTTTTCGGCAAAATAACCGATGTGTGCGGGCGTGGACAGAAATATAAAATTGTCCTCGTCCGTTTCCGTATTCGAGAGAAAAACGCCGTCAGCCTGCGCTTCGAATGCGCCGTGCATGATGTTTTTCGTGCTTTGTTCTTTGAGAAAAGCGACGGCGGTTAAATCCGAAGTCTGCGCGGCTTGCGCTTTTAAGGACACGTCCGTGTTGTTGTGGACGGCGACGATAAAGCGTTCGCCGGCGCGAAGATTCCTGCCGTCGGGCGCAAAGATTATTCGCAGCAGCTCCTCGGCAAAGTTCTGTACGGTTTCGGCGACTTCCGGCGCAACGTTGCAGCCGCGTCCGTTGTCGGTGTAGATGCGGTTCGGGTCGAGGGTGTAATTTCTTCCCGCGTACGTGAATTTGACGAAGCGCGCCGGAGCGCCGCGCTCGTCCGTCGATTCGATCTCGATCAAGCGTCCGCCGCTCCGGTTGACGTAATCCTTCGCTAAATTCAACCCGATCTGTTCATTGTGATGCGGCGCGAAAAACGTCACGCTCGCACCCGCGTTTTCGTAAACATTGACGGTAATAAAACTCTCGCCGAGCGGTAATTTCCGCGTGGTTTTAACAATCGCGGCATCAGCGCTGACGGCTAAGGTCACGACTATAAAAAACATTAAAATTACTATGAATATCTGCGCTATTTTCATCGCATTTACCTTTATGGGAAATTACTGACCGTTATCTAACGCGCAATTTTGCCGTAAAAGGTCTCATTTAATTTAATTTATTTGCGGTAATTAAACGTTTTATTGCTCCGCGTTCGTTTTGGTCGTAAAAACCGCCAATCCGAGCGTAAAAAATCCGGCTGTTGTCATCAGCGGAAAAATAAACATTGCGTTTTCGCGCCCGAAGGCGATGCTCAAACCGATAAACGTCGGCAGAGCAAACCCGACCAGAAACGCCGGAATCCTGCGCCAGCCGCGCCAAATGCGGGCGCGAACAATCGCCACCGCGACAATAATCATCAAAAGATGGCTGAACGGATACGCCAAATCAGTGACGGAAAAAAGCCACGTTTCACGAAGCTGCGGCGCGGCATATTCGAGCGCGTCGCAACCCATCGCCAGAAACAATCCGACCATCTGCACGATGTATAAAACGGCTGCGCCGCGTCCCGTTCCGGTGACTCGCAGGTTTCTGACGGCGGTCGCGGCGGCAAGCGCGCCGATAATATAAAGAACGCCGCCGAGGCTCGCCCAGAACTGAAACGGATTCGGCTGATCCGGTTGCGGCGAGTAAAAGAATAAAGCCGGAAACATCGTCGGGCTTAAAATCATTCCGACCACGCCGAGCAGGCGATTTATCGGCAAAGCGCCGTTGCCGCCATCTCGTAAAATCATTTCCTGAACAAACATAAAAAAGCTTCTCCCTTGAAAATTCCCAATATTAACGCGGATTTTATCTTTATTCGGTATCACGAGCGGCGGCTTTTTTTCTAAATTTATAAACCTTTTCTCTTTTCGCGCCGTAAATTCTGACGTTTATTTTTAATAAAGCAAAAGGAGAGAAGAATGAAAAAAACATTTTTATTGAGTGTTTTTATGTTGACGGTTTGCGCCGCGTCCGTTTTCGGGCAGCAGATGAGCAAGGATGAAAAGGCGATTCGCGACACGCTCAACATGACGGCGGAAGGATGGAATAAGGGCGATTTGAATCAATATCTTTCCGCCTATGTAAAGGAAGCGACCGAGATGCTTTCGACCGGACCGGCGGGCGGCGTCGAAGTGATTGAAAAGACGATGAAGGAAGGTTTCTGGAAAACCGGCAGACCGGTTCAAACCCTGCGTTATGAATCGGTCGCGGTCCGGATGCTCGGCAAAAAAAACGCGCTCATTACCGGTCAATACGTTCTTTCCGGCGCCGGACGACCCGACCGCACGGGATGGTTTACGACCGTCTGGACGAAAACCAAAACCGGCTGGAAGATGATTCACGACCATTCTTAATAAAAAATTCAAACCCGTCGGACGGGATTCGCGGGATTCTGAAAATTTGTCCGGCGAATCCTGTTTTGTTGTTTAGATTACCGACAAATAAATATTTAGAGTCAAAAATTGTTTCTTCCCCATAGCGCAGTTATTATAAATTCTTAATCGAATAAACAAGGGAGGAAATTAATGCAAGCGAAAGTAGCGATTATTTATTACAGCCAGACGGGAACGACCTATGAATTGGCAAAAGCGGTCGAAGAAGGCGCACGAAACGCCGGTGCGGAAGTTCGGCTTTTGAAAGTCAGGGAAACCGCGCCCGACGAGGTTTGGCAGGGCAATGAAAACTGGAAAAAACATCAGGACGAAACCGACCACATCGCGGAAGCGACCAACGACGATTTGGAATGGGCGGATGCCGTAATTTTCGGCACGCCGACGCGTTACGGTCTGCCTTCGGCGCAGCTCAAAAACTTTATCGACCAAACCGGCGGACTCTGGGCAAAAGGCGCGCTGCTCAATAAAGTAGGCTCGTCATTTACAACCACCGCGACCGCGCACGGCGGACAGGAACAGACGATTCTGGCTGTAAACACGGCTTTTTATCACTGGGGAATGATTATCGTCTCGCCCGGTTATGTAGAAGCCTCGCAGTTTCAATCGGGCAATCCCTACGGCGCTTCGTTTACGTCAAACAACGGGCAATTAGACCCGGACGAAATCGCGCAAACCGCCGGACGCCTGCAGGGTCGCCGCGTCGCCGAAGTGACGGCGCAGTTTCTGAAAGGCAAATAATTAAAGTCCCGGGTTTCAAGTCCCGGGTCTCAAGTTCCAAATCCGATTTTCTCTGATCTGGAACTTGAGACCCGGGACTTTACGTCTGCTTTACTTTGAATGGACGGCTAAGCTAGAGTTTTATTTTGGAATGCCGAAACCTTTTTGCAATTTAAGGCATCAAAGATTTTTCCGCTAACATTTACCGAAAATAAAATTTATAAGGAGTTTCAGAAGAAATGAAAAAATTAGCTTTTCTATTGGGCTTTGTGTTGACTGCCGCGTTCGTTTTGGCAGACTTTTCAGCGGACGCCCGCCACCTGTCGATTACCGAAAAATTTACGAATGAAAATTCAACCGACGAAGGCGATACCGGCGCTTACAGCTTTGACAAAGCGCACAGCTCAATCGGTTTCCGCGTCAAACACATGGGATTGGTCGAAGTTCCCGGCTATTTCCGCGATTTTACAGGAACGGTTAATTACGCTCCGCAGGACGTGACGAAATCGACAGTCGAATTTACCGCGAAAGCAGCCAGCGTCGATACCGGCGTTGCACCGCGCGACAACCATCTGCGGACGAAAGACTTTTTCGAGGTCGAAACCTATCCCGATATCACTTTCAAAAGCACGAAAATCGAGAAAAAAGGCAAAGGCTTGATGCTGACCGGCGATTTGACGATGAAAGGCGTGACCAAATCAATTTCGTTCCCGTTTAACGTCGCCGGTTTTCTCAAGGACGCGAAAAGCGGTGCGTCCAAAATGGGCGCAACGGCTGAAACCGTCATTAACCGCCGCGATTTCGGCGTCAATTACGGCGGGAATTTACCGAACGGCGCACCGATGCTGTCGGATAACATCACGATTATTCTGAATATCGAAGCCAACACGACACCGGCAAAACCGGAAGCAAAATAAAAACCTAAAAAGAAATTAGCCGCCGATTAACCGTCAAATCCGCGTTAATCGGCGGCTCAAATTTTTGCGATTTTCACATCAAATCACCTTCGGTTAAATCCTCAGGCTTCGGCGCTTGCCGGTCGAGCAGTTTTTCTTCGCGAATTTCCGGCAGCTTGTGCGCGGCAATCAGATTTTCGCCGGCGGCGTGCAGCGCGGCATATTCCGAGTCGGGCGCGAAAATTATCTGTGAACCGGCGTTGCGGACCTCGCGGATTAAATTCAATACTTCATCTTCGTTGCCGCCGCTGCCGCCGACCTTTCTGATATAAATCACGCGGATTCTTCCCGCGTATTCGCCGACAATCTGCCGGTAAATCTGCGGGTCCTGCTCGCCGTCGTCGCCAATCAGGACAAACGGCAAATCCGGATACGTGTCGAGAATACGCCGTATATTTTCAAGCTTGTGCGCTCGGTGGTCGCTCGCTTTAAAAACGGTGTGCGCGCCGAAATCCTTCAGAAAAAGCGGTCCGCGCGGTATTTCGCGTTTTTTGAAGACTTCCGTAATCAGCGTGTAAAGATTCCAGGGGCTGCTCGAAACATAAAAAATCGGGTTGTTTTCGTTCCCGCTCCGACCGTTTTGCAGCGCGCGGTAAAATTCCGCGACGCCTTCGAACGGCAGGCGCGTGTGCTCGTTCGTCAACACGGTCGTCGCCAGCATTTTCAGCTTGTTCCTGACATTCGTCTTGATAACCGTGTCGTCGATGTCGCTGATAACGGCGAATTTCGCCGATGCCGGCGGAATCAAAATCTGCCCGCTCGTCCGGGCGTGATTTTCAACCGCCGGTTCTAAAAGTTCGAGTTCAAGCGGATGCCACAAATCGTTTTCCTTTCTTTCGGTGATTCGGAATTCAATGTCGAAATAGCCTTCCGCGTCGGCGCGAATTTCGCTCTCCGCATTGCCGAAGACAGCTTTCAGGCGCGCGTGCGGGACTTCGTCGGTTTCAAAAAGATGAAACATTCTGACTAAATTGCGCCAGCGGCTGTCGGTCTCGGCGGCAAGCGAAGCGTCCGATTTTTCCAGAACACGACCTTTGACAATGATTCTTTCGTGATTGCCGAAACCGTTGAACGGCAAAATAAAAATTTCGTCTTCCCGCTCATCGAATTTATCAATCCGGTAACGAATTTCGTCCGAAAAATCGTCTATCCGCTCGAAAAGATGCTGAAGTTTTGTTTTCCAGTCTTTCATAAAACCCGCCTTAAAATTAACAGATTTTCACTAACTGGCGCAAAACAAAAATCCGCCGGTTTCAAAGGGGCGAAACCAGCGGATTTTTCTTGTGAGAATCTTTTGTAAAATTAACTTGCCAGCGAAATCGATTCCTCAATCTTCGGCGGCTCAAAACCGAAATGCTTGTACCCGAGCGGCGTCACAATCCGACCGCGCGGCGTGCGGTTCAGGAATCCGGTTTGAATCAGGTAAGGCTCGATAACTTCCTCAATCGATTCGCGGTCTTCGCTGATGGACGCGGCAATCGTCCCGATACCGACCGGACCGCCGTCGAATTTTTCGATAATCGAAAGCAAAAGCTTTCGATCGACCTCATCAAGCCCGAAACGGTCAACTTCCATCTCGTCAAGCGCTTTCTGCGCAATCGCGCCCGTGATGCGCCCGTCGCCTAGAACTTCGGCGTAATCGCGCACGCGCCGCAAAAGCCGGTTCGTAATACGCGGCGTTCCGCGTCCGCGCCGCGCAATTTCGGTCGCGCCTGACGCTTCGATTTCGATTCCTAAAATCTCCGACGAGCGATGGACGATGATTTCCAAATCTTTGCGCGAGTAGAAATCAAGGTGATTGACGATTCCGAATCGCCCGCGAAGCGGCGCGGAAATCAAACCGGCGCGCGTCGTTGCGCCGACGAGCGTAAATTTCGGCAAATCGATTTTTATCGAGCGCGCCGCCGTTCCCTGACCAATCATTATATCGAGCGTGTAATCTTCCATCGCCGGATAAAGAATTTCCTCGATTTGCGGGCGCAGGCGGTGAATTTCGTCAATGAAAAGCACGTCGCCTTCTTCGAGATTCGTCAAAACCGCCGCTAAATCGCCGCCTTTTTCGACCGACGGCGCGTGGACGGTTTTCAGATTCGCGCCCAGTTCATTTGAAATAATCACCGCCAGAGAAGTTTTACCGAGTCCCGGCGGACCGAAAAACAAGCAGTGGTCGAGCGCTTCCGAGCGCCGCAGAGCGGCTTTCAAAAAAATCTTTAAGTTATTGACGATTTTCGTCTGACCGATGTATTCGTCCAAAGATTTTGGACGAAGGCTCGGCTCGCTTGCTACGTCTTCCAAAGTTGCCTGCCCGATTGCCAGGCTGTTCTGGCGGACAGGACTTTCGACTAATTCTAAACCCATTTATTAAACCTCTTTTTATAAAATTTGCAGGGGCGACGGCTTGTCCCGCGCCCCTACAGTTATTACAATTTTTTTTACGCGGCGCGCTTAATTTCAACTTCTTCCGTTTCGCGCGTTTTTTCCTGACGTTTTTCTTCCAACGATTTCACGTTATCGACCAGCGGACGGCTCAGTTTATCAACCATCCAGAGACGATAGATTTCGGCTTCTTCCGATTTGCCGGTCCAGCGTGCGCGGTCGAGCATCGTCAAACCCATTTCGAGCGTGTGATGCTGTCCGGCGCGGTCTTGAAGCTTTTCAAAATAACGATACGCTTCTTCCAAATTGCGAACGCTGCGCCGCGCGGTTTCGACATCCTTAAATCCGAGCTTTCCGCGAAAATGCTTCGAGTAAACATTCATCGGATGATTGGTCGAAGTGTACAGGTCGAAATAATTATCAATCAGTCCGGCTTGATGCAGGACAGACCCGACATAACTCGGCTTCGCGCCCGAAATCGCGGCAATCGTTTCGACTTCCGTCGTGCCGTTTTCAA
Organism: Pyrinomonadaceae bacterium; assembly: GCA_036403375.1. Classification (GTDB taxonomy): domain Bacteria; phylum Acidobacteriota; class Blastocatellia; order Pyrinomonadales; family Pyrinomonadaceae; genus JAFDVJ01. The sequence goes on from DASWRC010000030.1 coordinate 33,421, forward strand.
AGAGCGACAAAATCATGTCTTTCTTGCTCAGCACGGCTTGTTTCGGCTCGAATTCAACCACGTCGTTTAATGTTTCAGTATTCATTTTAATACCTCCTCTTTCTTGTTTGATTAGATGTTGCATCTATGAAACAAGTTGTCTTTAGTATAGCTTTTTTTCAAGCTGAAAGTAAAGCAAAATATGTTATTTTTCAATGATTTAATGGCAAAACAAATATCCCTTTTAATTGCCGTTTTTATAAGCTATACTTTAAAGAAAACAGTGAACAAGGACGGGTTTAATGGTAAAAAAACAGACGAAAACGCCGATTTTCGACACCTCTCTGGCGAAACGGAAAATCGAAACCGGCAAGTGGGCAAAATGGTGGCGGCGCAAAGGCTCGAAAGCAAAAAACTTCACGTATCTGGACGCCGCCGATAAACGCATCACGGATAACGCACAGATTGAAAGAATAAAATCGCTCGTCATTCCGCCGGCGTGGAGATTTGTGCGGATCAACCCGTCGGCAGGCGGCAAAATTCAGGCGGTCGGCATGGACACATCGGGCAGAATTCAATATCTTTACAACCCGAAATTCGCCGAGCGGCAGCAGAAAAAAAAGTTTGCGAAAATCGAGAAATTCGGCGAATATCTGCCGAAGCTGCGACGCATTACGAACGAGCACATGGCGCTCGAAGGCTTTCCGCGCGAGAAGGTTTTAGCCGTTATCATGCGCTTGATAAATTCGCTCTACATCCGCGTCGGGACGGAAGAATCGGTCAAGCACTACAAAACCTACGGCATCACGACGCTGCAAAATCGCCATCTCGAAATCAATAAAAAGGGCGAGCTTATTTTCAGTTTTGTCGGCAAGCATCACATCAAACACCGGAAAGTTTTGGTTGACGAAGAGCTTGCCGCATTAATGAAGGATTTAAAGGCAATCGGCGGCGCGCGCAAACTTTTTCACTATCTCGACGAGACGGGAAAACCGCATACGGTCACGCCGCGCGATATTAACGATTATCTGAAAACCATCACCGCGCCGGAATTTTCCGCCAAAGATTTTCGCACTTGGGGCGGAACGCTGCTGGCGGCAATCGAGCTGGCGGAAATCGGCTGCTGCGAGGACGAAAAACTCTTAAAGAAAAATATCTTAAAGGCAGTCAAAAAAGTCGCCGAACAGCTCGGCAACACGCCGACGGTGTGTCGCGGCTCGTACATTCACCCGACGGTCATTAAATCTTACGAAAAAGGCGTCACGCTGGAAGATTTTATAAAGGGCAGGCGGCGGCAGATAAATCGCTCGGGCAACGAATATGAAGCGGAAGAAAAGGCTTTGATGAAACTTTTCCAAAACGGATGATTTGAGTTTAGAGTTCGGAGTTTAGAGTAAATCAATCCAACTCTAAACTCCGAACTCCGAACTATTTCCGTAAAAGCACGACCGGCGATTGTTCGGCTTCGCGCATTTTGGCGTAGAAATCGCGTACCGAGTTGTATTTGTCAGCCGGAATGGTCATCCGGTTAGTCGTCAGCGTGCGGATAAAAATCAGCTTTCCGTCTTTGACCTCGTAGCTCGTCGTGTATTTTCCGAAAGGCGTTTCGAGATTCACGGCATCCGGCATTTCATCGACGACGAAGCCTGCCGGAAGACTGAACACAGCCGTTTCCTTAATCGCTTCCGAGTCGATTAAAACCGGATGGTCGCGTTTCAGCTCGGTTAACGAAAGCGAGTTGCGTCTGCCGACAATTACAGGTTTGAAAACAAGCAGGCGGTTTTGCATCAATTGCCCGTAGCTCGGCGCACTGAATTCAACGTCTAAATCAAACCCGGAAGTTTCTTTGCGGTCCTTCGGAGTAAATTTGACGATTTTTGCGCCGGTTGCGCCGCGTGTCAGCCAGCCTTCCAGCATTTTGTTGTAATCGGTGGCGGAGAGCGACCGGAGCAGCGCGCGTTCGAAGGTCGAAGCCTGACCGGTCGATTTTTCGCTGATTGTGCCGTTGACCGAGCCTTCCGGCGTGATGACCGCTTCGATTTTGCGGTCTAAAAGATTCGATTCGGCGGGCGTCACCGGCATGCGTGCCAAGCCGCCGTTTTCACCCGCGATAATCAGACCGAAACTTCCCTGCAAATAATCGGGCAAATCGCCGAGCGTCGTAAACGGGTCGGTCGCGTCGAAAATCAGGAGCCGACCGAGCGTCGCGTGTTTGATAACCGTCGGCGCAATCGTCGTGTCGCTCACCCGGACGGCGATGATGCAGTGGTTAAACTGCGCGGGCGAAGCCCATTCTTCGCGGACGAAAGTCGGGTCGCCCGAAAAAATCGCTATCGGATAAGCTTCGATTTTGATGGCTCTCAAAAGCGCGCGCATCAGGTTTGCTTTATCTTTGCAGTCGCCGTAACCGCGATTTAGAACGACGTTCGACGGGCGCGGGCGATAGCCGTTGCCGCTGCCGACGCCGATGTCAATCGAGATATATTGCAGATTCTGCACAAAACCGGCAATCGCGCGGATTTTATCAATCTCGGTTTTTGCATTTGCCGTCAATTCCTGCGCCTTGACGGCAACCGCATCGTCGACCACGACCTGCGGCTCGTACAAAGTGCTTGTCCAGCGCGAAACTTCCGTCCAATTCGTAAAAACCTTATTGCCCGCGTTCGAAGCGTTTTCGGGCGCGTAATTAATTGCCACCCACGGCACCATGTTCTGGAACGACGGTCCCATCGGCTCGCGTTTAATAAACGGCAAATCACGCAGCTCCCACGTGTAGCTCGTGCCGCTGACCTGCGGCGAAACCGGCGCGTGGTTAAACGTGATGCCCGAAGCCTTCCAGCCGGACGGCAGATTCAGCGTGTAGCGCGAAACGAGTGTCGGCAGGTTGTCCTGCGAAAACCATTTTTCCTGAAAATAGAGCGGCTTGTCTTCGGTCACGACCGTGTAGCCGAAAACCCCGCCGACCTCGGCATCGTTCGAGCCGTCGATGACCTTGACACGATACTCGTTATAAATGTCGTCGGGGTCGGAAATAACGTCCAAAATCGTCTTTTTATCGTAATTTTTGACGCTCCCGTCCTGCCGTATGAGCCAGCCTTCAATTTCCCGAACTTTTCCCGAACTGACCAGATAAAGCGCGGTCGCGACCGCCGCGCGCCGACCTTCGCGCGTCAGAATCTTAACGGCGTAATTTTCCGTGACGACCTGATTGCTGTCGCCGTTCAAGCTGACAATCTGCTCATTGTAGAGGACGACCGCCGGAACGTCCTTGTCGTACCCCGGCACGGAAACGGACGCCGCCTGCTTCATCCACGACGGCGGCGTGTCTCCGCCGAAAGCGTTCAGCGCGACGATAAATGTAAAACTCAACAAACAAGTCAAGCGGCAAACTAATTTCATAAAACCTCCGAAATTGTTAAAAGTACTATTGTTTTTGTTTAAGCGAAATTGAATACGTATCGGCTTTATGAAAACTGTCGAACAGCCCCTTTAACGAAGTATAAGAGGTCGCCGCAAACAGGATGTTGCCTTTGCCGCCGAAATAAAACTGGCGGCTGAACTTCAAAATATTCGTTTCTTTAGCCAAATCAATCTTAATATTCAGTGAACCGATGCCTTTTGTATCGTTCACCAAGCCGGGCGACTCAACGCTGTCCGCCTCAAAAGTTTTCGGGAGTTCGATTTCTATCTCGTCGTCTTCCGACCACGGGTACTCGAAATAAATCGAGTATTTGCGCGTCTCGCTCGCGAATAAAGGCGCGGTTCCGTATTCAAAAAATCCGGGCTGCAAAAAGAGCCGTTTGCCGGTTTTTTGCGCATAGTTCGGAACGCGAACCTTGAAACTATAAACATAAGGTTTCAGCGAATCATCGAAATTCTCCATCGCAAAATCTGAAATCTCAGCGGTCGCGACCATTTGTTTCCACGATTTTTTTATTGTTTCTTCGCGCTCGTTCGGCGATTTTTCGAACATTTCGGAGCGCCGCATGATTGCCGAATGCCCGTTATGTTCGACACGCACAACGCCTTCTAAAGTTCCGTCTTCCGTCAATTTAAATTTCGCCGTCCGGTGCGAAAGATTTTTTGTGTAATCAGCCACCGGCAGCCGAATCCACGTATAACCGCCGCTGCCGGCAATCATCGTCGAAATCGCCTCGTCGTGCCAGAAGGTCATGCCGAAAGGCACGAACGGCACGCCCGGATTAAACGGTTTCCATTCGTTGCCGCGCCGGACGGCAATGCCCGAATGATGAAGAAATCGCGCGCTTAAGTCCTTCTCGTAATTAAAAAAATTGTCGCTGCGGTTGCCCGAATACATGACATTGACGTCGAACCCGACGGCTCTCACGAGCGAAGCAAACAGCAGGTCAATATCAACCGAGCTGCCCATTGCGTGTTTGAGCGTATCGGAAGCCTTTTTGTTTTTGATATTTTCGCGCTGTTCAGCGGTAAACGACCTGTCAAAGCTCATATTTTTGATTTGTTTTTGAACGAAATCATAAAGAATCTTTAACCTTTCGTCATCGCTGCGAAAGCCTGCCGTCAGCTCGCGCGCCTTTTGTTGGATTTCCTTGTTCGGTTCGATTATTTCATCAAAAACCTGGCTCCAATAATTTCCGAGCCGGCTCCAGTTAAAGCCGTAACCGGCGGAATCATACGAAAGCAAAACCCATTGTTTCACTTCATCGTCGGGCGGCATCTGCGGTTCTTCGCGAAAAGCCGGAACATTTTCGCGCATCCCGACATAAAAGCCTTCGCTATTGGGCACAAACTTTACCCGCGGCATATTCTGAAAATCGAAATTCAGCGACGAATCCTTGTACGGGCGAACGTAGTACGTAATCTTCTGCATCGGAATGTCACGCTGAAAAATCAGGCGCTCGCCGCTTGCCGAATCGTTTTTCAAGGTTTCCTTGTACTGGTATTCGACAATCACGCCGGGCGCGATTCCGGGCACGGCAAACGATTTGGCTTTCACCGAAATTTTGCCTGACTTGATGATTTCGCGCTCGAAAATATCGCTCGGCTGCAATTCGACGGTCGCGCCGTCCGGCTTTATAACGCGCGCCGCAACGTCCTCGATGGTTCTGCCTTTGTAAAACGGAATATCGAATTTACTGAACTTTTCGCGCCCGCGCTCGGTAAAAATCTTGACGCGAACGTAGTGGCTATAAAACATCCGCTTCCGTTTTTCGTCGTCGAGCCGCACTTCCCAGAAAATCGCTTCGGCGTCGGCATCGGCTTCGACCTTCGGCGTTTTCATATCCAGCTCGGCTTGGCTGACCTGTCGCCACTCAACCTGCGCTTGCGCCGACAAACTGAAAAACAAAACAACAAAAAAGAGTTGAAACAGGTGTTGACGAGAAAAAGAGTGTTTGGTTTTCATAGCCCGGAAGAGTTTGCGGCTGATTTTCAGTCGCTTCAAGCGGCGAATTCCGTCTTCGGATTTCGAAAGACGGAATTCGCCGCAGCCGCTTTATTTTTGTTTCAGCGTAATCGTGTGCGAATCGCCTTTATGAAACTCGTCGAACAAATTCTTTAACGGCTCGTAAACATTTGCCGGGAAAAGAATACTGCCGTTGCCGCCGAAATAAAACTGGCGGTTGTATTTCATAAGCGCCTGGTCGTTGGTTACGCCGATGTCGATTTTCAAGCGACCGACTTTGCCCGAATCGGCGATTTCACCGGGTTTTTCGGCGCTGTCGAGCGCGTACCCGGACGGCAAAGCGATTTCGATATCGTCGTTTTCCGACCATGGATACTGAAAATATATATCGTATTTCCGGGTCGCGCTCGAAAACAGCGGATTTTCGCCGTATTCGAAAAATCCGGGCTGGAGAAAAATTCGCTTGCCGGTTTTCTGCGCGTAGTTCGGAACACGGATTTTGTACTGGTAAACCAGCGGTTTGGAGATGTCCGTAATGTTATCAATCGCGATATTGGAAACTTCCGCCGTACTTATTCGCTGCTTGATTTCTTCCTTCAAGCTTTCTTCGCGCTTGGCGGGCGAATCTTCGTAAATATCGAGCCGGCTGGTTAAAGCCGATTGCCCGGTATATTCGACACGGACGTCGCCTTCGAGCGTTCCGTCTTCGGCAAGCTTGAATTTCCCGCTGCGTTTCGCCAGCGTTTTATCGGCTTCGGTCATCGGCGTTTTTGTCCATGCATTTTGTTTTTCGCCGACCAGCAAAGCCCACACGTCTTCTTCAAACCAAACCAGCATACCGTAGGGCAGCAAGTTTAAACCGGGATTGAAGAATTTCCAATCTTCGCCGACCTGCACGGCAATCGCTCCGGGATGAACGAACGCTTCATTGGTCATTTTCGGAGTAAAGAACATTTTGCTGCGATTTCCCATATAAGCGATTCTGGTCTCAAAGCCGAGCGAGCTCGCCATTGCGCCGAACAGCATATCGATAAATTCACCATCGCCGGTTTTGTATTTCAAAACGTCCGGCAGCGATTTGATTTTCGGTAATTTTGCCTTTTCTTCTTCGCTCAACGTTACGAAAGACACGTTTTTTATTTGCGTTTGGCAAAATTCATACAGCTTCCGTAATTTTTCATCGGGAGTCGAAGCGGAGGCAGTAATTTCGGCAGCGGCTTTTTTGATGTCTTTGTCGGACTTTATCATGTATTTGACCCGCGCCATTTGTTCGCCCGCAACGGCGCCCCAGTATTGGTTCATGTTGCTCGGGTCTTTGATGGAAAAAGAAATCGAAAAAGCCGAGACGTCCGTGATGTTCAAACTGACGCCCTGCAGCAGCATCCACGGGCGCACATTGTCTTTCGGCGGCATGCGCGGCTCTTCCTTGAAAGCCGGGACGTTGGTTCTTTCCGCGAGATAAAATCCTTTATCGTTTTTGAGAAATCTGGTGTCGGTGAAATTGTACGATTGGGCTTGCGGCTCCCGCTTGTTATATGGCTTGTAATAATATGAAAGAGTCTGTACGGGAATGTCCTTTTGAAATTCCAAATCCATGCCTTTCGCACCGGCGCCGTCGATTACTTCCTTGTAGCGATATTCGACAATCACGCCCGGCTCGATGTTCGGCACGGCAAACGACTTAGCTTTAATCTTAACCTTATTGGCTTTGATAATTTCGCGCTCGAAAATGTCTTTCGGAGTAATTTCGACAATCGTTCCGTCCGCTTTGATGACGCGCGCGGCGATGTCTTTGATTTTGATTCCTTTCGTAAACGGAATATCGAATTTGCTGTATTTTTCGCGCCCGCGCTCGGTGAAAATTTTAACGCGAACATAGTGTTTCATCGAAAGCTCGTCTGACGCGCTGTCGTCGATGCGGACTTCCCAAAAGATGGCTTCGGCGTCGGCATCCGTCTCGACTTTCGGCGTTTTCGACTGCAATTCGGCGGGCGTCACTTCGCGCCACGGCTCGTCACCGGCAAACGCCGTTTGCAAACAAACTAATAACAAACAGGAAACAAAAAGCAAAAGGGAAAGCTTCCTTAAGGACAGACTCATTATTTAATACCTCTAAATTTTATATTTTTTACGTTTATTCAACGGGAAAAACTTCCAAAAGTTGCGCTGCGCGGGTCAGACAACTGACTAAAAGGGCTAATACGGCAAAAATTCTACACAATTACTTAGATTTCAGCAAGGGTTTTTTAATCCGTGAGCAAACAAATTTACTAAAGTATCTAATTTTTAACAATTATGCAACTGCTTTTCGTAAATGGGCGCAATTTTCGCGAAATAAATCCGAAGCGCACAGGGGCGCGGTTAAATTTAGATGCATTTTTTGTGGTATAATTTCGCCTTAAATCTTTAAGGCTTTAATAAAAAATTTAATCAAATCAGGAGATTATCCAATGACTGTAGGTTACAGTAAAATTCAGGAGCTTTTAGGCGCAGACGCCGACGGCTTGTTAAATTATTCGACACCCAAAATTTCAAAAGACAATTTACACGTTCCCGGCGGCGATTTTATCGACCGCGTGTGGATTAATTCCGACCGCACGCCGCAGGTTCTGCGCTCTTTACAGACGCTTTTCGACAACGGCAGATTGGCGAAAACCGGCTATCTCTCGATTCTGCCCGTTGACCAGGGAATCGAACACAGCGCGGGCGCTTCTTTTGCGCCGAATCCGATTTATTTCGACCCGGAAAATATCGTTAAATTAGCCATCGAAGGCGGCTGCAATGCGGTCGCTTCAACCTACGGAGTTTTGGGTTCGGTCGCCCGCAAGTACGCGCACAAAATCCCGTTTATCGTCAAAATCAATCATAACGAGCTTTTAACCTACCCGAACAAATTCGACCAGATTCTTTTCGGCACCATCGAAGAAGCGCGCAATATGGGCGCGGTCGCGGTCGGCGCAACCGTCTATTTCGGCTCGGACGAGTCGGGTCGCCAAATCGTCGAAATCGCCAAATCGTTTGCCTACGCGCACGAGCTCGGCTTGGCGACGATTCTCTGGTGTTACCTGCGAAACCCGAAATTCAAAGGTGCGGAAGGCGATATGCACACTGCCGCCGATTTAACCGGACAGGCAAACCATCTCGGTGTGACCATCCAAGCCGACATCATCAAGCAAAAACTGCCGGAACGCAACGGCGGCTATAATATGCTCAACGTCGAAAGCAGTTACGGCAAAACTAATCCGAAAATCTACACGGATTTAAGCTCGGACAATCCGATCGACCTTGTTCGCTATCAGGTTGCAAACTGCTACATGGGACGCGCCGGACTAATCAATTCAGGCGGCGAATCAAAGGGCGCGAGCGATTTGGCGGACGCGGTGCGCACCGCCGTCATCAACAAACGCGGCGGCGGCATGGGCTTGATTTCCGGACGCAAAGCATTTCAACGTCCAATGGCTGAAGGCGCGGAGCTTCTCAACGCGATTCAGGACGTTTACTTAACGACGGAAGTTACAATCGCTTAAGAAAATCTTAAATTTCTATCGAAAAAACTTGCGCGGGAAAATTTTCCCGCGCAAGTTTTTTTATTTTTTCTGAATCCGATTTAAACGTCGGTGCGAACTAATATTCGAAGGTTATTGATAACCGAATAAATTTTAGAAACAAGTGAGGGAAATTATGAAAAAATTAGTTTTAGCAGTATTTGCGATGATCATTGCGTTCGGATTCAACAGCGTTTCGGCGCAGGATATGAAAAGCGACAATCCGATGGTCGGCGGCGCGGCGATGTACAAAACGAAGGACATCATCGACAACGCGGTCAATTCAAAAGACCACACGACGCTGGTCGCGGCGGTCAAAGCGGCTGGTTTGGTCGACACTTTAAAGGGCAAAGGACCTTTCACGGTTTTCGCGCCGACCAACGCGGCTTTCGACGCGCTTCCGGCGGGGACGGTCGACACTTTATTAAAGCCGGAAAACAAGGCGATGTTGACAAAGGTTTTGACGTATCACGTCATCGCGGGAAATTACGATTCGAAAGCGATTATGAAAGCCATCAAAAAAGGCAGCGGAATGGCAACGTTTACAACCGTTGCGGGCGGAAAATTAATGGCTAAGATGAACGGCAGCACGCTCATTCTGACAGACGAAAAAGGCGGAATGTCGCGCGTCACGATTGCCGACGTTCAACAATCAAACGGCGTGATTCATGTTATTGACACTGTTTTGATGCCAAACTAACGGAAATATTCCACCGGTTAAGATAAAAAGCGCGTTTCGCCTGCATTAGAAACGCGCTTTTTATTTTTATGAAGAGACTTTTGACCCTAAATCTAGAGGTCGAGGGTCTAAATTTAAGGATTAAGAGTCTAAAATTCGAGTTCAAGTGCGGCTGTCAGATTTAAATAAACTCTAACGGGCTGATTTATTTACCTGTTTTCAACTTATCGTCTCCGGGTACGAAGGATTTTGTACTAAAGCGCGACACTTTCAGGCAAAAAATAAATCCTTTGTATTCAGATACGACAATATTATTTTTTTAATGCAAATTATTAATACTCAAACACCGGCACAAAAAAATAAAGACGTCTGTATTTTTTCTAAAATAAGTTGTCACCGGTTATTGCCGCGCTTATCTTTAAGCTAATATTTTCAGCAACTTACGGTCGTTTTCAAACCTACAAAAAGAGTCCCTTCCAAAGCAATGGCATATCGTTTGCACTTTGCTCTGCGAAATAAAGTAGCGAGGAATATTTATGGAAAACATCACTATAGAAACTTTGCAAGACACACCATTTGGAGAGAAACAAAGCTTTTGGAAGAGGATTTTCGGCTGCTGGCATTCACGAATGAGCAAACCCGTCACGATTGACAGCACGACTTTCTGTTACTGCAAAGACTGCGGTTTGCGCCGCAAATACGATTTTGAATCATTCAAACCGGAAGGCGCGTTTTATTCGCCGCGCCCGGGCAAAGAACTCTATTTCGTTTAAAACTTTCACCGGGAGATTTTTATAAAAATCTTCCTTGCGCCATCTGATAACCCCCCGATAAAAATGGATTTGTACGCTTTTCGTGACCGATGTTCGTCTCGCGTCCATGACCGGAATAAACCGTAAAATCGTCGCCTAACGTTAAAATTTTGCGGTTTATCGAATCCATCAACTGCTCGAAATTCCCGCCCGGCAAATCCGTTCTGCCGATTGAACTTTCGAACAAACAATCGCCGACAAAAACCTTTTTTGCAGATTCTTCCGCCAAAACGACGTGCCCGCGCGTGTGACCGGGACAATGCAGAATCTTGAAACGCAAATTTCCGACTTCATAAATCTCGCCGTCCTGCCAGTTTCGCGTCAGCGGCGGCGGCTTTTCGTAATCAAATCCGAGAATTTTTAACTGGTTTGGCGGAATACCTAAGAATAAAGGCTGCGCGGGCAAACCGTAGTAGAAATCTTCATCATCCTTATGAAGAAGGATTTCCGCATGTGGAAAACTTTTGTGTAAATCTGCTGACCCGCCGATGTGGTCAAAATGCCCGTGGGTGAGCGTGATTGCCTGCAGCTCGAAATTGTTTTCACGCAAAAAATCTTCGATTTCCTTTGAGGCTTCGCCCGGGTCGATACAGATTGCCCGGCGTGTCTCCTCACAGACAACGACGCGCGTGTTTTGCTGGAAAGGTGTTAAGACAAATTTTTCGACTATCATTCTTTTATTAAATCATCGAGATAGGCTGAAGCGTCAAACTCTGCTGAACGTCTATCTTTCAAAACAAACAAAATCGCCTGCCGGTAAGTTTCCGCCGTCGGCATTCCGGTAAAGCACGGCGTTTCGATTTCCGAAAGGCTTAAATAACTTATCAAAATACTGAGCAGCATCCACAAAAGAGTCTCCTCGCGCGTGCCGATCGGATTATGTCTGAGAATAGTTTCGCGGTCTTCAAAAATCCCTCGGCAGATACGCGAAAACTCGTGTTCCGTGATTTTTGTCATAGCCTAAATTAAAACACAAATACCTGTTGTGTATGAACTAAAAGCAGACATAAAACTGTTCGGATTTTAAAACTGTACGTAAAACTTACACTATAATTTATTAATCGGATGAATTCTAAAATCCCTTATAAACCAATAAATACGGGCATTGTACAAAACCGTTACGGGCTTTCGATTTGTGGCACGGCGGTTGCTAAATAAGACAGCACGAAGGTAGTCAGTCGGTAAATCTCGGAAGGACAACGCGAAGGACAATCTTTTAACGAGCAAGGGGTAGGTTATCAAAAAAGGGTAGGTTATCAAGGGGTTATTTTTTAACTAAGGGTGACAAGTTTATGACAAACGCGTTGAAGAACGGAAAGTTTCGTGGAATAGCGAGTTTGTTTGGCAAGGGCAGTAATATTGACAAGGGGTTTTTCGGCGAAAAGGTCGGTTTTTTTTCAAAAATCTTCGGTTGTGGGCATGAAGATTTAAGCCGACCTTTTTCGAACGGAACATTCGGGTATCGTGTTTGTTTGACTTGCGGAGCAAGAAAACAATTTAACACGGAAACGCTTGAGACTTTTGGAAGTTTTTATTTTGCACCGGTCGAAAAACCGGATTTGAAAATTGAAATTTAGTTCTTTCAGTTTTGAAAGGTGAATCTGGGGAGCGCACACAACTATTATCGGGTGAACGTTTCATTTATCTTCTTATCTCATATTCAATTCAATTCGCTTTTTAGATTTGCTTTTCAAGCCTTTAGCCGGAGTTAAAATTTTTAACTCCGGCTATCTTTCTTTTAAATCAGTTCCTCGTACATCAGATAATACGTCTCTTCCATGCCGAGCTTATCGTAAACCTTCTGCGCGCTCTCGTTTTCCTTTTCGACATAGAGCCGGAAACCGCAAACGTCTTCTTTTTCGCGCGCCATTTGTTTCACGAAATTGTACAATTGGCGATAAATTCCGCGTCCGCGCGCTTCCGGCAAAATATAGACGCTCTGAATCCACCAGAACCAAGCGTCGCGCCAATCGCTCCATTCAAAAGTTATCATTAAGCCGCCGACGATTCGCGCGTCTTCTTCGGCGACGACGTAAAAACCCTTTTTTTCATCGTGAAAAACCGCTTCGACACCGCTTTGCAGGATTTGCGCGTCGAGCGTTTTGCCTTCGGTTTCGAGCGCCATTGCCTGATTAAATTCGACCAGCGGCGATGAGTCGCTTGTTTGTGCCAAACGAATGTTCATAATTCCCTCTTTTCAATATTTTGCGAGCCGTATTAAATGTAAAATGTTTTGCCTTTTGATTCAATACATTCTTGCCTTTTTACAGGGAATGGAGTTACTATTAGCTTGCATTCCAAAATAAGCAGTTTGACAAGTTTGTCAGTGACGTTAAAAGTCTTGTTTTCAGCAATCTGAAAGATGACTGGCAGACTGCGGGCATTTTAACCTTTTTCAAAAATTTAGGGAGGTCAAGTAAGCATTATGTATGCTCTGTTAGCTTTGGTTTCATTATTGGTTGCAGGTGGCTCGTTTTATTATTTTCAACAGAATGGCAACACATTGCTGCTGGTCGTCGCAATCGTTTGTGCGATCTTGTTTCTGGTTTTCGGCGTCTTTTTTATGTCGAGCAGAGTCAATAAAACGGACGATATTCATATTACCGAGTAATCTGCGCCTTCTCTTTTTATCCCGGCAAAGGTCGGATTGCCGAACGCTTCTAACTATCTACTAGTGCGGCAAAAATTGGATTGTGTCCGTTTTTCCCGCATTTTTTCTTTTTAAACCCGCGGCTTGATGAAATCCCGAACTTGATGCGTTATAATATTGACAAAAATGTAAAGATTTATAAACTTTATATTTTGACTTTGCATCAAAGGTTTTTAAGACAATGCCGAAAATAGCAGATATACAAGAAACACCGAATCCGAACGCCGTTAAGTTTATCCTGAAAGAACCCGTTTCGCACGGCACTTCGCATTCATTTAAAGACGCGACGGCGGCTGGCGAAGACGAGCTTGCAAAATCGCTTTTCGAGATTGGCGAGGTCGTCTCGATTTTTTACATGGACAAAATGATTACGGTCGAAAAAACGGACGAAGCCGATTGGGACGAAATTTTGCCTGCGCTGGCAGTTCCGATTCGCGCCGCCGAATCGGTCGCCGTTAAAAACGGTAACGGCAGCGGTGCCGGAAAAGAGATTGGCGGCGCGATTACCGCCGCCTTGAACGACGACCCGAAAGTACGCGAAATCGAGGCGATTCTCGACGAGAGAATTCGTCCTTACCTGGCAAGCGACGGCGGCTGGCTCGAAATCGTCGGGCTTGAAAACAATACTCTGAAAATCCGTTATGAAGGCGCCTGCGGAAGCTGTCCGTCGAGCCTGACAGGAACGCTGATGGCAATCGAAAATATGATTAAAGACGAAATCGACCCCGAAATCGAAGTCGTCGCTGTCTAATAAATGCAGAGGTTAGAATTCAGGGTTCGGAGTTGAAAATAAATCAACTCCGAACCCTGAATTCTAACCTCTGCACCGATTTTAAACTATTTCTTGACATAAAACCCGCAAATTGTTCATAATCTTAAGGTGGCATCCTCGGAGAATGCCATGCCACATCTTGATAAGGTTCAAAACATCTACACAAACCGCCAGTCGTTTCATCCCAGGAATGCTGTGTTTTCAATAGACGGAGGATAAATTAAAGTGAATAGTGAAGAACTCGAACAAAGTTTAAGGACTGAATTCGAGAGTTATCTCAAAAATGTACTTGCCGATATGCGGCAGGAAGTTTCAGAATTTCAAAAGCAGTTTGAAGCCGAATTTGAAAAGCATAAAGCGCAGCTCGACGAAGTTTTTCAAAGCTTTTCCGCGCGCCTTGCCAGTGACCGCGAGCTTGATTCAAGCTTTACGGAATCGGTCGTCGAACATCTTCGCCTCTCACGCGACGAAGGCGCGAGCATTACGGCGATGGCGATTGCCGAAGCCGAAGAATTAGAAAAACAAAATGCTGCCGAAGCCGCAGAAGAAGCCGTGCCGCCGGCGCCGCCCGTTAGTTTCAGCGAAATCCGCGATGCCATCAACGACATCAGCACGAAAACGACTCAATCGGCAATATTGAAAACCCTGGTTAATCACGCTGCTCAATTTACGCCGCGCGGTGCGTTTTTCATTATCAAAAACGAACACCTCGTCGGCTGGCGCGTGTTCGGTCGAAACGGCGAAACCGTTGACGAGCAAACCGTCCGCGAAGTTTTCTTTCCGGTTGCTTCCGGAACCGTTCTCGGCGAAGCCGTCCGGTCGCTCTCGGCGGTCGAAAGCGCTTACGGAGTTTATTCGGATGATTCGATTTACTTGAACAAGCTCGAATTCGGTCAGCCCGAACAGATGTTTGCCGTGCCGCTCGTCGTGCGCGGGCGCAGCGTCGCCGTTCTTTATGCCGACCCTGGAAACGATGGCGAAGAAGTAAATATCGAAGCACTCGAAACTCTGGTTCGGGTCGCGAGTATGACGGTCGAAATCTTAGCTTCGGCACGCGGCGCGCAAAACCAAGCCGAAACAGCGGAAGAAACTACCGCGGCGCGCAGCGAGGGTTTTGAAGAACCCGCCCGACAGGAAGAAATCCCTGAGGAATCGGTCGAAACGGTCGCCGAAACCGCGCCGGCAGCGGAAGAATATTACCGGTTTGCCGAAACCGAATCACCGGCGGAAACGGCGCAGGCAGAATCTGCCGCAACGGAAGAACCGGTCGAAACGCCTTTTTCATATACTTCGCCGGTCGGAGAAGATTATTCTTATCAGCCGGTTGAGCAGCCCGTTGAATCGGCGGACTATCAGACGTCTTTTGAAAGCGACCGCTTTGCCTTTAAGCCGAACGTCGAACCTGAAGATGTCCCGGCAGAGTTTGTTTCGGAAACGGAAGACGAGCCGGTTGCGGAAATTTCGACGACTGAAACGCTCGAAGATTACCAGGCTTCGTTAGAAGAGCCGCAAACCTTTGAACAATCGCCGGCTTTTGAATCACAGCCGGTTTGGAATCAAACGGTTGAAACCGAAGATTTTTATTCAAAAGACCCGGCTGTTTCTTACGAAAGTCCGGCATTTGAAGCGCCGGAGTCTTATGAAATTTCAGAACCGCCGCAAACCTTTGAAACCGAGCCGGCGGCTGGCGAAAATGAATACGCGCCGAGTCTGAGCGGCAGCGATTACCAGTTTGAAACGAATCAATCTTTTGAAACGCCGCAAGCTGAATTTGAATCGACACCGCCCGCCTTTGAAACGCCCGCCTACGAAGCCGAAAATTTTGCTCCGGGCAACGGCGTCGCTTACGATACAAGCGTGACGGAAAACGGCAGGGCGGAAGCTTTTTCGCCGGAGGTACCGGTTGAAACCGTCAGCGAGTCGGTCGTTAAACAACCCGCCAAAAGCCGTTTCAGCGAACGCAACGTCGATTTGCCGATAGAAGTTTCCGAAGACGAGCGCCGACTGCACAACGACGCCCGCCGTTTTGCGCGTCTGCTGGTTTCGGAAATCAAGCTTTACAACGAGCAGAAAGTTAAAGAAGGACGCGAATCGAACGACCTTTACGAGCGTCTGCGTGAAGCGATTGACCGCTCGCGCGAAATGTACGACAAACGCGTTCAGCCGCCGGTTGCCTCCAAATTCGATTATTTCCATTACGAGCTGGTCAGCAATCTAGCCGAAGGCGACGAAGGCAGGCTCGGCACTTCGTATCCCGGCGCGAACGTCTAGGAAAGAAAGGGAAAAGCGTGAAAAGGAGAAGGGAATAATTCCCTTCTCCTTTTTTATTTTCTGCCGGATGGTAAAAAACCCATCGGTCAGGATTGTTTATCATATTTAGACTCTTAGTGCGCCGCGGAAGGCTCTTGCGGCATAGTAAGATTCTGCGCCGTTGTGATACGCGAAGACGGTGTTGTAGCGGCGATCACAAAAGATTGCACCGCCGAGTTTTCTAATATCGACGGGTGTTTTCACCCAACTCGATGTTTTCGTATCGAAATTTCCCAGTTTCTGCAGCTCTCGATATTGGGCTTCCGTTAAAATCTCAATCCCCATTGCCGCTGCCATATCAACAGCGTTATTTTCCGGTTTATGTTCTTTCCTTGATTCCAGCGCTTCGCGGTCGTAACAAACACTTCTGCGTCCTTTCGGACTTTCCGCCGAACAGTCATAAAAAATGTATTCGCCCGTCTTTTTATCAAACCCGACAACATCCGGTTCACCGCCGGTTCTTTCCATTTCATCCAGCGACCACAGTTTTTCAGTATTCGTTTCCAGCTTTGCTTGTATTTCAGCCCATTCGAGCGATTTATGGCGGTTCATGTTTTTCTCAAAACGGACTTTCAATGCTCTGAGTAGTTCTTCATGCTGTTCGGGTGACAACTCCTTTTTATTTGTCTTTGTCATAATGTGTTATTTACCGATAAACGCGGCTTAATACCGGCACTTACGCCGCGCTTCGGCAATATTCGCGCAAACCGAACGCGATGAACATTGTCTTTCTTTCACGCTGTTTTTCCTTCTGCTCTATTGAATGACTTCAAACTGCACGTATTGCGTTGATATTTGACGTTTTTCTTTTGCCAAGCCGTCGGTGATGATGATTTGCAGAATGTAATCGCCGGGTTCCATGCCGTTTGTCAGGTTGATTGCGCCCGAAGATTTCAATCTTTCAAAATCGGTCTGTTCGGGAAACTCCATCGGTGCCGGTTTGCCGTCGAGAATCAGCTTGCCTTCGCGGAAGACACGGATTCTCGACGTCAGGTTCGGCTTTTTCGACGGGTCTAATTTGGCGTTGTAAACCTCGAACCCGTAACGCAGGATAGTACCGCGTCGAAAGCGTCTGAGCGATGTGTCGTTCATCGGATTCGGCTTCTCGGACGATTGCCTGGACGGATCGTTTTCAACCGTCGGCGACTGCGTCGCAAAAGCATTCCATTGCGCTTCGGTCATATTTTCCAGAATGATTCCCGAAAGAGTGAGGCGTTCCTTTTTCAAATTAGGAACTTCGATAAACTGCGAAGCCGAGCCGACTTTTCCGGCTTGAGCGTCGCGAATCGCCGCGCGAAATTGGTAAGCGCCCGGTTTTTTGACTTGCATCGTCAGATGATAAACAAATCCGTCTCTCAGGATTTTTTTATACATATCGTCCTTGACGGTGAGCGTGTATGATTTCACAATCTGGTCAATCGGCGCGCCGTTGTCGCCGAAGATGACGGCTAAAACCTCAAAAACTGCCTTTTTCGAACCGTCCGGCTCATCCGTAAATTTCAAATCCGCCGCGTTAACATGCAGCAGCGGTCGGACAAACGAACCGTTTACCGCATCATTGCCGAATATAGTATTGAGCCGCAGCGAAATGTCGTTGACGGCAAACGGCGAAGTCAGCGCGTTTTGAATTTGCTGCGCGGGCGTTTGCGCCGTTTTGGCAATGGCGGGAACGTCGCGGTCGGCGACGTTGAAAAATCCGCTCCGGTAGCGCACTTTTAAATCCTTGCCTTTGACCTTGATTTCGAGCTTGTTAAACTTGCGGGTTTTCGGGTCGAAGGTGTCGGAATCGGGCTGATAACCGATAAGATAATAACTCTGGTCGTTGAGCACGCGCCGCACGCCGTCGCTCAAATCATTGTTGTTGAGAACGGCGAAACCGCCGGTTTGCTTGGCGAGGAAAACCAGTCCGGCTTGCGTGTCGAAAAGCTCGCTGCTGCGGTCGGACAAAACCTGCTGAATTCTTTCGCCGGTCGGGTCAACGCTGTCCTCCGCCGAGATTCCGAGCGTTTGCAGCCCGCGCGCGTCAATCGTATAAAAGACGACCGACGAGCGGTTTGCCGTATCGACCAGCTGGCGCAAAAATTCGAGAACCCGTCCGCCGTCGGAAAAGCCCTGCTCGTCGCGCTGTAGGATTTTAAAGCCGTCGCTGAACAAAATAACCGCTTTGCGTCCCGGCAATTCGTCCATTCCTTTAACGATAAAGCGCAGCGCGCCGAGCGTTCCGGTCGCGAAAAACGCGCCTTGAAAATCTTCGAAAGCGTTTTCAAAATTTTCTTTTTGTCGTTTGTCTTCCTCGCTTTCTTCCGGATTTGTAATTTTTTCGTTGTCGCGAATCGGAGCAAACGCGCCGACGCCGCCGCGTCCCGTCGGATTCCACTTGACCTTTTCAATCGCGGCGTAAAGCTGGCGCTTGTCGGACGTAAACTGCTGGAGCGCGCCGATGCCCGCGCCGGTGCGGATAATCGCCACCAAATCGCCCGCCTGCATCTGCTCGTCAACAAACTTTTTCAGCGCGCGGCGCACGTAATACGCGCTCTCAAAGGAAAGCGATAAATCGTCGATGACGAGCGCAAAAGTTCTTCTGACCTGCTCGGCTTTGAGCTCGGCTTGCGGGACCGGGGCGAGAACTTTTTCATTCGGAATTTTGCCGGGTTCGGTTTCCTCTTTAACGCTCGAAACAAACGAGAAATTCGTAATCGGCTGTTTTTCGCCGTTCTCGTAAATTTCAAAATCCTCGGACTTCAAATTCTTAACGATATTGCCTTTCAAATCGGTCACGGTAACGTCCACCTGAATCAGGTTAGTCGAGATTTTAACGACGTCCTCATCCTTTTGGGCGGGCGGCGTCGGCTTCGGGTTTTGAGAAAACGCGAGCGCCGCGCCGAGAACGACAAAAACAAGGGCGAGAATAATTTTTTTCACAATAGTCTCCTTATCAAACAGAAATTTAATACGGCTCAGCGGAAAGACCATTCCACAAACCTTTTTCTTCGTCGCGAGGGACGAATTCAAGAGTCAACTTATTATTCAGTTATTTCAAACTGGACAAACTGCGTCGCGAGGCGGCGCTTTTCCTTGGCGAGATTGTCGATGACGACAATCTGCAGGATATAATCGCCCGACGGCGTCTGGCTTCCCAAATCGAGCGCGCCGATGCCCCAGATTCTTTGCAGGTCGGTTTGCGCCGAAAGGTCGAGCGGAAGCTGTGTGCCCTCGTAAACGAGCTGCCCATCGCGAAACAGGCGAAGCTGCGTCGTCAGATTCGGCTTGTTCCCGCCGCCCGTCTTAGCGTTGTAAACTTCAAAACCGTAGCGCAAAATCGAGCCTTGTTTGAATTTGCGAAGCGACGTATCAATCATCCGGTTGGTCAAGCTCGCCAAGCCGGTGTTTTGATTGTTCTTTGCCTTTTCGGGTTCTTCCGACATTTTCCGCCATTTTTCGGCGCTGACGTTTTCCAGAACCAGCCCGGAGACGGTTAAAACGTCCTTTTTCAGATTGGGAATTTCGATAAACTGGCTCGCCGCGCCGATTTTTCCGTCGCTCACGTCGCGCAGGGCAACGCGAAACTGATACGCGCCGGGCTTTTTAATCGGGAACGTAAAATAATAGACGAAGCCTTCGGTGAGCATCTTCTGAAGGTTTTCGTTTTTCACGGTCAGCGTGTAGCTGTTTGAAACCTGGTCAACCACCACGCCATTGTCGCCGAAGCTGACGCCGAGGACTTCAAAAGTTGTTTTCTTCATGCCGCCGGGTTCGTCCTCGAACTTCAGGTCGGCGGCATTGATGTAAAGCAGCGAGCGCACAATCGTGCCTTTATTTTTCTCGTTGGCGAAAAGCGAATTGAGCTTCACGGAAATATCGTTGACGCCGAACGGCGAGGAAAGCGCGTTCGTCAATTGCTGCAGCGGCGACAGATTGCTCGGTCTGACCGTTTTTTCCGAAGGATTGCCGAAAAATGCGCTGCGGTATCGAACGTTCAGGTCGGAACGCGTGAGCTTTACTTCGAGCTTGTTGTTACGGCGCTTGTCGGCGTTGAAATTATCGGTGTCCGGCTGGTAGCCAATCAGGTAATAGCTCTGGTCGTTGAGAATTCGCGCGAGATTCCCGGTCATATCGTTCTGGTTTAGAAAAGCCATTCCGCCGGTTTTTTTTGCGAGATAAACCAGACCGTCCTGCGAATCGAAAAGCTCGGCTTCGCGCTCGTTTGTTTTGTCCGAGATGATTTGTCCCATTTTTCGCGGGTCGGCTTCCGCTATCCGGTCGCGCACGTCGAATTCGGTGGTTTGCAGCCCGCGCACGTCAATCGTGTAAAAAACGACCTCGAACCGGTTGGCAAGAGCGGCGACCTGTTTCAAAAAATCCGCGACGCGCGCCGAGCCTTCCAAAGAATTTTCCGTCATTGAAAAAACCGGGAAGCCGTCCGAAAAAAGCACGATTGACTTTCTGCCTTTTAATTCGCCCATTCCGCCGACGATATATTTCAAAGCGCCGAGCGTGCCGGTCGAAAACGTGCTGCCCTGAAAACCTTCGAAACCGCCGAGAAAATCCTTTTCCACTTTAAGGTCTTCGTCATCGACCTCGGTGTCGCCCGATGCTTTTCTAATCTCGTTGCCCGTCGGCTCAAACGGCGTAAAAGCGCTCAGTTTGCCTCTGCCGGAAGGATTCCATTTCACGCGCTCAATCGCGGCGTAAAGCTGGCGTTTGTCGGACGTAAACTGCTGGAGCGCGCCGATGCCCGCGCCGGTGCGGATAATCGCCACCAAATCGCCCGCCTGCATCTGCTCGTCAACAAACTTTTTCAAAGCGCCCCGCGTACGGGCGGCGCTTTCAAACGAGAGCGATAAATCATCGACGACGAGGGCGAAAATCCGGCGGATTTGCTCGGCGCGAAGAGTGGTCGGCGGAACCGGGACGGGAATCGCGTTTTTGTTTTTTTCCGCCGGTTCCGGCTTGGTTCGAAGGTTCGAGATAAAGGCAAAATTCGTAATCGGCTGTTTTTCGCCGTTCTCGTAAATTTCAAAATCCCCGGGCTTCAAATCCTTAACGATGTTGCCTTTTGCGTCGGTCACGGTAACGTCGACCTGAATCAGCGTGGTCGGAATTTTAAGCGTATTATTGTCTGTCGAAGGCGTCGGCGTCGAAGTCGGCAGCGGCGTTTGCGCCGCGAGCGAAAGCACACACAGAAGAAACAAAATCGGGGCGAGAACAAATCTTTTCATTCTTTATTACTTCGTCTTTTCATTCTTTATTGCTTCGAATCCATCTTTAGAAACGCACCTTTTCGCCAATTGTTTCGATTGCTGCGGCAGCCGTTAGTTTTTTAGGAAATTCGTGATTTCTTTGTTATCATATAACGAAAATTGCTTGCCGCAAAGAATTTTTTCGAGGCGCACGCCGCGAGACAAATTCCTTCAAAAAAGACGCATCAAATTTTCGGAGTTTTAACACATGTCAGATTTCAGATTTTTCCGCTTCAATTTTTATTCCGTGCTCGTTTCCTTAATTTTCACTTTCGCGCTTTTGACCGTGCCGCTTTCGACGAGCTGTTCGGCATTCGTCACGCCGATGTCGGATGACGACGCGCTGAAAACTTTGCGCGAGCTGACAAAAGGCGACAAGCTGCCGCCCGAAGGCGTCGTCGCGGAAATCGAAACGCGTTTTGCCAAAACAAAAGCGGGCGCGCTCGCCAAGCTGCTGCGCGCGCGGATAAAATTTGAAAATTCCGACTACGACGGCGCGGCTCAAATCCTGAATACAAACGTCTTTCGCGAAAAAACCAATCTCGCCGACTACGCCGTCTGGCTTCGCGGGCGAGCGTTTCAGGCAGCCGGTAAACACGCCGAAGCAATGAACACGTTCGCCGCACTCGTTAAGGAGTTCCCGACCAGCCTGCGCGTTCGCGAGGCAAGAATCCTGTGGGCAAATTCGGCGATTGCGACGGGACAAGCCGCGCAGGTTCCGGCGTTTTTACAAAATTTGAACGACAAAAATCAGCCGGACGCGCTGCTCGTCACGGCAAAATCGTTCGAGACGAGCGGCAATCAGGCGGCAGCAATAGAATTTTACCGCAAAGTTTATTTCTACGGCGCGGGCAGCGCGGAAGCGAAAGAAGCCGAAACGAAACTAACGTTTCTGAATCAATCCCTGACGCCGCAGACGGCGGAAGAAATCACGGCGGGCGCCAATAATCTTTACGCCGCTCGAAATTATGCGGAAGCGAGCGCGGCTTACGCGACGCTTGCTTCCGCCTTTCCGGCGGCGCTCAACCCGGAAATAAATCTGCGGCGGCTTATCACGGCTTCAAATGTCAAAAATATGACCGAGGCGCAGAACGCTTTTAATGCGATTCCGGCGTCCGCCAAAGAAAAAGAAGAAGCCTTTTACAATCTCGCGCTCGGCTACGCGAAAAACCGTCTCTGGATAAATGCGCGCAGTAGCGTCGAAGAAATGCGCCGCAGTTTTCCGAACGGGAAACTAACGCCGAAAGCCTTTGTCGATGCCGGAATGGCGGCGCGCGACGCGAAAAACAAACAGGAGGAAAACTACTTTCTCCAAACCGCGCTGGCGGCGTTTCCGACGGCAATCAACGTCGCCGGTGCGCAGTTTGAACTCGCCTGGATGCAGCACGAAAGCAAAAATTACGCGCTGTCGTCCGAGATGCTTCTCGAACATCTGGCGCGCTACGTCGATAAAGATTCGACCAATCGCGGAAAGGCGGGTTACTGGGCGGCGCGCGATTCCGAATCGGCTGGAAAAATTGCCGAGTCCTGCGCGCTTTACGATGCCGTGGTTTATCGCTACGGTGCGAATTGGTACGGCTATCTCGCGCTGCAAAGACTGACTGGTCTGCGCGGTCGGGGGCAATGCCAATCGACGCCGAATCTCGTCTCCGGTTCGCCATTGCAGAAAGCGGTCGCGAACTTAAAAGTCGTCACGGTCGCGGCGGAAACTTCCGGCGAGAAGGAGCTGGAACGCGCTGCCAAGTCGGAAGACTTAAGCATCGTCGGACTTTTCGACTGGGCGGCGGACGAATTGAAAGAAGCTCAGAAAACCGCCGGAAACAGTCCGAAAATCAATCTTGCGCTGGCGAAACATTACCGTCTGCGCGGCGATCAGGTCAATGCTTTGCTGTCGCTGGCGAAAAGTTATCCCGATTATGCGCAGATGTTTCCCGAAGAAATGGGACGCGAGGAGTGGGACATTTTTTATCCCTTAACAAATTGGAGCGATATCAAATACTGGGCGGCGCAGCGGCGGCTCGACCCGTTTCAGGTCGCCGGATTCATCCGCCAGGAAACGATTTTCGATGCGCGCGCCAAATCCGGCGCAAACGCTTACGGCTTGATGCAGCTGCTCATCCCGACGGCGCGCGCGGTCGCGAAAAAATATAATTCGTCAATCACCGCCATCAGCGCCGACACGCTTTTTCAGCCGGCGATTAATATCGAGCTTGGCACGGCTTACATCCGCGACCAGTTCGATAAATTCGGGCGCGTCGAACTGGTTGCCGTCGCCTACAACGCCGGACCGGGACGCGTGCCGCAATGGACGGCGAGCCTGCCGGCGGAAATGGACGAATTCGTCGAAGCGATTCCGTTCAAGGAAACCAAAGGCTACGTCCAGGGCATCATCCGCAACAGCGCGCAATACCGGCGGCTTTACGACGAAACCGGAAAATTCAAACAGAACGTCGGCACGCGCCCGCTGCGCGCCGATATCGACTCCAAACCGCGCGCGCAATTCACCGCCGAATTTCCCGAAATCGCAATCGACGACAATCAAAGCGAATAAAGTTCGGAGTTGAGAGTTGAGAGTTGAGAGTTCGGAGATTGGAGTTGTTCTACTTTTTCAACTCTAAACTCCGAACTCTCAACTTTTATTTCACCTCGAATCTTTGCGGCGCGAGCGTGGCGCGGGCTTCGTCGTTGTAATAATCGTAAAGCAGGGACGCCGGAGTTTGGGCATTAACGGCGTAACGCGGCTTGAACGAAAAATTAAACTTGCTGCCGCCGGCGCGCGCCCACATATAAACCACGATTCTGTCGGGCAAAACGTCGTAACGGCTGAGGCTCCAATCGGCGTCGAACGCTTTATCGAGCGAGTCGCGCGAAACGTCCGCGCCCGGCGGAATACCGATTTCCGCGAGCAGCATTCCGTAACCCTTAAAGCCGACGCGCTCGGCTTCGACCGCGCAATTGACGGTTTCCATAATTTTCGCCTGCTGCTTATCGCATTTGTAATCGAGCCGCACGGCGCGCGAATCGTTGACGCTGCGATTTGAGATTTCCGCGTCTTTCCAATCAACATAATGCGCCCTGACGATTTGCGCCATCACTTGCGAATTGTCGGAACTCGCAACCTCTACCCGGTTTGCCGCCGACAGATTTCCGGTCAAATCCAAAACGACCGGCTCGATTTGTTCCGCCTGCACGGCAAAATCCTTTAGCTTTTCGCCGTTGACCGAAACCGAAATAGTTTGATTTTTGCCCGGTGTGAGCGAAGCCAGAAAGGCGTCCAGAACGTTGATGGTCGTCTGCGTCGAATACCAGACGCCGTAGCGGTCTTTCGATTTCAGCAAAAACATCGTCGCTTTCGAGATTTGGTCTCTGGTCTGCGGGCTCTGGTCTTTGGATTTTAGAAGAGCCTGCAAAACCAGCGCGGTCGTTTCTATGCGTCCGGCTGTTCCCCAACCGTAAAACGGCGTGTTGGTTTCGAGACTCCAATACAAAAATCCGTTTTCGTCTTTCGCCATCGATTGCAGCCTGAGAAGCGTTTTATCGGCTTCGTCCCGCTCTCCGGCGTCAAAGTTCGCGAGCGTGTAGAGCGCCAGCGCGTAAGGCTCTTCGATTTCGGCGTTGCGCGTTTTCAGATACACCAGAGCTTTATCCAAAACGCCCTTTTCGGTTTTTAACATCGCTAACGTGCGCGCGACATAGCTCGTAAAAAGCTTTGCCCGCGCCGTGTCCTCGACGGTTTCCCAACTGTATTTTTTCGTAAAGCTTCCATCGCCGCGCTGTTGTTTTATCAAATAGTTCCGGGCGTTCTCGACCACTTTCGGGTCAACTTCGATAAATCCGCGCGCGTCCGACAAAAACCGCAAAGCATACGCGGTCAGCGCAAGGTCGGAAGAATCTTTGCCGCCCCAGTACGAAAAGCCGCCGTCCGCCGTCTGATAGCCCAAAAGCCGCTTGTAGCCTGCGTCGAGAAATTTTTTCGCTCTTTTTTCAACCAAAGTTTTTCCGGCTCCGGGCGATGCCGACTTGAATTTCAGAATCATCAGATTCGGATAAGTCGAAGAAATCGTCTGTTCGCCGCAGCCGTACGGGCGCTTCAATAAACCTTCGACCGATTCGGTCACGTGCGACATCGGATTCGGATAAATTTTAAGCTCGGCGCGCGCTGATTTAGGCAAAGCGTCGGCGGGAAAATCAACGTCGAACGCGGCGGCGCCTGCAAAAAGCTTCGATTCGGTGCGAACGACTTCCTGACCGTTCGGACGAACCGTGACCGGTTTTTCAATCGCGTCCGCGTCGCTTATCGCGATTGCCGTCACCTTCTGTTTGCCGTCTTTAACGGGTATCACGGCTTTAAATCCGAAAACCGCGTTTGCCGCCGCGTTCGACGCGACTTCGACCGTCTGCTTATCCGCGCCGAGAAAGGAAAACCAATCGGCTTTCGTCATCGAAACGTCAACTGTTTGTTTTGCGGCGGTGTAGTTTCTAACCTGCGCCGGAAGATAAATTTCGTCGCCGTCGGTTAAAAACTTCGGCGGTTCAAGATCGACGAAAAACGGCTGAAAAACAGTAATCTCCTTTTCCGCAACGCCGATTTTGCCTGCCCGTGTCGAAGCGACGGTGTAGAGCTTCCAGGTCGTAATATTGTCCGCCATTTTGAAATCGAGCGCGGCTTTACCGTCCGTTCCGGTCACCAGTTCGGGCGACCAGACAAGCGTTTCGGGAAAATATTCGCGCAGGCGCGGCGTCGATTTTTCGTTGTTTGTACCGTCATCAGCCGTAAAGCCGCCGGTTAGCGAATCCGTGCGGGCACCGGGAATCATTTTCAAAAAATTTGAAGAATCAACGCGTTTCGGCAATAACGCAATTTGCTGCGCATTTGTGCTGGACGAAATAGAACTCGACGAAGTATCAATCGTAGTGGCGCTGGATTCAACGTCAACGACTGCGCTGACGGTGCCGACATCGAGCGAAAAATCTACCTTCGTATTGCTGTTGGCGGTTACCGGAACGCTTTCGCGCACTGCTTTTTTAAAGTTCGCGGCTTCTGCATTGACCGAATAACGTCCGACCGCAAGACTTACAATCGTGTAGATGCCGTCTTCGTTTGAAGTTACGCTGCGGGTCACATTCGTTTTTTCATTCGTCGCCGTGACGGTCGCGCCCGTAATCGCCGCGCCGCTCGCATCTCTGACCGTGCCGCTGATTGAGCCGGTGCCGTCGCGCAGGAGGAGGGCGGCTGGCTGAATTGAAACCGGTTTCGGCTTTTCGTCCGTCCTTGTTTGCTCGGAAATAACGTGCTGAAATTCGGCAAACGTTACATCGTCGGAAGTATTTTCTCGGCGGTCGGCACCTTTGCCGCGAACGGTAAACGTGATGACGTCTTCGGTGACGGGCACGATAACAAGGCGCTCGATGGCGGTTGTTTCGCCGTATTTTTGAACCTTTTCGAGGACTCTTTTATCCGTGTAGCGCGAAGTCCGCTTCCTGACGAGATAAAGTTTTTTGCCGTAACCGTCCGTGAGCCGGTCAAAATCGACGCCGCCGTCGCGCAGAACCGCTTTAAATTGCGATTCGTCCTGCGGGAAGATGTTTGCTGTTTCCAGTATTTTGACAATCGCGCTTTGGGTGTCGGCAAAATAATCGATGCGGTTTGTCCAAACATCGAAATCGTCGGAAGAATATCCTGTATCGTATTTGCCGTCTTTACCGGCGCTGCGGATTTTCATCACGTAATATTTTCCGTTGACTTCCAGCGTCACCCGATACGGGTTGCCGAAACGGTCTTTCAATTCGCTGATTCCAAGCCCGGCGAACAGAGTTTTTTCGTCGCGGATAAATCCGCCCGTGCGTTTATGATAATCCGTAACCGCTTTGTCAATCAGGTTTCCGGTCGGCGTAAAATAAATAAAACTCGAACTCGAAACCGTAAAATCGTCCTTCGTACCGAAAGTTTTATCCGCGCCCGCCGAAACGATGCGCAAGACGTCCTGCACTTTTTCAGTCTCGAAAACCGCTTTAAACGGCTGCCCCCACGGGTCGCGCAAATCGTCGAGATTAACGCCGTTCGCGCGCAGAATTTTTCGTAGTGACTCATCATCGGTCGGATGCTCGAAATCGTGTTTCGCGTAATGCCCGCTCAAGACTTTTTCAATCGGCTCAAACTGTTTTTTGAAAAATTCGGCGTAAACCGATTTCGCGTTCGTGTCGAAACTCCGGCTGTGAAAAACGTTCGGTCGGTAATAGCCGTCGTGCAAAATGACCTCGGCAACCGTTTGCAATTCCGCCGGAATCGGTTTTGACAAATCAAGCTCGTTCAAATCTTTGACGTTTACGCCGCCGAACGATTCGCCGTAGCCGAGCCAGCCTTTGTAATCTTCGAACATTCCGGTAAAACCGCCGTCGGTGCGCGCGCGTTCTTCGATTGCTTTATCGAAAACCACCACGCCGAGCGCCGATTCGACCGCGCTGCCGATTGAATCCAGCACGCCGAACCGGACGCGCGCCGCTTCGCCCGGTTTGTAAAATTCCTTGTCGAATTCGGCGTTTAATTTGAGATTCGACCCGTAAGGGAAAATTATTCCGCGCGTGGCTGTAACCAAATCGAGATATTCGCTGTTGTAATAACTCCGGGTTTTGTTATCCCAGGTTTGCCCGGTTTTTAGTTCTTCAAAATATGCGCTGATTTTCAGCTCGCCCTTAAAATCCGGCTGGTACGGAATTTTAAGCCGCGCTTTGCCGTCTGTCAGATTTACAAAACGCGAATCAATTACCGACCAGCCCCGCACGACGTCAACATAGACAAGAGCGGTTTGTTTGGTCGAAGTCAATTCGATTTCGACCGCTTCGTCCGGCTTGAAAATCGTCTTTCCGGTATTGATTTGCAGCGCGACCTCATCGTCGTCAAAATCGACGCTTTCCTCGTTGTCTTCGCCGACGCCGAAAGTTCCCTTGAGCCCGTTACGATCGCGCGCGATGAGCTGAATTTCCAAATCGTCCGTTTCGTCCTCGAATTTCGGGCGCGTAAATTCGAGGCGTCCCGCGCCGTAGGAATTTGTTTTTATTCGCTGGAGCGTTTTGAATTTCTGGTCCGAATCTTCTTCGCGCCCCCGTAATTCGACATCGCAGGCTGCCGGCGTGCCGTCGGCGTAAAACGTCGAAACATAAGCGCTTACCGGCAAATTCGGGTTCTGATCGTAGCGCTCGCCGATAAAATAAACGTGAACCGGCTCGCGCGTCACGCGCACGTCAAACTGCCGCTGCTCCGTGCGGTTGGTCGTCAAATCCGTGAAATAAGCCGTGAAAGTAATGTCGTCGAACCGGTCTGATTCGTCTTCCGCCAAATCTTCGTGGTCTTCGCTGACATCGAATTTGGCGGTAAACTTTCCGTTTTCATCCGTCTTGCCGTCGTGCGCTTCGCCTTCGTCAATCACGTATCTCTGCTCTTTCCAGTTCCATTCACGGCTGTTTTCGCGGACGACGCGCACCTTTCCCTCGCGGACGGGTTTGCCGAAAAGATAGTCGGCGGAAACTTCGATTTCGGCTTGCTTTTCGTTCGGCAGATAATAAGGCTTCGAGGGCTTTGCATCGACCTTAAAATTCGGCAAATCGTAGCGCGAGATTTTTATTTTTTGATAGCCGACAAAAGAGCCTTCTTCCTGGCTCTTATTTTTAACGCGGATTCGGTAATCGCCGAGCTTCGCGTTTTCGGGAATCGTCCAGCGAATAGCCGCGACGCCGAACGCTGACGTTTTTACCTTTTCGCGATAGAGCACGGTGTCGTCGTTGTCCTCGATGCGAAATTCGACTTCCGCGTCCGGCACGACAGTTTTGCTTTCCGCGCCTTTCATCAAGATTCCGCGCACGTTTAAAAACTGTTCGGGCTGATAAATCGGCTTATCGGCAAACATCAGAAAATAAAAATCGTCGGCGGCGGTTTCCAAATCTTCTTCCGCGAGGCGAAGAACGCCGTTTTTTCTGCCCGTTACTTTAATTTCGCCATCGCCGTTAAAGTCGGCGTCAACCGGAATCTGAAAATCGAGCGTCGCAAATCCTTCCCGGTCGGTCGTGCCGGCAGCCGTGAGTTTCAGTTTTTGCTCATCTTCGCCGCGCGTTTCGAGCTCCAGCGCGGCGTTTATTGCTACGCCTTCAACCGGTGTGTTCGTCAACGGATTCAGCGCGCGGACGCGGCTCCGGTAATTCATTCCCGAAAGCAGATTGTCGGAAGCCATCACGCGAAGCTCGAAAATATCGCGCATAATCTGCGAAAGCGAAACGATGCCCTGACCAGCGCCGACGCGGTAACGCAGCCGATACCAAAAGATATCGTCCACGCTCTTTTGCATCAAATCGCCGAGCGGTAATGTTAAATTGTAAGATTTTTTACCGTTTTCGATTCGCGCGCTTTCGGCGGATTGAGCGAGAATTTTGCTTTCCGCGTCGAGCAGCTCGACTTCGATTCCGGCATCGAAAGCCGGTTTCGGATTTTCGACCGTGAGCGAGACGCCAGCCGATGTTTCGTTAAAAGAAAGATTCGATTCGGATTCGATAACCGTTTGGGCTCGCCCGGAAAAAAAGCATACAAAGCACAGCGCGACCAACAAGAAAAGTTTTTGCCGCATAAAGACTTAACCTCAATTTTTAATCAATTTTTTAGAGTTTTGCGAAACCGTCTTATGGATGCAGCGAGATTTTAAATTGGTTGCTTTGACGGGAAAAACAATATTTTAGCCACCGGGTTCGCCGGGAATTAATATTTTTATCTCGGCGAACTCTCTGGCTGGTTTTCACAAATTTCGCTCAATGAAGCTCGTCATCAGCGTGTAAAGATGTTTTTCCTGCACGGAACCGCGCTGAACGCCGTGACGCTGCGTCGGGTAAGTCATAAACTCAAACTGTTTTCCGGCTTTTTGCAGCTCGTACATAAATTTTATCGCGTTCTGCTGGTGGACGTTGTTGTCAATCGTGCCGTGAATTATCAGCAGTCTGCCGTTTAGATTGGCGGCGGCAGCAATAACCGAACCTTGTTTGTACCCGTCCGGATTATTCTGCGGCGTGCGCATAAAACGCTCGGTAAAAATCGAATCGTAAAGCGCCCAGTCGCCGACCAGACCGCCCGCGATACCCATTTTCAAAGTCGGTGAGTGCGTCATAAAATAGCTCGTCATAAATCCGCCGTAGCTCCAGCCCCACATTCCGAGCCGCGCGCCGTCAACAAACGATAGCGATTTGAGATAACTGAAACCGTCTTCGAGGTCGGGCACCTCGGTCTGACCGAATTTCCGGTAAGCGTTCCACGCGCTTTCGACGCCTTTCCCGCTCGCCGTGCGGTTGTCGCAAACCCAGACGATATAGCCTTTCTGCGCCAGCATCTGATGCCACATCATCTGCGTGCCGCGCCAGCTGTTTCTGACCTGCGGCGCGTGCGGTCCCGAGTAGGTAAAGGCGAAAACCGGATATTTTTTCGTGCGGTCGAAATCGGGCGGCAGAATCATCATCGCTTCCATCTCGAAATTATCGCGCGTCTTGATTTTCAAAAACTGCGGCTTGCTGAGCCTGTAGGCGTCCAGAACCGGAACTTTGTTTTCGTCTAAAACGCGTTCGAGCCGCCCGTCCGAATTGTAAAGCCACGTTTTAGCCGGCGTATTGATGTCGCTCCACGCATCGACGAAATACGTAAAAGTCGGGTTAAAAGATGCGCGGTGCGTGCCGGGCGTGTCGGTCAGACGCTTTAATTCCGTGCCGTCTAATTTAATGCGGTAAATTTGCGTGTTTATCCAATCGTTGTTCGCGCCGATTGCCGAAAAATAAACGTAGCCTTTGCTTTCGTCAACGCCGTAAAATTCGCTGACTTCCCAGCGCCCGTCGGTGATTTGCTTGATGAGCCGACCGTTGTTGTCAAAACGATAAAGATGCCGGAAACCGCTGCGCTCCGACTGCCGGACGGCTGTCCCGTCTTTCAAAAACGTCGGGTTATCGATCACGCCGACCCACGTTTGGGATTTTTCGGTCATCACGGTCGTCATCCGCCCGTCGCTCGGCAATCCGGTGTTGACGTCGAGAAACGTCTGCTCGCGGTTCTGCGCCTGAAACATCACGGCGCGCGAATCGGGCGTCCACGCGACGCGCGAAATCAGAAAATCTTCGGGCTTGTATTTGGCGGTATCGACAAATTTCACCAAATCGCCGAACCGCGCCAAAGAGGGCGGCACTTTTTCCCCGACGCGCGGCAGTTTGCGCACGTTCGGAATCAAGCTCGTTTTCGTCACGTCCGCAATTCCCAGAGTGACCAGCGGATTCGGGTCGCCCGCCTGCGGGTAATCGGTGTTTTCGACGCGCTGGTCGATTAGAGTATCGTCGGTCAAAACAAACTTCGGCACCGGCGATTCGTCGGTCCGCAAAAAGGCGATGTAGTGCGAATCCGGCGACCACCAGTAACCGCGCTTGTTTCCGCGCCCGTAAAGCTCTTCTTCATAAACCCAATCGAGATAACCGTTGAGGATTTTTTCCGAGCCGTCGCGCGTCAGTTGCTTCTCTTTGCCGGTTGCGGTTTCGACGACAAAAAGATTCATCCCGCGCACAAAGCTCACAAAGCGCCCGTCGGGCGAAAAATCGGCTTCCGATTCTTCGTCGCGCAAGGTGCTCGTCAAACGCTTGACCGTTCCCGCCGTTAAATCATAAATCCACAAATCCTTATTGTGATTAATTAAAATTGCGGTTTCCGCCGGGTTAAACTGCTGAAACGCGGCTTGCCCGATTTTATTTGCCTCGTCAATCGAAAAGCCCTGCGTTTGCGACAGCGTGGAGACGAATTTTTTTGTATCGTAAACCGGTGTGCTCTGACCGCTCACGGCATCGACGCGAAGCAGCTCGCCGTTTTGAAAAACCTTGTATGCCATGCCGTCTTTAGTCCAGCCGCGAACCGCCAGCGGTTTGCCGGAAAACGGAATTCTTGCCTGCGGGTCGAAAATGTCGTCAATCGAGAGCAGCTTGTCCTGCGCCCGGACGAGCGCCGAAAAGACGAGCATCGCAATAAAAAGCCACTTGAAATTTTTCATGTTTTTATAAGAATCGGGAAAGTATTACGTTTGATGAAGTATAAACGAAAATAGTTTCAATTCGCCAGTAAATCGTTCGACTCAAGATTTCTTTCGAGGTTTTATGGTTTTCAGAGCGTTGAAAAATCGAGAATCGGCGCTCGGCGTCGGGACCGGCGGCGCGGCTCCGGGCGGAACAAGCCACGTATCGACCGTGCTGTATTCGCGAAATCCGCCTTCGATAATTGTTACGCGGCTTATATCATAGCGTCGAAAAGCAAAAAATCGCCTGACGCTGGCAACTGCTCTCTGCGTATCCCGAACGCCTTTCGAACGGCTGGCATAAACGATAATATAGCCTGCCATCATCGGATTATTGCCGAGCTGAACCATAAAAGCGTCCAGCCGGGCGAATAAATCGGATTCGTTATAGCGCACGGCGCTGTCGAACCGGTAAGCTTTTCGACCTAATTCGACGGTCGCTAAAGCCGTCTTTTCGCACGGAAAGGGAAGACCGCTGACATCGACAAAAGCCGTAACGCGAGTTGTCTCGCTGCCGGTCAAATCGACTTTTATAAAATCCGCGCCCTGACCGCCTTCGACAATTTTCCCGTCTGAAATCTTCCATTCATAGCGCACATCGGTTTTCGGATAAACCGAAGCTGAAAATTGCACCGGACTATCTTTATCAAATAGAAAACCCTCCGCCTGCAAGTAAATATTCGGGCAATCAAACGTTTCGGCTTTGGTAAAGGTCGGCGCCGGTGTGGGCGGCTCGCCCGTTTTCGGGACAATCCAGTATTCGAGCGTGTTTTTTTCGCGGTAGCCGCCGTCAACCGTCAACACGTCGTCATAAGTCGATTTCGTACCGGCGATGATTTCTGTTTTCGTTCTCTCCGCCCAATTCGAAATTTTATGCTGCGAGATGTAATCCGTCTTTCGGGCGCGGTAATAAATTATGTAGATTTTTTTGCCCCGCTCTTTATTTATCTGCGTGATAAAGCGTTTTATGCGCTCTTGAAGACTGATTTCCTCAACCGTGTAAAAGACTTCCTGCGAATCGTCAAATTCGTCGAACTTCAACGCTCGATTGTTTTGCTGTGCGAAAATTTGCGACGAAAAAACCAGTAGAATTAAAACAATTCGCAGCGTGTTTCCTTTCATATCTAAATTTAGCGAATGCCGGATAAAAATTACTGAACGATTTTTCTTTACGCCTTCGGATGCGCGCGGTCGTATTCGTCAATCAGTTTTTCCATCGAAACGTGCGTGTAAATCTGCGTCGTCGAAAGCCGCGCGTGACCGAGCAATTCCTGTATGTCGCGCAAATCCGCGCCCGAATCCAGCAGATGCGTCGCAAAGGAATGGCGAAGCGAGTGCGGCGAAATATCGCGGTTTATCTCGGCACAGAGCTTGATGTATTTATCGACCATCCGACCGACCGAGCGGGTCGTGATGCGCGTCCCCTGATAGTTAAGGAAAACCGCCTGGTCGTCTCGTGTCGAAGGCGGGCAATTATTTAAAAACGTGGGTCGCGTTTCGTTTAAGTAAAACATCAGGGCTTGCAGCGCCGGTTCGCCGAACGGCAGAATGCGCTGTTTCTTGCGTTTACCGGTGACGCGCACCATTTTTTCGCGAAAATCGATGTCTTTCAGATTCAAATTGACGAGCTCGCCGACGCGGATTCCGGTCGCGTAAAGAAATTCCAGAATCGCGCGGTCGCGCCTGCCTAAATCCGTGTTTAAATCCGGCGTTTCGATAAAACGGACGGCGTCTTCCATTGAAAGATGCGTCGGCAATTTTCGCTCGACGCGCGGCGTTGCGACCATTTTTGCGGGATTATTTTCCTGCACGCCTTCGCGCACCAGAAATTGAAAAAAGGTTCTCAGGGAAGCGAGTTTTCGCGCGACGGAAGTTTTTTTGTGGTCGTCGTGCAGGCTTGCCATCCATTCGCGAATCGTCAGATGGTCGATTTCCGAGACGGGAATGTCCGTCACCTTGCCGCGCGTGAGCAGGTAATCGCGAAACTGTTCCAAATCACTCGAATAATTTCGCAAAGTGTGCTGGCTGACGCTGCGTTCGTAGCGCAGATGTTGGAGAAATTGTTTCAGAAGTTCTTCTAACATAGTGATAAATGGTCAACGGCAGACGGTAAACTGAAAACATTATAAACGATTTACCACATACCACTAATCACTTACCGCTGCTTAGGAACGTAATAACCTTTTCGCGTGCGAACCTGAAGGTTTTGGCGGTTTTTCACCGAGAGCGAAATCGTCCTGAATTCGCCGCGTTTGTCGCGCTCATTTTCCGGGTAATAGCTCAGAATATACTGCTGTGAAAGCTCGCCGGAAATTTGCGCAAAGGCGCGGTCAAGCTCGTCCTCGTCAATCGGCGAATAAACCGCGCCGCCGGTTTGCGAGGCAAATTCCTGCATTCTTCTTTCTGCCGCCAGCTGCCGGAGATTCGCGTTGCCGGTGCGCTGTCCGGTTCGGATGGCGTTTTCGAAATCGGTCGTTTTGACGACGTAAACCTGACAATTCGCTAATTGCAAAGCCTGCAAAGCGCCTTCGAAGCTGGCGTCGCTGATCGTGTCGTCGCCGTCCGAAACAATCACGATGACGCGCCTGCCGCCCGCTTCCTTCATATAATTAGCGGCTTCGATAATGCCGTCCAATAAAGCGGTTGCGCCCGACGGCGGCGCGAAATTTTCGATTGCCTGCACGAGCAAAGAGACATCTTTCGTCAGCGGCTGTTCGAGACGCGAAACGGTTGCGACGCTGAATAAAGCGACCAAATCCTTTTCGGGACGAATCACGCGGCGAAAAAATCGCACGGCGGCTTTTTTCTCGAACTCGCGCGCAATCGAAACGCTCGACGAATTATCGAACAGCACGGCGAGCCGAACCGGCGTTTCCGAGCGTGCA
This sequence comes from Pyrinomonadaceae bacterium, assembly GCA_036403375.1. GTDB lineage: Bacteria > Acidobacteriota > Blastocatellia > Pyrinomonadales > Pyrinomonadaceae > JAFDVJ01. Next base: position 68,751 of record DASWRC010000030.1, read on the forward strand.
AGGTCACCGATTTCCACCGTTTTCCCGTCAATTTGCAGCACAAAATCTTCGAGCTTGAGATTTGCGACCGGCAGCCCGCCATCGTTGAGCACCGAAACCGGAATCGGCACGAGCGTCGATTCGACTTTGATAACATCGCCGTCGTCTTCGCTTTTCGGATTCGTCGTCGCGGTCGTGTTCGGAACTGAGATGATTTTTTCGGTCGGATTGTAGCTGCCGGTTGTCCGGCGCGGGGTCGGCGCCGGCGTCGGCGTTTCGGTGGGTTTGATGCGCCCGCTCTGCGCAAAAACGGCGGGCGCAAAAATCAAAATTAAAATTGTGAGTAAAACTTTATGAACCATACCAATCCAGACCGTTTGGCAAACTTTCCGCCGAAAATTCAAAATGAATCACGCGCCTGCTTTTGGGATTCGTGCCGGCAGAAGAAGAATGCAAAATTAACGGTCGCATTATTAAACAGTCGCCCTTTTTGACGCTGCAAAGCTCGGTTTCGTTTGCCTGTCGCCGTGATTTAATTTCCACGGCGCTCAAGCGACCGTCTTTATGCGATTTCGGAATAACCTTTAGAGCGCCGTACGCCGATTCGTTTCGCCGGCTAGTCGCCGCCGAAGGTTTGAGCTGCGCTAACTCATGCGTCAAATGCGAAACGGTTTCGGTGTCGAGAACCTGCTCCAAAATCGCGAAACCGTTTTCGTCCACAGCTGCCGGCGGCATAAAATCTATTTCCAGTCGGGCGGCGTGCTGCCGAACTGATTGTTTTGCCCTTCAAAAAGCGCTTTGACCGAATCGCGCAGGAGAACGATTATCGTGAAAACCCCCAAAACCGTTCCGAGCGGCGCAAACATACAGGCGACGGCTCCCATCACGAAAATAAACGTGTAATTTTTCTGCTGTTTGATATATTTTCCGGCGAGAAACGAGCAAATCGCGATTGCCCAGCCGATTACGATAAAAATGGAAGCAGCGCCGACAAACAGCCATCCGAAGGCGGCAGGCGGCGGATTTTTTCCTTCATCGAGCTGTCCGGTGACGATGGCAATCCCGATAGCCAGATGAATGAACGGAAAACAGGCAAACAGCGCCGTCAAACCGGCGTAAACGTAAAATCCGGTGGAAAGCCATTTTAAGTGTTCTAAATCTTTGTTCATAAATGCCTTGTGAAAAAGTTTACTGCCAGTTCGGCGGCACGCTTCCGAATTGCGGCTGTGCGCTGCCGTTGAAAATCGCCTTTACGGAATCGCGCATCAAAACGATAATCGTGAAAATTCCGAGGATTGTGCCGAGCGGCATCGAAAGACAGACAAGCGCGGCAATAACGAAACAGAAAGTGTAGTTTTTGTGTTTGCCGAGCGAGCGTCCCGCCCAGAAAGCCAAAAATGCGAGCACAAAAAACAAGCCCATCAAAGCGACGCCGACGCCGACGAAGATTCCGCCCAAAAGCTCCGGCGGCGGTTCGTTTGCCTTGCGCGGCATGTCAATCGACATAAACATCGCGCCGAGGAAAATGTAAATCGAAAAGAAAAGCGCGGTGAACGCCATCAAACCCGCCTTCACGTAAAAACAAATCGAAAGAATTCTGAGATGATTTAAATCATCGCTCGGTTTTTGATTCATAAATTTTCTCCTTTAAGTAAACATCAATTTCGCGCCTGCAATCAGCAGTCCGACCGCCAGAACGCGCCGCAAAACGAGCGAATTGAAGCGGTAACTGCCCAGCGTTGCACCGATTAAACCGCCGATAATTGCTGCTATTATCCAAACGTAAACGCTGGTCGGAAGTTTCAAAACCTGCGCGTAATTTCCCGCCAAGCCGGAAATCGAATTGACCAGAATAAACAGCGCCGAAATCCCGGCGGCTTGCTTGGTTTCCGCCCAATTCATCAAGAGCAGAATCGGCGTCAGGAAAATTCCGCCGCCGACGCCGACCAAACCGGAAACAAAACCCAAAATAGCACCAATCAACAAACAAATCCAGATTTGCGGCGGGCGCGCGTCCGTTTCCGATTTCAAATTCAGCGCGAGCCGCGCCGCCGCTAAGATTAAACAGATACCGAGAATTATCTTGTAGACGGCGGTCGCCAGATGAATCATCCCGCCGACAAAAGCCAGCGGGACCGACCCGGCGGCAAACGGCAGAAAGATTCGCCAATCGAAATGTCCGGCACGATAAAACTGGACAAACGCGATTGACGCCACAAAAAGATTCAAAATCAACGCCGTCGGGCGCGTGACATCCGGCGAAACCGCCAGCAGCGCCATCACCGCCAGGTAGCCGGACGCGCCGCCGTGACCGACCGACGAATAAAGCACGGCAACCGCGAAAACGGCAAGAATGATTAAAACCTGTGCTAATTCCATTTTATTTTAGTCCCGGAGCAGCGCGGAGAGACGCGGATTTAATTAAGAAAACCGAAGTTTATTGAACCGGCATTCCACTCTATTTCGTCTTTTCCCTAATTTTTGGGCAAGGCTGCACTCTAAAAAAGTATTGTCAATTGTTCGTTTTAAGGTGTGTGCGCGCTTCCCAGAGCTCGGGAATGAATTTTTTCGAGAGCGTCGTCCGTAAGTAGCCCGCGCCGTCCGAACCGCCCGTGCCGCGTTTCATGCCGAGCATTCTTTCAACCATCAAAACGTGATGATAGCGCCACAGCGCGATGTTTTCGTCGTGCTCGATAAGCAAATCCTGCATGACGAAAAAATCGGGATATTTTTCCGGGTGCGTCAGAATTTCGACGATTGTGCCGACGCGCGCTTCTTCGCTTGAAACGTGGAAATTGCTTCTCTTGAGAAGATTCCAGAATTCGTCCGCCAGGCTCGGCGCGCCGAATCTTTCGGTTAATCTTTCAAACGCGAACTCGTCATGACGGAAGGTTTTTAAGATATTTTCATCTTTTGCGCCCGAAACGAATTCTAATTCCCGAAACTGCATCGATTGAAAGCCGCTTGCCGGATTTAATTTATCGCGAAATTCGAGAAAACCGATTTGCGCCATTGATTCTAAAATGTGAATTTGCGAAACTATCACTTTTTCAATCGCAGTTACCGTCCGAAGACTGTGATTGACGCGGAACGCGCGACCCTCACGAAGCCAGCCGCAGGTCGCGTCGATTTCGTGAAGCATTTGTTTGAACCAAAGCTCATAAGTCTGATGAATGACGATAAAAAGCAACTCGTCGTGACTCGTCGGCTCGGACAAAGTTTCCTGCAATTCGATTAACTCGGGAACTTTGAGATATTTGTTGTATGAAAGCAGCGCGTTTTTTCCGTATTCGGACATAAATTTTTGGTCTTTGGTCTTTGGTTTTCGGTCATTGTTAAATCAAGACCGAAGACCGAAAACCGAAGACCGGTTTGATTACTTAATATTCGGTTATCAGACAATTTATGTCAATTTCGAGGTATTTTTAGAATTTTCGGGAAAAGGTTGGAATTTTTCTTGACATCGGATTAAATTTCGGATAAATTTTCCGTCGTTCTAGCAAAACAACAACACTAAAATAAGAATCCTTAAAATCTTGCAGTTATAAGATTTTCTATCGTTTTGGAAATGGTTAGTTCAACATTTCGATTGGTCTTCGTCTAATGCGTCTGAAAGGACTCGTTATGCGCGGATTTTTGTTTTTTTGCCCGTGTGTTTAAAAAACGCTCTCGGCTTAAAAATTTGAAAAGAAACAACCCTCGAAGGGTTCAATTAAATTCACTGAAGTTTGTAGGAGGAATTAGAAATATTATGTCTAAAACAACAATCGGTAAGGTCAAATGGTTTAACAACGCAAAAGGTTACGGTTTTATCGAACAACCCGGCGAGCAGGATATTTTCGTGCATTACAGCGCGATTTCCGGCGACGGTTATAAAACTTTAATTCAGGGTCAGGAAGTCGAGTTCGAAGTCATCAACGGACCGAAAGGACCGCAGGCAGAAAACGTCATGAAAGTGGCGAACTAAGGCGGCGAGTTAAATTATTTGGTCATTTCCGGTTCTTGCTTTTTTTTAGAAGCCGGACGGCATTAGAAAAGGCAAAAGTAAAAAGGTAAAACCTCTACTTTTGCCTTTTGCCTTTTTACTTTTGCCTTAAATCAGCTCTTCGCCTTTTTTCTTCAGATTCCGTCGCCAAAGCTCGCGGTAAGAATTAAAACGCGAAATCAGAGCGTTGAAATGATAGCGCTGGGCATAGGTCAGATTGCGGTCGTCGGCGATGCGTTTGAGCGATGCTTCAATCCGCCCCCGCGCTTCGAGCGGCGGACGTTTTGCCGCGCCATTAAAATAAATGTCGAAATCGATTTTCAGCTTGCGAATGTCGTCTTCAATCCGCAATATTTGACGGTCGACCTCGACCGATTCTTCCTTTTTGGTTTCAGATTGCCGGTATAATTTGTTTCCTAAATTTGCCATTGGTAATTTTCCTTTGAGACGGGTCGGATTGGGAATCTTCTCTTTTTAAAGAAAACGAGTAAAGCCGAATTTATTCCGCCGTTTTCGGCGTTTTCGGTTAAAATGTTTTTATGAACGACGCGGAATCGTCACCCAAACCGGAAAACTTACGCTTTTTGCCCTCGATTGATGCGCTTTTGCGCTCTGCCACGGCGGGCAGATTGCTGACAGAAACCGGCACGAAACATCTGACCGTGCTGGTGCGTTCGGTGATCGACGCGCTGCGGCGCGAAATTCAGGAAAATTCAGCCGCACCGGTCGAGTTCTCGCGCGAAAATCTTTTTGCGGAAGCCGAAAACCGACTCGCGCACGCCTGGCGGACGGAACAAAACACGAGTCTGCAAAGAGTCATCAACGCGACCGGCGTTATCATTCACACTAATTTAGGTCGCGCGCCCTTAGCGGAAATCGCCCGCCGCGCGATTTTTGAAGAAGCCGCCGGATACTGCAACCTGGAATACAATCTCGAAACCGGAAAACGCGGGCGGCGCGGCGGGCGCGCCGAACATCTGCTTGCGGAGCTGACGGGCGCGGAAAGCGCTTTGATTGTCAACAACTGCGCGGCGGCGGCGTTTCTGGTTCTGACCGTTCTCGCAGCCGGCGGCGAAGTTGTTATTTCGCGCGGCGAGCTGGTCGAAATCGGCGGCGATTTCCGCGTGCCGGACGTTCTGGCGCAATCGGGCGCACGGTTACGCGAAGTCGGGACGACGAATCGCACGCGCGCTTCCGATTACGAAAAAGCAATCAACGAAAATACGCGGCTGCTGCTCAAAGTTCACCCGTCAAACTATCGAATAATCGGTTTTACCGCCGCGCCGCGCCTCGCTGAACTGGCGGATTTGGCGCATCGCAACGATATTCTGCTTTACGAGGACGCCGGTTCGGGCGCGATGTTCGATTTGGCAGAGTACGGTTTACGGGACGAACCCGTTATTTCGCAATCAATCGTCGCGGGTGCGGATGTCGTCACCTTCAGCGGCGACAAGCTGCTCGGCGGCGTGCAGTCGGGCTTAATCGTCGGGCGGCGCGAAGTGGTCGAGCGCATCCGTAAACATCCGCTTTACCGTGCCTTGCGCGTCGATAAATTGGTTTACGCCGCGCTCGAAGCAACGCTCAAAGCCTTTCGCGGCGAGAATTTTTTGCAGGAAATTCCCGTCCTGAAAATGCTTTCCGCAACCCGCGCCGAATTGATGCGGCGAACCGCCGCGTTTGCCGACCGCCTGCGCGAATCGGCAGGCGAAAACTCCGCGCTGAAATTTGAAATCGCGGAAGGAAATTCCGTCATCGGCGGCGGCGCCGCGCCCGACGTGCAGACCGCCACCGTGCTTCTGGCTTTGCAGCACGCGCAAATTTCGGTCAGCAAGCTGGAAGAAAAATTGCGCGCCTCAAAACCGCCTGTTATTACACGAATTCTGGAAGACAAAGTTTTGATTGATTTGCGAACGGTTTCGGAATCGGAAGAAGCCGAGCTTTTGAAAATTTTTATAACTTTAACGACTGACTTTCGCTTTGAGCAATAATTCGATTCTGTAAAGCAGAGATAAAAATTTTCTTGCAGTAGTTGAAAATACTTTTATAATGGTTGCGGATAATTCAAAATTTTCGCATTTAACCCAAAACCAACAAAAGAAAACTCGTATGATTGAAGAACTCAAAACCGAAATCTCAAAGCGTCGTGCGCGGCACGAAAAAGGACAGCGTCAGTGGAGTTTTATCCACCACGCCAGCACGTTTGGAGCAGTTATTCTTAGTCTCGTGGCAGCCGCAATCTCGCAGGCGAAAGATTGGAAACCGGAAACTTTAAGCAGAGACTCTATCATTGCAGTTGTCTCCCTGATTGCCGCAATCCTCGCGGCACTCGCGGCGAAAGGCAACTTCGAGCGAAAATGGAAGGCGAATAGAATGACCCGCAGTAAACTTGACGCCTTATGGCTGGACACGCTTGACGTAAATGCCGATGAATTGAAATTAAGAACTGAGTTAAAACGCATTATTAATGAGCATGACATAACGGTTACCGGAAATTAGTAAGTTTTTGAAGAGCGTTTTTACTTTGTCAATATAATTGTTACCCGTTTTTTTGCGAAAACTCGCGCATAAATTCGACCAGCGCAGTGACGCCTTCAATGGGAAAAGCATTGTAAATCGAAGCGCGGATGCCGCCGACCGAGCGGTGTCCTTTAAGTCCGTCAAAACCGTTGGCGGCGGATTCCGTGACAAATTTATTTTCGAGCGTTTCGGACGGCAGGCGAAACGTGACGTTCATCAGCGAACGCGCCGACGGCGCGGCGTGTCCCTCATAAAATCCGTCGCTCGCGTCGATTGCATCGTAAAGAATTTTTGCTTTTTCTTCGTTAATCTTTGCAATTCCCGGAACGCCGCCGCGCGCTTTTAGCCAATCACAAACCAGGCTGACGAGATAAATCCCCCAGGTGTTCGGCGTATTGAGCATTGAATCGTTCGCGGCAATCGCGCGGTAATCGAGCATTGCGAATTGCCTGGTTGGAATTTTTTCGAGCAAATCGTCGCGAATAATAACAAGCGTGACGCCCGAAGGTCCGATGTTTTTCTGCGCGCCGGCATAGATAAGCGCGTATTTTTCGATGTCGAACGGCTTGGAAAGAATGTTCGACGACGCATCGCAAATGACGGGAATTCCTTTGCCGTCCAGATCGTATTTAAATTCCACGCCGTCAATCGTTTCGTTTGAGCAATAATGAACGTAATCGGGATTTTGACTAAAGTTCAGTTCGTCCTCAGCCGGAACCGAGCGAAAACCGTCGGCTTTCGATGAATAAATCACATTCACCGCACCGCATTTGCGCGCTTCTTTGACCGCCTTTTCGCCCCACGCGCCGGTTACGACGTAATCGGCTGCCGTTTTTAGAAAATTCATCGGAATCATCGAAAACTGCAAACTGGCGCCGCCTTGCAGAAAGAGAATTTTGTAATTTTCGGGAACGCGTAAAAGTTCGCGGATGCCGTTTATCGCCTGTTCAAGAATCGGCGCAAAATATTTTGAGCGATGGCTGACTTCCATCACGCTCATCCCGATTCCGCCCAGCGAAAGCAGCTCGTTCCGAGCTTTCTCCAAAACTTCGGTCGGCAATACGGCTGGACCGGCGCTGAAATTGTAAATTCTGTTCATCATCCCGATTTTGGATTTTAGATTTTGGATTTTGGATTAGCAAATCTATAATCCTGATTCTCATGATTCAGCACACTCATCATCCTCAGTATTTCTGTTTCAGATTGTAAAAATATTGTAATTTGTAAAATTTTTGTTGCTTTCAGACGAAAATCTGTTATAACTTAACTAAAAATGAATGAATCATCATTCATAAAGTTGCGAGATTAGAAGTTCTAATCCAAAATTGCAAATCCAAAATTACTATGTCTCGTTCGACACGCACAAATGGAGAAGCGCGCGTCTTTGTCGCCGATAAACGCGAAGCGATTTTGCGGGCGGCGATAAAGGTTTTTGCCGAAAAAGGTTACTTCAACTCGAAGGTCGCCGACATCGCGAAAGAAGCCGGAATCGCCGACGGTACAGTTTATCTTTACTTCAAAAGCAAGGACGAAATTCTGCATTCGTTTTTCGACCGCGCGATGGAAGATTTTATCGCCGAAGGCAAAAAGCAGCTTGCGGAAATCCAAAAGCCGGAAGAAAAACTGCGCCGCATTGCGCAGCTTCATCTCGAACGTTTAGGGTCAGACCGCGAGCTGGCGATTGTTTTTCAGGTCGAGCTGCGCGGCTCGACCAAGTTTATGCAGGAATTCTCTGCCGCCGGGTTTGCCGAATATCTCGACATCATCCGCGAAACTATCTCGGACGGGCAACAGCAGGGCGTTTTTCGCACGGATTTAAAGCCGGTGGTCGTCGCCAAAATTCTCTACGGCGCATTGGACGAAATGGTGACGAACTGGATTTTATCGCAAAAATCTTACCCGCTCGCGCCGATGGCGGACGAAGTGCTTAAAGTGTTTTTCGGAGGCGTTCTGCAAAAATGAGTCAGGAGTCGAAAGTCGATAAAATCGAAAGCCGGAGCGTTTTTCGGCAGCCGTTTAAGCGCGTTCCGCTGTTTGCGGACGAACCGCAGACTTTGGCGGAGCTTTTCCGGCAGGCTTTCAAAAAACACAATCGCGCCGACGCCCTGAATTACAAAAGCGCGGGCAAATGGCACAAAATTTCGTCCGCCGAAATGCGCGAACGAACCGAAAATATTGCGCTCGGTCTTTACGCTCTGGGTTTGCGCAAAGGCGATAAAGCCGCAATCCTCGCGGCAAACTCGCCCGATTGGACGTTAACGGACGCGGGCTGCCAGTTTGCGGGCATCATCGACGTGCCGGTTTACACGACTTTAGCGGAAAGTTCGGTCTGCTACATCATCAACGATTCGGGCGCGAAGGTTTTCTTTTTGGAAGACCAGGCGACCTTTGAACGTCTCGCGAAAATTTTCCCTGAATGCAAAACGCTCGAAAAACTCGTTTTCCTGGATGCCGAGGGAGTGACGGCGCAAAATGCGATTTCCCTGGCGGATTTGGAAGCGGCGGGCGCCGGATTGAAGGCGGCAAAGCCGACCCTGATTGACGAGCTGGTTAATGCTCTCGAACCGCACGACGTGGCGACGCTGATTTATACTTCCGGGACGACGGGCGAGCCGAAAGGCGTCATGCTGTCGCACCAAAATCTGATTTCAAACGTCATCGACGCGGGCGAAAAATTCAGCTTTTCCGAAAAGGACGTGCCGCTTTCCGTTTTGCCGCTCTCGCACGTTTTCGAGCGCTCGGCGATGTATCTCTACATTTTCAACGGAATGTCGGTATATTACGCCGAATCGATTGATAAGGTCGCCGATAATTTGCGCGAAGTGCGCCCGACGATTTTCGTCGGCGTGCCGCGCATCTTTGAAAAGGTTTACGCCAGGGCAAAACTCCGCGCGGCGCAGAAGAGCGCGCTCAAGGAAAAAATCTTTGATTGGGCGATCGAAGTCGGCAAGGAGTTTGCGGTGAAAAACGAAACGCACGATTCAATTCCGTTTTCTCTGGCAATCAAACATACGATTGCCGATAAAATAGTTTTTTCCAAATTGCGCGAGTTTTTCGGCGGCAGATTACGCTCTTGCGTGACCGGCGGCGCGGCGCTCTCGAACGAAATCTGGCTGATTTTCACGGGCGCCGGCATTTCCATCATGCAGGGCTACGGCTTGACCGAAACTTCGCCTGTCATTTCGTCGAGCAACCCGATTGACATGCGATTGGGAACGGTCGGCAAACCGATTCGCAATACGGAAGTGCGGATTGCGGCGGACGGCGAAATAGAAGTTTCGGGCGCGGGCGTGATGCTCGGTTATTTCAATAAACCCGACGCCACGCGCGACGCTTTTACCGAAGACGGCTGGTTTAAGACGGGCGACATCGGCGAGTTTGACCGCGACGGATTTATGAAAATTACCGACCGCAAAAAAGAGCTTTTCAAAACTTCGGGCGGCAAATACATCGCGCCGTCGCCGATTGAGCAGCGGATTAAAGGCTCGCGTTTTGTCAGCCAGGTTGTTCTGGTCGGCAACGACCGCAAATTTCCGGCGGCGCTGATTGTGCCGAGCTTCGAACAGCTCGAAAGCTTTGCGCGCAACGAAAGATTGAGCTTGAAGACGCCGAAGGATTTTTGCGCCGATGAGCGAATCGTCAAGCTCATCGAAAGCGAGGTCGCCGAACTGACAAAGGATTTGTCGAAGTTTGAAAAGGTGAAAAAAATCGCGCTGCTCGAACAGGAAATGACGGTCGAAGGCGGCGAGCTGACGCCGACCTTAAAGGTTAAACGGCGCGTCGTGGACGAAAAATACAAGGACGTGATTGATAAAATTTACGCCGAATAAAAAACGTGAATCACTTGAATAATTCAAATGATTCACGTTTTTTTGCAAAGCGATTTTATTATTTAAAACATGACCGCCGAATTGGCGACGTTCCGCGCGCTGCCCGTGGCAATATCGAGCATTACGTCAAACACGCTTTTCTTTGATTTGCCGACTTCGACTATATCAAAAGGCTCAAGCATAACATCTTTCTGCGTGCCCTTTTTTATTGCGTCGTAATTAACGGAAAGGATTTCGGGTTGCGGCGAATTTTGTTTGCGGCGATAGATTTTTATTTCTTTCATTTTGGCTTGACGAGTGGTTCCGCTCGCCATTGCAATCGCCTGCATCAGCGGAAGACCGCCTTCGGGCATCAGCAATTCGCCTGATTTCAACACTTCGCCGATGACGTAAATCCGTGCGGCGTCCTGGACAAAAACGATATCGCCCGGATAAATCGTCGGATTTGTTTCACGCAAGCTGCCCAAACTGTAAAGCCGCATCGGTAAATTGATTCCGTTTGAATTGCTAACGTTTTTCCAGTCTTCGTCAGTGTCTTCGGCGCATAACACGGGCTGCGTCCGCGTGACCTGAACCATGCCTCCGGCTTTCGCCGTCACGCCGCCCGAAAAAGCCAGCAGGTCGAGTAAGTTGGCTTTGCGCATGAGAGTAATTTGCTGCGGTTTGACGACTTCCCCGTAAACAGTTACCTGCGGGCGGCTGTTGCGTTCCTTGATGAAAACGCTGACCTGCGGATTTTTGATATATTTCGAATAGACCTTGACGACCTGTTCGCGCAATCCTTTTTCATTCAAACATTTAACTGATACGCCTTCTGAGTACGGAACCTGAAGCAGACCGTCTTCATCGACCGTCGCGATAAAATCGAAATCCTTCTCGCCGAGGACTCGCCCTTCGATGACATCGCCCGGACCGATTAGATAAGTGCGCTGGCTGTCCGATAAACTAGTCTTGGATTTATTTCCATCGACCTGTGCCAGCGCAAGCTGATTCAGACTGAACGCAAACGCAAGCAGAAACAATACTTTTAACTTCATAAAATTAAACCCCGAAAATTATTTTCCCAGAATGCTAAGGATAGCTTACAAATGCTTTTGATTCAACCTTTTATTTTCGCGGTTGCCTGCTCGTTTCGACGTTTTTTAGTTGACAGTTTAATTTTAGGTGAAGTACCTTTCAAGGTATAGGAATCTACCGACTATTTTCAATGCAAGCAAATTCACATCTCAAAACCGTTTCCGAAGAACGGTTATGGTTTTTCCGCCGCCCGGTTCAATTTCTGGCGGATATTATGATTTTGTCGGCGGCTTTTCTTATCGCCTACCTGCCTTCGCTTAATATCAAGCTCGGCGAATTCTATTTTCAGACGGCAATCACGCAATTGCCGTTCGTCGTTTTTATTCAATTTTCTTCGCTCTTTCTGGTCGGCGCGTATTCGATAATCTGGCGTTACGTCAGTCTCGAAGACATCAAGGCTTTCCTGAAAGCTGCCGGAATTTCGAGCCTGATTCTAATTGCCGTCCGGCTTCTGCTTGCATTCACCAGCTTTAATCTCTGGCAAGTTCCGGTTTCGGTAATTTTGATTGACACGCTGCTCGCGTTCGGCGGACTGCTGGCGCTGCGGGTTATTCGTCGCTTTTTCTACGAGCTTGGCGAAAAGGGTCAATTTACGGGCACGCGGCGGCGCATCAAACGCAAAGCGACGCTTTTTGTCGGCGCGGGACGCATCGGCGCGATTGCGGTGAAAGATGTTCTCGGGCGCGCCGACACGGAATTCGAGGTGCGCGGTTTTGTTGACGACGACCGCCGCAAAAAAGGCGGCAGCGTCAATGGCATCAAGGTTTTAGGCACGACCGAAGATTTGGCGCGACTGGTTGACGAACTCAATATCGAGCAAATCGTCATCGCCATCGACCAGGCGCAGGGCAAAGAGATTCGCCGTATCTTAGACATCTGCCGCGAAATTCCCGTGAAAGCGCGAATCGTGCCGAGCATGCACGAGATTGTTCACGGTCGCGTGCAGGTTTCGCGCATCCGCGACGTTGAAATCGAAGATCTTCTCGGGCGCGACCCCGTTCAGCTCGACGACAAAAATCTGCACGAGTTTCTGACCGGTAAAGTCGTGATGGTGACGGGCGCGGGCGGCTCGATCGGCTCGGAGCTCGTGCGGCAGGTTGCCGAATTTAACCCGAAATTGATTGTTCTGGTCGAGCGCGCCGAATATATGCTGTTTCAAATCGAGCGCGAGCTGGCGAAAGGTTTTGCGGAAACGCGCTTTCTTCCGTTATTAGCCGACATCGGGGACGCGCCGCGAATGCGCGAAATCTTCGCCGAATATGCGCCGGAAGTCGTTTTTCACGCCGCCGCGCACAAACACGTGCCGCTGATGGAAATAAATCCGACCGAAGCCATCAAAAATAACGTCTTTGCGACCAGGATTATCGGCGATTTGGCGGGCGAATACGGCGTTAAAAAATTCGTCCTGATTTCGACCGATAAAGCCGTCAACCCGACTTCCGTGATGGGCGCGTCAAAGCGAATTGCGGAAATCGTCCTTCAAAGTTTAAATCAAAAATACGAAACGCGTTTTATGGCGGTGCGCTTCGGCAACGTGCTCGGTTCAGCCGGTTCGGTCGTGCCGATTTTCCGCGAACAAATCCGCAAAGGCGAGGCGATTACGGTCACGCACAAGGACATGACGCGCTATTTTATGACCATACCGGAAGCCTCGCAGCTTGTTCTGCAAGCCGGAGCTTTAGGCAAAGGCGGCGAGATTTTCATCCTCGACATGGGCGAACCGATTAAGATTCTGGATTTGGCGGAAGATATGATTCGGCTTTCGGGGCTTGAACCGTACGAAGACATCGACATCGTTTTTACCGGTATACGAAGCGGCGAAAAGCTGTTTGAAGAGCTTGAAATCACGGGCGAAAATCTTCTCAAAACCGAACACCCGAAAATCTTCATCGGCAAAATCGCGGCTTACGGTGACGGCGAAGTCGACAGTATTTTATCGAACTTTGAGCAAGCCGTCCGCAGTGCGGACGCCGCAAAAATTCGCGCGCTCTTTAATCATTTCCTGCCCGAAGCGACGATTGCCGAAAAGCAGACGCGCGAAAAAACCGAAACCGTCCAGCCGGAGAAAAAATTCTACAAACCGGCGGCTAATTTCGGTTTAGCAAAAAAACTACCGGAATAAAAACTTTCAATCCTTACGCATAAACCCTTATATCATCGCCGACGTGAATAACGGGTCGTTCAAATCTGTCTCTTTGAACGACAATTTCTGCTGCCAGAGGCTCGTAAATATCGCGCATTCCGAAATCATCGGCGTAGCACCACAAACCGTTATGACAGTGACGGTCGTCGTCCCAGCCCGGATGATTGAGAATCGGGTAAAGACAAATGCCTTCGAGCGGAACGCCTTTATTTACAGCTATCTGCGTTTGTCGGCAGATATACCTGAACCAATCGGCACGCTCGCGGTCCTCGATCCCGGTTTCGGCAATCAAAATCGGACGATTATAACGCTTGTGATATTCAACGAGAATCTCGTTAAACGGACGATAAAGCTCATGCCCGCGCACAATTTTGTGACGGTTAGGGTAAAACCATTGATTGTGAAAATAGTAATTCAGCCCGATAATGTCCAGATATTCGGGCGCGCCGCCAAGCTCGGGTTTAGTTTTTCCGCAGAGCATATCGAGCGCCTGAAACTGCGCGCGGCGATAATTTTCCGCGCGGCGCCGTGAAGCCGCGTCCGGTTTACGGGTCGTCACATGAATCGCCGGGTCGGTCTGCACAAAACGCGTCCGGGGCGCAACGGCGCGAATCGCGTCAATCGACTTAATCGTCGCGCGCACGAGCTGCTTTTTCAGTTTGTTGCCGCGTTTTCGCTGGTGCGGGTAAAAATGCGCCGCGTCGCCCGCAATCCATGAAAAAAATGAAATCTCGTTGACCGGGCAGATAAAAAGCTGCCCGTTCGTTTCGCTTTGCAGGTATTGCGCGGTCGCCGCCGAAAATCGTGCAAAGCGCTCGATAAATTCCCCGCCGAAGAGGTCCAAATCGTCCGGGTAACCGTAGTGAAACAAATCCCAGATGATTTCGATACCCGTATTCTGCATCGCGCGGATTTGATTTTCGAGGCTCGAAAAGTCGTAAACATAAGGTTCACGCTCGATAAGATGCCAGCGCACACCGTCGCGCGCCGTCCGCATCCCGATTTTTACAAGCCTCGCGTAATCGTCTTCCGCAAATTCGGAATGCCGTGTCGATTCAATTAAATCAAGGCGTTGTCCGCCGCGCCTGATGTGCGTTGAGCATTCAAATCCACCCATTAAGAAACTTTGAAACAGCCGTTCTCTCTGCATATTTATCACTTTGTAGATTGTTAATCGGTCTTTGATTGGTGTATGAAAATGCTTCTTTAAGTATTATTTTCGTACAAAACTATTAGGATTATACCTCCGGCAAAGTTTGTGAAACATCACGCAAACATCGCTATTTTATAATATCAAGTTATCTTTAACGCAAGTGGTATGCCGATTGCTTATCTCAAAAGTAAATTATCCGAAGGAGTAGATTTTACCCGAATGGACAAAAGTGTGTCTTATTCTCTAATTTGTTTATCGCATCTGCGTTGGGATTTCGTTTACCAGCGCCCGCAGCATCTTCTTAGTCGCTTTGCACAGGAGCGAAACGTTTATTTTTTTGAAGAACCGGTTTTTTCCGAAGCGCCGACACGACTCGACGTGAGCCGCCGCGAGGACAATCTTTTTGTGCTCGTGCCGCATATTTCGCACGCCGACCGCGACAGCGGCAGCGTGACGGAAATTCAGCGTCAACTGCTCGACGGATTTATTGCGTCGGAAAACATCGAGGATTTCGTGGTCTGGTTTTACACGCCCATGGCGATGGATTTTGCCGCGCATCTCGAACCGCTGGCGACCGTTTTCGATTGTATGGACGAGCTTTCGGCATTCAAATTCGCGCCGCCGGAACTGATTGAAAACGAAAAGAGGTTACTGGAAAGAGCCGATGTCGTTTTCACCGGCGGGCAGAGTCTCTATGAAGCCAAAAAAGATAAACACGCGAATGTTTACGCGTTTCCGTCGAGTATCGACGTGAAGCATTTCAATCAGGCGCGCGCCGTTCGCGAAGAACCGGCGGACGAGAAAATCATACCGCACCCGCGCTTCGGTTTCTGCGGCGTGATTGACGAACGCCTGGACATCGAACTGTTGGGCAAAATGGCGCGCGCGCGTCCCGACTGGCATTTCGTAATGATTGGTCCGGTCGTTAAAATCGCGGACGAAGATTTGCCGCGCCGCGAAAACATTCATTATCTGGGCGGCAAAGATTACAAAGATTTGCCTGCCTATCTCGCGGCTTGGGACGTCGCACTGATGCCGTTCGCGATGAACGAATCGACAAAATACATCAGCCCGACGAAAACCCCCGAGTACCTGGCGGCAGGCTTGCCGGTCGTTTCGACGCCGATTCGCGACGTTGTTCGACCCTATGGCGAAC
The DNA here is from genome assembly GCA_036403375.1 of Pyrinomonadaceae bacterium. GTDB lineage: Bacteria > Acidobacteriota > Blastocatellia > Pyrinomonadales > Pyrinomonadaceae > JAFDVJ01. The sequence continues at coordinate 84,591 of DASWRC010000030.1, forward strand.
GCGGTTTAGTGCATATCGCTTCGACCGCCGAAGAATTCGTGGCGGCGTGTGAAAAAGCCCTCGCAGAAGATACGTCAGCCAGATTACAGACGGCGGACGAGTTTTTATCGCACAATAGCTGGGATAAAACTTTTGGGGAAATGTCGCGTTTGATTGCAGAAGCGATTGAGACGAAACCAAAAGCAGCCAGGCAGGCAGTTTGAGGTTTTCGAGGTTTTGATTAGACTGGTGAAGATTTAAGGGCGACGCCTTCAGGCGTGAAATAAAAAATAAAGTTCACGGCTGCAGCCGTCGCCCTCAAAAGTTTTAGGACTAAGGATTTATAGTTTTAACGAACTTGGGGGAATAAAAAGATGTTTGATTACTTAATTGTAGGAGCAGGTTTCGCCGGAAGTGTACTGGCGGAAAGATTGGCAAATGGCTCGGGCAAAAAGGTTCTAATCTGCGACCGCCGACCGCACATCGCCGGAAACGCTTATGATTTTTATAATGATGCCGGTATTTTGATTCACAAATACGGACCTCATATTTTTCACACGAATTCGAAAGACGTTTTCGATTATTTGACTCGTTTCACGGAATGGCGCGAATATCAGCACCGCGTTTTGGCAAACGTTGACGGAATGCTGCTGCCGATTCCGATTAATCTCGACACGATTAATAAACTCTACGGGTTGAACCTGACGGCTTTTGAAGTCGAGGAATTTTTCCAGAAAGTCGCCGAGCCGGTCGAGAATGTCAAAACATCGGAAGATGTCGTCGTCTCGAAAGTCGGGCGCGAGCTTTACGAGAAATTTTTCCGCAATTATACACGTAAACAATGGGGCTTGGATCCTTCGGAACTCGACGCCTCGGTGACGGCGCGCGTGCCGACCAGAACGAACCGCGACGACCGCTATTTTACCGATACTTTTCAGGCGATGCCGAAATACGGCTACACGCGGATGTTCGAAAATATGCTCGACCACCCGAATATCAAGATTCTGCTCAATTGCGATTACCGCGAAATCGTCAAACACATTCCGTTTCGCGAAATGATTTATACCGGACCGATTGATTCGTTCTTCGATTATCGCTACGGGAAGCTGCCGTATCGCTCTCTGGAATTCAAACACGAAACGCACGACACGAAAGTCTTCCAGAGCGCGCCGGTCGTCAATTATCCGAACGAGCAGGCTTATACGCGCATCACGGAATTCAAATATTTGACGGGACAGGAACACGAAAAAACGAGCATCGTGTACGAATTTCCGCAAGCCGAAGGCGACCCGTATTATCCGGTTCCGCGCAAGGAAAACGCCGACATCTACGCGAAATACAAAGCGCTCGCGGACGCGCGTCCCGACGTTTATTTTGTCGGACGACTGGCAACGTATCGCTATTACAATATGGACCAAATCGTCGCCCAAAGTCTGACGGAATACGGCAAGATTATCGGCATGAAACGCAAAGAAGCGGCGGTTATCGCCAAATCTTCGGAAAAGAAAATTTCCGTTCCGGCGTATATTTCAACGAACGGAAAAACCAACGGAAACGGCAAAGCCTTGCCGACGTTAAGTTAAAAACCGGAAGTTACCAAATTATTTTCCGACAAAAACCGTTGTTCGAAGTACGATTGAGAGCTTTGAACAACGGTTTTCATCTTTCATCTTTCATCTATTCCGGCGGTTTGTTTATTTTAATTGCGTCCGGCTGCTTATTCCTACTTTGTGCTGTTGTAATATTATGTTTGTCTAAAATTGAAGTTAAAACACCGCGACTAATGAAAATTGAAGAACTCGCATATCACAAAACGCCTCTCGGCGAACTCACGCTTCGCCGGAGAATAGAAACTCTTTTGCAAAACAAGGAAGTTTTTGAAGTTAAGCTCGGCGAAGAATTCCTGATGTCGAGTCTTTTTACGGCGGGCGAAAAAGCGCTTGCCGACATCGGACTCGCGGGGCTCGGAGGCGAACTCGATGTTGTCGTCGGCGGTCTGGGCTTAGGTTACACGGCAGCGGCGGCGCTGGAAAATGAAAATGTTCGCTCCCTGCTTGTCATTGATTTGTTTCAGGAGGTCATTGACTGGCATCGAAACGGGCTCGTTCCAATGGGCAAAATGTTGTCGGACGACAAAAAATGCGAGCTGCGGCAAGGCGATTTTTTCGAGCTGGCACGCACCGGTTTCGACCGCTTCGAGAAAGGAAGAAGTTTCGACGCGGTGCTGCTCGACATAGACCATTCGCCCGAACATTTTCTTGATGAAAAAAACAAATCGCTCTACGGCGCAGAAGGACTCGCGCTGCTTCGTAAACAAATAAAGCCGCGCGGCGCATTTGCGCTTTGGTCAGACGACCCGGCAGATGAGAAATTCACGAAACACTTAAAGTCTGTTTTCGGCGACGCGTCGGCTCACGATGTCGAATTTGCAAATCCTTACACGAATTCCATCTCCGTTAATTCCGTCTATGTCGCTCACAAAAAAGAAGTCTGAAATTTCAAAGACATGAATTTTTAACGAACTACTTTCGCCATCTGTAGATTGCCGACTCTCGCCGCGGAGTTTTGAATATAATTTTTCATCTGCGCGACAACCGGCGTTTCGAGCCAGCGCTTTGCGCCCTGTTCGCGGTTCAGGCTGTAAGCTCCGAGTTCGAGATAGAAATTCTCCAGCGGTTCTTGTGAAAAACGATACCGCCAGTCAATCATCGTAAAGAGCGGAAACCACGTGTAGCCGATGACCGGCACGCCCGACCCGCGCAGATTTTTAATCATCGACACGGAAGATTCGAGCCAGTGTTCGCGGACTTCGCTGCTGCCGACGGCACTCGTTTCCGTTATCATAATCGGCACTTGATAGCGATTGTAGTAATCGGTAATCAGCTCGGGAAAACCTTGCCCGTCAGGCTCGGTATCCTGAAAAGCAAGCCGCCCGCGTTTGTCGATGTAGAGTTGTTTGGTTGACCACTGCGGGTAAAAGTTCATGCCGACAACGTCGAGCGTGATTTTATTGCGCCGCAGTTCGTCTAATTCCGACGGCGTCGCGCCGTTGCGGACAAGCCACGGAAAAAGCGGATGGTCGTGCCCGACGCGACCCGTAATCAAATCGTAGCAAAGATAGCCGCGATGCGTTTCTTCACGCGCGAGCGCCGCCAAATCTTCGCTGATGGTGCGCGTCAGACCGGTCGCTTCGACGTGAACCACCACCGAATCGGGCTGAATTTCCTTGATGGCATTTACCGTGCGGACGATTCCGCGCGCCAGCTGCATCATTATTTTCAGGTATCCTTTTTCGCCTTTCAAGTACGGTGCCCAAAGACCGCGCATCCCGCACATCAGCGCATTGATAATCGGCTCATTGAGCGGCGTGTACCATTTTGTGAGGCTTTTATAGCGGCTCGAAAACTCGGCGGCGTAGCGCGCGACCGCCGCCGGGTAATCCCTGTTCGCAAATTCGCGCGCGAGCCAGAACGGCGTGCCGTAATGCATCAAATCGATGATCGGCAGAATTTTCAATTCTTCGACCATAAACGGAATGACTTCGTCCGTCCAGCGCCAATCGAATTTGCCCGGTTCCGGTTCGACCTTGTACCAGGGCACGCCCCAGCGCAGAGCCTTTAGCCCTAGCTCGCGCGCCAGAGTCAAATCTTCGCGCCAATGCTCGTAATGTCCCATCAATTCGTACTCGTCGAGCGCGCGGTGTCCGGGACGCGTTTGCGGAACAAATGTGTCTTCGATTCCGCCTGCCCATAAAAAATCTTCGGCGAAAGTTTTTAATAAATTTGTCGTTATCAAAGGAAAAATCCTCTCTGAAAAATTGTTTGATTTTAATCGGAAATCAGAGGTTGAGTAGAGCTGTCTTTGGAAATATTAATTTTGATACGCGAAATTTTCAACTCTCGAAATCCTTTTTCAAACATATCCGATTTTTGGACGAATTTATTCCAAACCGGGATGTCAGCACTGAGCCCGTTTTACAAAAATTTACAAAACCGTAAATCGAACCATTTCAAAAGCAACGCTCGCATTTCGGCAGAACAAAGCGATTTTTGCTGCTCTTTCGCGCAAAGCAATTTCGCCTAAATCAAACTCTTCCGAATGAAGAAAAACAGTTTCTTTTA